>NZ_JAOPXI010000088.1 GCF_025965215.1 Marmoricola sp.
ACGAGGCGATGGCGATGATCGTCCGCGGCTTCGTCGAGCCCATCGCCAAGGAGCTCCCGATGGAGTACGCGCTCGAGCTCAACCGCCTGATCGAACTGCAGATGGAGGGTGCTGTCGGATGACGGCCACAGTGTCAACGGCAGTGGGCTTGTCCAACGCTCTCGAGGTCGAGCGCGTGGAGTCACACCTGCACCCGGACGGGTCCTTCGACCTGGCTGACCACCCCGTGCCGACGGGGATGGAGGAGATCTGGCGCTTCACTCCGCTCAAGCGGCTGCGCGGGCTGCACTCCGATGCGTCGCTCGAGGGCGAGGAGTACAAGGTCGAGGTCGACCTCCCCGACGGCATCGCCGCTACGTCGGTCCCGGTCGCGCAGTCCGCGCGCGGGATCGCCGGGCTGGTGCCGTCGGACCGGGTCTCGGCCCGGGCGTGGGCGGCCGCGAAGTCCGTCTTCGAGATCACCATTCCCGAGGACTACGCCGGCGACCGCGCTGCGACGGTCCGGTTGATCGGCACCGGCACCGAGCTCGCCTCGGCGGGCCAGCTGCTGGTGCGTGCCGGACGGCACAGCCGCAGTACCGTGGTCGTGGAGTACTCCGGGTCGGCCACCTGGGCCGAGAACGTCGAGATCCTGGTCGAGGACGGTGCCGACCTGACCTTCGTCACCGTTCAGGACTGGGCCGACGACGCGGTGCACCACGCCACCCATCACGCCCGGGTCGGCCGCGACGCGAACCTCAAGCACGTCTCGGTGTCCTTCGGTGGTGACGTGGTGCGCCACGACGCCACGGCCGAGTACTCGGGCCCGGGTGGTTCCGTGGAGATGCTCGGCATGTACTTCGCCGACGAGGGTCAGCACATCGAGCACCGGTTGTTCGTGGACCACACCGCCCCGAAGACGAAGAGCAACGTCGTCTACAAGGGCGCGCTGCAGGGCCACGGCGCCCACACGGTCTGGATCGGCAACGTCCTGATCCGCAAGATCGCCGAAGGCATCGAGACCTACGAGGAGAACCGCAACCTGGTCCTGACCGACGGGTGCCGTGCCGACTCGGTTCCGAACCTGGAGATCGAGACCGGCGAGATCGAGGGCGCAGGGCACGCCTCGGCGACCGGCCGCTTCGATGACGAACAGCTCTTCTACCTGCGTTCGCGCGGGATCGAGGAGTTCGAGGCCCGTCGCCTCGTCGTGCATGGCTTCTTCCACGACCTGATCCGCCGGATCGGGGTCGAGTCGCTGGAGTCGAAGCTCGCCGAGACGGTCGAGGCCGAGCTGAGCAAGAACGTGCTGAAGGCTCTCTGAGGTGGGGTTCGTTCGTGCCTGCTCACTGGCGGAACTCGCTCCCGGCTCGGCTGTGCGCGTCGAGGTCGACGGCCTCGATGTCGCGATCGTGCGCAGCGGCGACGACGTGTTCGCCGTCGAGGACGAGTGCAGCCACGCGGCTGTCGCTCTGTCCGAGGGCGACGTGGAGGGCTGCGAGATCGAGTGCTGGATGCACGGGTCCCGCTTCGACCTCCGAACCGGCAAGCCGCTCGGCCCGCCGGCCACCGAACCTGTTCCTGTCTTCGCGGTGAAGATCACCGGTGACGACGTACTCGTTGATCTAGGAGAAAAGTAATGGCAACGCTGGAGATCAAGGACCTGCACGTCTCAGTGGACACTGACGACGGCCCCAAGGAGATCCTGAAGGGCGTCAACCTGACCATCCGGGACGGCGAGACGCACGCGATCATGGGTCCTAACGGCTCGGGCAAGTCGACGCTCGCGTACTCGATCGCGGGTCACCCCAAGTACCACGTCACGTCGGGATCGGTGACCCTGGACGGGGTCGACGTGCTGGCGATGACCGTCGACGAGCGGGCGCGCGCCGGGCTGTTCCTGGCGATGCAGTACCCGGTCGAGGTCCCGGGCGTCTCGGTCACGAACTTCCTGCGGACCGCCAAGACCGCCATCGACGGTGAAGCCCCCAAGCTGCGCACCTGGGTCAAGGAGGTCAACGCAGCGATGGACCGCGTCAAGATGGACAACGCGTTCGCGACCCGCAACGTCAACGAGGGCTTCTCGGGCGGCGAGAAGAAGCGTCACGAGATCGTGCAGCTCGAGCTGCTGGATCCGAAGGTGGCCGTGCTCGACGAGACCGACTCGGGCTTGGACATCGACGCGCTCAAGATCGTGTCCGAGGGCGTCAACCGCTTCAAGCAGAACGGTGACAAGGGTGTCCTGCTGATCACGCACTACACCCGGATCCTGCGCTACATCACGCCCGACTTCGTGCACGTGTTCGTCAACGGCCAGGTCGCCGAGGAGGGCGGCCCGGAGCTGGCTGACGAGCTGGAGGCCAACGGTTACGACCGCTTCGTGAGCGCGGCGGTCTGAACGTGGACGGCTTGCTGCCCGACCTTGATGTGATCCGCAAGGACTTCCCGATCCTTGAGCGGACGCTCGATGGTGGGCACAAGCTGGTGTACCTCGACAGCGCCAACACCTCGCAGAAGCCGCAGGTCGTGATCGACGCGATGGTCGACCACCTCGAGCGGCACAACGCGAACATCGCGCGCGCGATGCACCAGCTCGGCGCCGAGTCCACCGCGGCGTTCGAGGGTGCCCGGGACACCGTCGCGGCCTTCCTGAACGCGCCGTCGCGCGACGAGGTCATCTTCACCAAGAACGCCTCCGAGGCGCTCAACCTGGTCGCCCGCACGGTCCCGCTCGGGCCCGGGGACCGGGTCGTCATCACCGAGATGGAGCACCACTCCAACATCGTGCCGTGGCAGCTCGCCACGGAGCGCGCCGGAGCGGAGCTGCGCTGGTTCGGGATCACCGACGACGGCGAGCTCGACCTGTCCAACATCGACGAACTACTGGTGCCCGGGACCAAGGTCGTCGCCCTGACCTGGGTCTCCAACATGCTCGGCACCATCAACCCGGTCGCCGAGATCGCTCGTCGGGCGCACGAGGTCGGTGCGGTCGTGGTGCTCGACGCCTCCCAGGCTGCACCGCAGCTGCCGATCGACGTCCAGGCCGTCGGCGCCGACTTCGTGGCGTTCACCGGGCACAAGGTGACCGGTCCCACCGGCATCGGGGTGCTCTGGGGTCGCAGCGAGCTGCTGAACGCCTACCCGCCGTTCCTGGGCGGTGGCGAGATGATCGCGACCGTGACGATGGAGAAGTCGACCTGGGCGCCGATCCCGCACAAGTTCGAGGCCGGCACGCCGCCGATCGTCGAGGCCGTCGGCCTGGGTGCCGCGCTGGACTACCTCTCGCACATCGGGCTCGATGCGATCCATGCGCACGAGGTGGCGATCACGCGTTACCTGCTGGCCGGTCTGGCGTCCGTGTCCGGTGTCTCGGTGCTGGGACCGCTCGACGCGGCCCGTCGTGGTGGCGCCGTGTCGTTCGAGCTGGCGGGCGTGCATCCGCACGACGTGGCGCAGCTGCTGGACAGCCGGGGGATCGCCGTACGGGCGGGTCACCACTGCGCCAAGCCCGCGCACCGACGCTTCGGGGTGCAGGCCTCGACCCGTGCGTCGTCCTACCTGTACACCGAGCCGGCCGAGATCGATGCCCTGATCGACGGGCTCGAGTACACCAAGTCCTACTTCAAGGTCGGCTGATGGATCTCGATTCGCTGTACCAGGAGATCATCCTGGACCACTACCGGACTCCGCACCACGCGGGTCTGCGTGAGCCCTTCGAGGCCGAGGTGCACCACGTGAATCCCACCTGCGGAGACGAGGTGACCCTGCGGGTGCACCTCGACGGGGTGACGGTCGTGGACGTCTCCTACGCCGCCGAGGGGTGCTCGATCAGCCAGGCGTCCGCCTCGGTGATGACCGACCTGGTGATCGGCAAGCCCCTGCCCGAGGCGCTCGAGGCGCATGCCGCGTTCCTGGAGCTGATGCAGGGCAAGGGCCAGGTGGAGCCCGATGAAGACGTGCTCGAGGACGGGATCGCGTTCGCCGGAGTGGCGAAGTTCCCGGCCCGGGTGAAGTGCGCCCTGTTGTCCTGGATGGCGTTCAAGGACGCTGCCCTGCAAGCCCAAGGAGTGAGCTCATGACCGATCACAGTGACCTGCCCGAGGTTGAGCTCGGTGGTGGCATCGCCACAGCCACCGAGGACGACGTGCTGGAGGCGATGAAGGACGTCGTCGACCCCGAGCTCGGGATCAACGTTGTCGACCTCGGCCTCGTGTACGGCGTCAACCTGGACGCCTCCTCGAACCTCGTGCTCGACATGACCCTGACGTCGGCAGCGTGCCCGCTGACCGACGTGATCCAGGACCAGACCAATACCGCCCTCGAGGGCCTGGTCGGTGATGTGACCATCAACTGGGTCTGGATGCCGCCGTGGGGTCCGGACAAGATCACCGACGACGGCCGCGAGCAGCTGCGGGCTTTGGGTTTCAATGTCTGATGCCCAGTGTCGCGAGGAACGAGCGACACTGAGACCCGAAGAGGTTGGCCGCGGGCCGAAACCTTGGTGACCATGGTCGCGGTCTCACCACCGCGCCTGCACCGGTGGCTGGAGAATTTTGGTACCCGCCATGGGGAGACCACGCTCGAGGTCGAAGCCGGCGCCCTGACCGGCGTTGCCGAGGACGGGTCGACATTCGTGGCTTCGCCGCCGTTCTCCAGGGTCTACGCCGGTCCGCCCGACCCTGGCGCGTTCGTCGCGGCGTGTGTCGCTCCCGACGCGTGGGGCGTGCTGCTGGTGCGCAAGGGCGGGTTCGCGGTCGCGCGGCTCACCGGGACCAGCGTCGTCGAGTCCAAGGTCGGGCAGCGGCACGTGCAGGGACGGACCAAGGCCGGGGGACAGAGCCAGCAGCGGTTCGCCCGCCGACGGGACAACCAGGCCAGGGCCGCCTTCGAGGCCGCGGCCGATCACGCTTCCCGGCTGATCGGGTCGGTTCCGGCCCTGGTGGTCGGTGGTGATGCGGGCGCGGTGGACGCCGTGCTCGCGGACGTTCGCCTGCAGTCCGTGGCTGCCCTCGTCGTCGGGGAGTTCCTCACGGTGCCCGACCCACGACGCACCGTGCTCGAGGAGGCGATCCTCGACGCCTGCTCTGTCAGGATGACGGTCACCAACGCCTGAGGTGAGGAGATCGCGGATGTGGCAGCCGGATCCCTCGTGGACCTCAATGCCTGCCGTCGGCGGTGGCGCGGCCACCGTCGGGCTCTGGCGAGGCACCGAGCGTGGACGGCCGGCGATCATCAAGCGCTTGCGCCGCCCGTCGGGCGATGATCCGCCGTTGCTCTCGGATCGCACGCATGCCGGGTACTGGCGTCGTGAGCTCGAGGTCGCCCTCGACCCGGCCCCCGTCAACGGCCCGGGTCTCGTCCCCGCGGCCTTCCTGCGGTGCGAGGAGGACGACGAAGGTGCCACGTTGTGGACCGAGGAGATCGTCGCCGACCCGCCCCCGGCGCTGTTCGTCGCGCGGTCGCTCGGCCGGTTCGCGGCTGCAGCCGCCGAGGTCCCCGGCTGGGCTGCCAGACGCACGCTCACCGACCGACTGGCGATCGCCGAGGAGCGCGGCGGTTGGCCGACGTTGGGGCGCACGACCCTGGCCGACGTTGCCGAGCACCTCTGGGAGCACCGTTCGGCCTGGCTCGACCGTCGCGACGCCGGGCCGCACGGCCGGCTGCACGGGGATGCGGTCCCGGCGAACTTCGTCGCCAGCCGCGGTTCCGACGTGGTGGCTGTCGACTGGCAAGGCTTCGGAACCGGGCCGATCGGCACCGATCTGGGGTACTACTCGCTCTCCACCCGCGAGGACTTCGAGGTTCTGCTCGACACCTTCCTCGGCGGGATCGGCGAGGAAGGTGTGGTCGTCGACGGTGAACAGGTTCGGATCGCCGCGGTCGTGATGAGCGTGTACACCGTCTTCAGTCGCGCCGAGTGGGCGCTGTCGCGCGTCGCCCCGGGAGCCGGCGCGCTGGCCGGCAAGTTCGGGCACCCGTCGGTGGCTCCGCACCTGCGGGCGTTGCAGCGTCAGTCAGCGCAGATCGAGTCGCTGCTCGACTGAATCGTGCCAGCAGGTGTGATTCAGCCCGTCTCGGCCGAAGGCTGGTGAAGAAGGTCGGAAATCCGGGCGGGTCGCGGTACGAGGTTGCGCGACGTGGTCTGAACAGCTACGCCGGCAACGTGATCCAGCTCGCCGCTTGCGCGGTGAACTCCTGCGTGTCCAGGCGGCCGGCATCAGCCGGGATCCGGCCCAGCAGGCTGACGCCGGTCAGCAGCGGAAGATCGAGGAAGTTGTGTTCGGCGGCGAGATCCGGTTCCTGCGGCCAGCTGCCGATCACCAGTCCACCGACCTCGAGCTCGCGTCGCTGGATGGCCTGGACCGTGAGGGCGGCGTGGTTCAACGTGCCGAGCCCGGCGCGCGCGACGACCAGGAAGACGACGTGGTGGCCGGCATGGGCCACGGCCTGCGCGAGGTCGAGCACGTTCCAGTGGGTACCGAGATTCACCAGGACGCCCCCGGCTCCCTCGACCACGACCTCGTGCTCGATCGCCGCGGCTACGACCGCGTCGCGCTGCGCGCGCAGGTCGGGAAGCTCGACGCCTTCGAGGCGGGCTGCGGTGTCGGGCGCGAGCGGCGCCCGTAGCCGGGTTCCCTCGTGCCCCGCGACAGCGCCGACCAGCCGGCGAACGTCGTCGAGGTCCCCGGGTTCGTCGGGCCCGACTCCGGTCTGAGCCGGCTTGATGACGTACGGCATGAGATCGGCGTCGCGCAGGGCGACGACCAATGCGGCCGTCGCGACGGTCTTGCCGACGCCGGTGTCGGTCCCGGTGACGAACCACACGGTCATGGCAGCAGGCCGCCGAGAACCGCAGTCGCGCGGTTGAGCTCACCCTCGGTCAGGTCGGCGTGCGCGGTCAGGCGCAGGCGCGAGATGCCGTCCGGGGTGGAGGGCGGCCGGAAGCAACCGATTCGCAGGCCCTGAGCGGCCGCTGCCTCGACCGCTGTGACCGCTTCGTGCGGGCCCGGCATGGACACGGCGAGAACCGCCCCGGACGGAGCCGGCACGCCGCAGGCCTGGGCGAGCACCGCGGCCACCTCGCGGACCCGGGCGACACGTTCCGGTTCTTCGGCGATGACGTCCAGGGCGGCCAGCGCCCCACCGGCTGCTGCGGGGGCCAGGCCGGTGTCGTAGATGAAGGGGCGCGCAGTGTTCACCAGGTGCTCGCGGACCGCGCCACCGGCGAGCACCGCGCCGCCCTGGGCGCCCAGCGACTTGCTCAGCGTGAGGGTGGCGATCACGTGGTCGGCCCCGGCCAGGCCGGCGGCGGCGAGCAGGCCGCGGCCGCCGTCGCCGCACACGCCGAGGGCGTGGGCCTCGTCGGCGACCAGGACGGCGTCGTACTGCTGGCACAGTCCGGCCAGTGCGTGGAGGGGTGCTGCGTCTCCGAGCACCGAGTAGATCGTCTCGACGAGGACCAGCGCACGCGGCTGGGTGCGTTCGCGCAGCGCCAGTTCAACGGCTGCCAGGTCGTGGTGGCCCGCCACCGTGACCGTGCCGCGGGAGAGCCGGCATGCGTCGATCAGGGAGGCGTGCACGTGCGCGTCCGAGACGATCAGCGTGTCGGCGTCGGCCAGTGCCGCGACCACGGCGAGGTTCGCGTGATAGCCGGTGGAGAGGACCAGCGCGGTGTCGAACCCGGTGAAGGTGGCCAGAGCCTCCTCGAGCTGGTCGTGGATGCTGAGCGTTCCGGTGACCAGGCGGCTCGCGCCGGCCCCGGCGCCGTACGCTTCGACCGCTTTCGCCGCGGCCGTGACGACGCGGGGATCCCGGGCCAGTCCGAGGTAGTCGTTGCCGGCGAGGTCGAGCATCGGGCCGGCCTTGTCGCTGGCGAAGAGCGAGCGCGTCAGCCCGGCTTGCTCCCTGGCAGCCGCGCGCTGGGCCAGCCAGTCCGTGAACGAGCTCATCGGCCGATCTCCTCGACCGCGCCGACCATCGCCGCGGTGATGGTGGCCAGGTCCTGGTCGGTGCACACGTACGGCGGCATCGTGTAGACCAGGTTGCGGAAGGGGCGGATCCAAACGCCACGGTGCAGGCTCGCGGTGGTCAGAGCTGCGACGTCAGCCGGGCTGTCGAGCTCGATCACTCCCACGGCACCCACCGTGCGGACGTCGGCGACCCCGGCCAGGGCCCTGGCCGGGGAGAGCCCGGTCGTGAGGGCGTCGTTGATGCGCCGGACGCGGGCACCGGCGTCGTAGGTCGCGAGCAGGTCCAGGTTCGCGGCGGCCACGGCACAGGCGAGCGGATTGGCCATGAAGGTGGGTCCGTGCATCATGGCGTGCGCCGGGCTGGCGTCGACTGCTGCGGCTACCGCTCCGGTGGTCAGCACCGCCGCGAGCGTCAGGTAGCCGCCGGTCAATGCCTTGCCGACGCAGAGGATGTCCGGGACGACGCCGGCCTGCTCGCCAGCCCACGCGGTGCCCGTGCGCCAGAGGCCCGTGGCGATCTCGTCGAAGATCACCAGGGCTCCGTGGGCCCGGGCGAGCTCGGCCAGGTGGCGTACGGCGCCGGGGTCGTACACATGCATGCCGCCAGCACCCTGGAGCACCGGCTCGATGATCACGGCCGCGATCTCGTGGGCGTGCTCGTCGAAGAGTCGGGTGGTGACGCCCTTCCAGTCCTCGAGCGGTTCGCCGATCGCCGGCGGCCGGTCGGCGAAGACGTGTTCGGGCACGATGCCGGCGTACAGGGAGTGCATGCCGCCGTCCGGGTCGGTGACGCTCATCGGCGAGAAGGTGTCGCCGTGGTAGCCGCCGCGGATCGTGAAGAAGCGCTGCTTCCCGGAGCTGTACTGCGCCTGCCATGCCATCTTCATGGCGACCTCGACCGAGACCGACCCGGAGTCGGCGAAGAACGCCTTGTCCAGGCCCTCGGGGGCCAGCGCGACCAGACGTAGACCGAGCTCGACCGCCGGTTCGTGGGTCAGGCCGCCGAACATCACGTGGCTCATCTTCCCGAGCTGGGCGGTCACGGCAGCATCGAGCTCCGGCACGGCGTACCCGTGGATCGCGCACCACCACGAGCTCATCGCGTCGAGGACCTCGACCTCGGCACCGTCGACCTCGAGCCGAAGCCGAACACCCGACGCCGAGGCCACCGGGTACACCCGAGTGGGCGCGGTCATCGAGGAGTACGGGTGCCACAGGTGCTCGCGATCGAACGCGAGGAGGTCGCCCCTGCTCATGACGCCGTACTCATGGTTGGGCGAGCTCGCCGTGCTCCACACATCGGGCCGACCACGAGGTCGGCGTCACCTGGACCGTCATCCGGCGGTGGCAGTGCGTGCAGAATCGGGGCGGTTCCATCCGGAGCCGCTCAGTGCAGGCCTCATGGCTGCCCGCGGCGAGCGGTTCGCCGCAGTGACCGCAGTACACCTCGCTCACGAGCCGACTCACAGGCTGCTGCTGAGTGCCTTGATCGGCATTTTGAGGTCGGCGAGTAGGGCGAGGTCTTCGGATGGGTCGCGGCCCAGGGTGGTGAGGTAGTTGCCCACGATGACGGCGTTGATGCCGCCGAGCAGGCCCTCGCGGGTGCCGAGGTCGCCCAGGGTCAGCTCGCGGCCACCGGCGTAGCGCAGGATCGTGCGGGGCAGCGCGAGCCGGAACGCCGCGATCGTGCGCAACGCCTCACCCGACTCCATCAGCGGCAGCTCACCGAACGGTGTACCCGGCCTGGGGTTGAGGAAGTTCAGCGGGACCTCGTCAGGCTGCAGGGCCCCGAGCTGGGCAGCCAGTTCCGCGCGCTGCTCAAGGCTCTCACCCATCCCGACCAGACACCCGCAGCACAGCTCCATCCCCGAAGCACGGACCATCTCACAGGTCTCCCAACGCTCCTGCCAGGTGTGAGTGGTCACCACCTGAGCGAAGAAGCTCTTCGCGGTCTCGAGGTTGTGGTTGTAACGGTGGATACCCATGTCGACCAGGTCATCGACCTGTGCCTGGGTCAGCATCCCCAACGAGGCCGCGACCTCGATGTCCACGGCCTGCTTGATCGCCTTGACACCCTCGCGCATCTGGGTCATCAGCCGCTCATCAGGCCCACGGACCGCAGCCACGATGCAGAACTCACTGGCCCCGCTCGCAGCGGTCTGCTCAGCAGCCTTGACCAGCTCAGGGATGTTCAACCACAACGAGCGCACCGGAGAGGTGAACTGGCCCGACTGGGAACAGAAATGACAGTCCTCAGGGCACCCACCGGTCTTGATCGACACGATGCCCTCGACCTCGACCTCCGGACCACACCACCTCATCCGGACCTCGTGCGCCAACCCCAACAGATCACCCAACACCGCATCCGAGGTCTGCATCACCCGCAGGATCTGCGCCTCCTCCAACGGCACCCCACCCACCAGCACCTGCTCACGAGCAACGCTGAGGATCTCGCGGTCCTCGGGAGTGCCGGTGGGCCCGGATTCGCTAACGGTCTCGTGTGCAACGGTCGACATGGGGGTCATTCAACCAGTGCGGCCGGAGTGCCTGCGAGCACGGGTAGACTCAAACTCATGAGTCCGGCCACCGACTGCTGACACGGCGTACCTGTCAGCTCATTCCGCGTCAGCCGCATTTCCCTGAGAACCAGTCGACCGCCAGGACCCCACCGTGATCACCGCTTCCAAACTCGAAGTGCGCGCCGGCGCGCGCCTGCTGATGGAGAACGTCTCGTTCCGGATCGCTACGGGCGACCGGATCGGCCTCGTGGGCCGCAACGGTGCCGGCAAGACGACGCTCACCAAGATCCTGGCGGGCGAGGGCCTGCCGGCGTCCGGAACGGTGACGAACACGGGCACCCTCGGTTACCTGCCGCAGGACCCGCGCACCGGTGACCCCGAGGTACTGGCGCGTGACCGGATCCTCTCGGCCCGCGGACTCGACAAGGTCGTCGCACGCCTGCGCGAGGCCGAGGTGCAGATGGGTTCGGCCGACCCGGAGATCCACGAGCTGGGCATGAAGCGGTACGAGAAGGCCGACGCTGCCTTCCACGCCGCGGGTGGGTACTCGGCCGAGGCCGAAGCAGCACAGATCGCTTCCGGTCTGGGCATCGACGAGCGCCTGCTCGGCCAGCAGCTCAAGACGCTCTCGGGCGGGCAGCGCCGCCGCGTGGAGCTGGCCCGGATCATCTTCTCCGGTGCCGACATCCTGCTGCTCGACGAGCCGACCAACCACCTCGATGCGGACTCGATCGTGTGGCTGCGCCAGTTCCTGTCGAATTTCGGCGGTGGACTCGTGGTGATCAGCCACGACGTCGAGCTGCTCGAGGGCTGTGTCAACAAGGTGCTCCACCTCGATGCCAACCGCGCCGAGGTGGACCTGTACAACATGACCTGGAAGAACTATCTCCAGCAGCGCGAGAACGACGAGCACCGCCGCAAGAAGGAACGGGCCAGCGCTGAGAAGACCGCCGAGACCCTGATGGCCCAGGCCAACCGGATGCGAGCCAAGGCCAGCAAGGCGAAGGCCGCCCAGTCGATGATCAAGCGTGCCGAGAAGATGATGGACAGCCTCGAGGGCGTGCGGGCGGCCGACAAGGTCGCCAAGATCAAGTTCCCCGAACCGGCGGCCTGCGGCAAGACGCCGCTGATGGCCGAGGGCCTCTCGAAGTCCTACGGCTCGCTCGAGGTCTTCACCGACGTCGACCTGGCCATCGACAAGGGCTCGCGGGTCGTCATCCTCGGTCTCAACGGTGCCGGGAAGACCACGATGCTGCGGATCCTCGCTGGCGTGGATCTGGCAGACACCGGCACCGTGCTCCCGGGCCACGGCCTGAAGATCGGCTACTACGCCCAGGAGCACGAGACCCTGGACGTCAACCGGACCGTGCTGGAGAACATGGCGACCTCGGCGCCCCAGCTCACCGACGCGGAGCGACGCACCGTGCTCGGCTCCTTCCTGTTCAGCGGCGACGACGCGACCAAGCTCGCCGGGGTCCTCTCCGGCGGTGAGAAGACCCGTCTCGCGCTGGCGATCCTGGTGGTCTCGTCGGCCAACGTGCTGCTGCTCGACGAGCCCACCAACAACCTCGACCCGGCTTCCCGCGAAGAGGTGCTCGGAGCCATCCGCAGCTACCAGGGGGCGATCGTGCTCGTGACCCACGACGAGGGTGCCGTCCAGGCCCTCGAGCCGGACCGGGTCCTGCTGCTTCCCGACGGCGACGAGGACCTGTGGTCCGAGGACTACCTGGACCTCATCTCGCTCGCCTGACACGGCACATCGCCGCGGAGTCGTCGGTCGACGTGCGCTGCGCCGAAGACCACCTTCCCTCCTCCGCCTTGCGCTGCACCATGCCAGGGGATCGAGATGCCCCCGAGGACATTAGGGTTCATCCATGCTTCCTGACGCTGAGACCCTGGCTGCTTCCCGCCTCGCCCTCGCCATCGACGGTCCCGTGGCGACGATCACCCTGAACGCCCCGGAGCGGCGCAACTCGATGGTTCCGTCGATGTGGCACACGCTCGCCGCCATCGGGGCCTCGCTGTCCGAGGACGTCCGGGTCGTCGTGCTCCGCGGCGCTGGAGAGTGCTTCTCCGCCGGCCTGGACACCGGCCTGATCAACGGCAAGGGAGTCCCGGGCGAGGAGGCGATCCTCGACCTGATGACCGCGCCCGAGCAGGAGATCCTGGACACCATCGACGGGTACCAGCGCGGATTCACCTGGTTGACCGATCCCCGGTTCATCTCGATCGCCGAGGTGCACGGGTACGCGATCGGTGGCGGTTTCCAGCTCGCGCTCTCGTGCGACCTGCGGGTGGTCGCCGATGACGCCTGGTTCTGCATGAAGGAACCGGCGCTGGGCCTGGTTCCGGACCTCGCGGGAACAAAGCCGCTGGTCGAGGTTGTTGGCTACTCACGGGCCCTGGAGATCTGTGCGACCGCCCGGCAGGTTCCGGCGTCCGAGGCGGCCGACCTCGGGTTGGCCACCGTGGTCGTACCGGCTGCAGAGCTCTCGGAAGCCACCGACGACCTGGTCCACGCACTGCTCGCGACCAACGCGGGAGCGGTGCGCGAGACCACCGCACTGCTGCAGTCGGCGCTGACCGAGGACCTGGACGGCCAGCGACTGCTTGAGAGGACCGCACAGGCACGACGCTTCCGGGCGCTCGCCGCCGGCGGCTGAGAAGGCCCAAACCCGATGAGGAGCTGGCGATGAGCGCAATGAGCCCGATGATGGCCGCGATGCGGGCCATGCGCGCCGACCCATCGGTCGTCGACCAGAAGCTGACCCGGCGCACACTTCGTCGTGTCGCCGGCTTCGCGCGTCCGCACCGCAGGCTGATCGCCGGGTTCCTGGTCCTCGTCGTCCTGGACGCCGCCCTGGTCGTGGTGACCCCGTTGCTGGTCAAGCACCTGCTCGACGATGGCATCCTGGGGCACAACGGCTCCGTGGTCACCTGGGTCGCCGTAGCCATGGTGGGCGTGGCTCTGCTCGACGCCATCCTGGGGGTCGGCAGCGGCTACCTGTCGTCACGGATCGGGGAGAACCTGATCTTCGACCTGCGTACCCGGGTCTTCGCCCATGTCCAGCGGATGTCGCTGGCGTTCTTCACCCGGACCCAGACCGGCGCGCTGGTCTCACGCCTGAACAATGACGTGATCGGCGCTCAGCGTGCGTTCACCTCGACCCTGTCCAGCACGATGGGCAACGTGATCTCGGTCCTCGTCGTCGGCGTCGCCATGATCGCGCTGTCCTGGCAGATCACGCTGGCCTGCCTGGTGCTCTTTCCGATCCTGCTGGTCGCCTCGCGGTGGGTGGGCGGCCAGCTGAGCACGCTGACCCGCGCACAGATGAACAGCAACGCCGATCTCGGCAACGTGATGACCGAGCGATTCAACGTCGGTGGTGCACTGCTGCTCAAGCTCTTCGGGCGTCGCGAGGACGAGGACGCCAAGTACGCCGAGAAAGCCGGCGTCGTGCGCGACTACGGCGTCCGGATCGCCCTGATCACCCGGGTGTTCGCGGCGATCATGATGCTGATCCCGGCACTGGCCACCGCGCTCGTGTGGGGGATCGGCGGCCACCTGGTGATCAGCTCGACCCTGACGATCGGGACGCTGACCGCCCTGGCCACCCTGCTGCTCCGGCTGCTCGGTCCGTTGCAGGGCCTCTCGAACGTGCGGGTCGACGTGATGACGGCGCTGGTCAGCTTCGACCGTGTCTTCGAGGTGTTGGACCTGCCCTCGACCGTGCAGGAGAAGCCCGATGCGGTGGCCCTTCCGCCGTCCGCCGGCACGCTCGAGTTCGACCACGTGGCGTTCACCTACCCGCGGGCGGACGAGGTCTCACTGGCGAGCCTGGAGAACGTCGCGAGGGTCGAGAGCCGTGACGTCGTCGAGGTGCTGCACGACGTGACGTTCAGCGCGGGCGAAGGACAGATGATCGCGCTGGTCGGGCCCTCGGGTGCGGGCAAGACCACGATCACCCACCTCGTCGCACGCCTGTACGACGTCAACAGCGGCGCTGTGCGCGTCGGCGATGGCACGAGCTCATGGGACGTGCGAGACCTGACGCTGCAGTCGCTCGAGGACGCGGTGGGCTATGTGACCCAGGACGCGCACATGTTCCACGACACGATCCGGGAGAACCTGCGCTACGCGCGTCCGGGGGTCACCGACGAGGAGATCTGGACGGCCCTGGGCCAGGCCCAGATCGCGACCCTGGTGCACGGAATGCCCGACGGCCTC
Organism: Marmoricola sp.; assembly: GCF_025965215.1. GTDB lineage: Bacteria > Actinomycetota > Actinomycetes > Propionibacteriales > Nocardioidaceae > Marmoricola. The sequence goes on from NZ_JAOPXI010000088.1 coordinate 14,697, forward strand.
GACACCGTGGTCGGCGACCGGGGCTACCGGCTCTCGGGGGGTGAGCGTCAGCGGCTCGCAATCGCTCGCCTGCTGCTCAAGGCGCCATCGATCGTCGTCCTCGACGAGGCGACGGCCCACCTGGACTCCGAGTCCGAGCAGGCGGTCCAGGCCGCGCTCGACAAGGCGCTCGAGGGCCGGACCTCGCTGGTGATCGCCCACCGGCTGTCCACGATCCTGAATGCGGACCAGATCCTCGTCGTCGAGAACGGGGGCATCTCGGAGCGCGGCACGCACGACGAGCTGCTGGCGCGGGGCGGGACCTACGCGAGCCTGTACGCGACCCAGTTCGCTCCGGCGAGCGTCTGATGGCAGCGGGGGTCGAAGGCAAGGCGTTCGTCGTCACCGGCGGTACGCGCGGCCTTGGGTTCGCCACCGCCGCCGCGTTGCTCGCGGGCGGTGCTTCGGTGCTGGTGACCGGGCGGACGCAGGCATCCGTCGCCGCGGCTGCCTCGAGTCTGGGTGTCGGCTGCGCCGGTCTGGTGGCCGACAACGCCGATCCGGGTTCGGCGCGAGCCGTCGTGTCCGAAGCGCTGGACGTCTTCGGCAGGCTCGACGGTGCCCTGATCTCGGTAGGCGGGCCGCCCACGGGCACGGTGATGGACACGCCGGACGAGGTCTGGAACGCGGCGTTCGAGTCGGTCTTCGTCGGTGCGGTGCGGATGGCACGCACCGTCGCCGGCGCGCTCGAGGGTCCCGGTTCGATCGCCTTCGTCCTGTCCAGCTCGGTGCGGGCGCCGCTGGCCAACCTGGCGGTGTCCAACGGACTGCGACCCGGTCTGGCGATGGTGGCCAAGACGCTGGCCGACGAGCTGGGTCCGCGCGGGATCCGGGTCAACGGCCTGCTGCCGGGCCGGATCGCGACCGATCGGTTGGCGGAGCTCGACGCGTCGACGGGCGATGCCGACGCGGCACGGCAGCAGGCGATCTCCGCCATCCCGTTGGCCCGGTACGGCGAACCCGCCGAGTTCGCGCAGGCAGCGCTGTTCCTGCTCGGTGAGCAGTCCTCGTTCGTCACCGGCGTCATGCTGCCGGTCGACGGTGGGATGCTACGGGCTCTCTGACTCTGTGGGTTCCGCGAGCGCCGCCTCGCGGGCCATCCGCCACTCGTCGTAGGCGAGGTAGCCGAAGCCGAACACCGCCAGGACGCCGAAGAACCACCACTGCAGGCCGTAGAAGAAGTGCGGCCCTTCACTGGTGTCATCAGGCAGGGTGGTGGCGCCCAGCGTGGTCGACGGGTTGGGGCTCTCGCTGTGGAGGTCGAGGAAGCCGCCGTACAACCGGTACGGCAACGCCTGCGCGGCGCTCACGCTCGAGATCGCACGGGTCTGGAGACCAGAGACGTCGGCTGCGTGGCCGCTCCCGTCGGCACGCACCCAGCCGATCACCGTGACCTCCCCGCTCGACGCAGGCGGCGTCGAGGGGCGGGTCGAGCCGATGTTCTCGGTCGCCATCCAGCCGCGGTCGACCAGCACGGCCGGGCCCGCGTCGGTGACCAGCGGGGTCACCACGTCGATCCCGGCGACACTGTCGCGGAGCTGGTACTTCAGCACGATCGTGTGGGCGTCGTCCCAGGTGCCGTGCACGACGACAGAACGCCATTCGTCCTGCGGGTTCGCCGGCTGCCCGACCCGGAGCACCGAGTCCAGCGCGACCGGTGGTTTCGCGAGGTTGTGGGCCACCAGGCTGTTGTCGGCGCGGCGCTCCTGCAGCCGGTGGAACTGCCACTGACCGAGCAGGACGGCGCCCCACGCCATGAGGGCCACCGTCAGCGCGAACAGCACCCACCGGCGGGTGAACAGGAACCTCACCCGGGCGACAGTAGCCGCGTGATCCAGGTCACTCGTACCGAGGGCAGCCTAGGATCGGGAGATGGACATCCAGCCCCTGGTCGATCGGCACGGTCGTGTCGCCACTGACCTGCGCGTGTCCCTGACCGATCGGTGCAACCTGCGCTGCAGCTACTGCATGCCCGCCGAGGGTCTGGACTGGATGCCGCACGAGGCCGCGCTCACCGACGACGAGGTCATCCGGCTCATCACCATCGGCGTCGAGCGCCTCGGGATCGACGAGGTGCGCTTCACCGGGGGAGAGCCGTTGCTTCGGCGCGGCCTGCCCGACCTGGTCGCGCGGACGAAGGCGCTGACTGGGTCGCCGGGCGTCTCGATCACGACCAACGGGCTGGGGCTCAATCGGATCGCAGGCGCGTTGGCCGCTGCCGGCCTCGATCGGGTCAACGTCAGCCTGGACAGCGTGCGTCCCGACGACTTCGCTGCGATCACCCGGCGCGATCGGCTGTCCGACGTGATCGCCGGTCTCGCCGCAGCGCGGGCCGCGGGCCTCGATCCGGTCAAGGTCAACGCCGTACTGCTGCGTGGGATCAACGACACCCAGGCGTCCGAGCTCCTGGGCTGGTGCCTCGAACGCGGCTACCACCTGCGCTTCATCGAGCAGATGCCCCTGGATCCCCAGCACGGGTGGACGCGCGCGGACATGGTGACGGCCGACGAGATCCTCGCGACCCTCTCGGCCGAGTTCGAGCTGGAGCCGACCGGCTCCGCGCGCGGGAGTGCGCCGGCGGAGGAGTTCGTCGTGGACGGCGGCCCGGGCACGGTAGGCGTGATCGCCTCGGTCACCCGGCCGTTCTGCGGCGACTGCGACCGGGTCCGGCTCACGGCAGACGGCCAGGTTCGCGACTGCTTGTTCGCCACGACCGAGTCCGACCTGCGTACGCCGTTGCGTGCCGGCGCCTCCGACGGCGAGCTCGCCGACCAGTGGGTGGCAGCGATGCTCGGCAAGCGTGCCGGCCACGGGATCGACGACCCGACGTTCCTGCAGCCGGACCGTCCGATGTCGGCGATCGGCGGCTGAGCGGTCAGGCGGAGTGGTCGACGCCTTCGACGTGAGGGACCACCTCGCGGAGGAACCCCCGCGAGCCGAGGAAGTCGGTCAGCGACGCCAGGTGGTCCCCGCACGCCAGCCACACCTTCCGCCGGTCCTCGGTGTGCAGCTTGGGGTTGTTCCAGCACAGGTCCCAGGCTGCTTGGCTGGTGCAGGACTTGGCCGAGCAGATGTCACGCACGTGGCTCCTGGGGGCGAGGGGTGGTGCCGGACGATCTGGGGGTGTCTCGTCCGGCACCGGGGTCGGGTCCAGGGGTTTTGAAACTCCGACCCGGACCGATTCTCCCACGAAGGTGGTCGGCCGACGAGGTGAACCGAGGATGATCGAGGCGGATCAGGGCTTCGGCGGCCCACCGAGCTCGCCGTAGTCCGGTCGCGGTGCGACCCCGGGACCGAGGACCGTGCCCTCGATGCGGGGAGCGGCCGCATTGGCGAGCACGACCGCGATGTACGGCAGCACGAACGAGGCGGCGATCAGGGTTCCGCACAGCCAGGGGATGTGCACCGCGAACACCGAGCCGACGAAGCACAGTGTCCGGATGCCCATCGAGATCAGGTAGCGGCGCTGGCGGCGGTCGATGTCCTCGTTCGGGTTGTCGGGCGCGGCGGTGATGCGGACAACGTCCGCTTCACCCTTCTTCCTGCGCGCACCCACACCTGCGATCGTACGTCGGCTCACGCGTGGCATCCTTGCCGCATGACGAATCGAACCTACCGAGTGACCGAGATCGTCGGCACGTCACCCGTCGGCATCGACCAGGCGATCCGCAACGGCATCGAGCGGGCATCGCAGACCCTGCGCCACCTCGACTGGTTCGAGGTCGGACAGGTCCGCGGGCAGGTCAAGGACGGCACGGTCGAGCACTTCCAGGTGGCGATCAAGGTCGGCTTCCGCCTCGAGGACGACTGAGGCCACCGGTACGCGGCCCGAGTTGTAGGAAGCCGACAACCATTTCCTTGACTCATTGTGCGGCACAGGCCTGCAGTGAGGTTCATTTGGCGGTACTCCACAGATCGCGGCTAACGTCGAGGCATGAGCAGATCTGTTCTCGTGACCGGCGGCAACCGCGGGATCGGGCGTGCGATCGCCGAGGCGTTCCTGGCCCAGGGTGACCAGGTCGCGGTGACCAGCCGGTCCGGCGAGGCGCCGCCCGGAGCGTTCGCAGTGCCGTGCGAGGTGACGGATGCCGATTCGGTGGATGCGGCGTTCACTGCGGTCGAGGCCCATCAGGGGCCCGTCGAGGTCCTGGTCGCCAACGCCGGGATCACCCGGGACACGCTGGTGCTCCGGATGTCCGAGGACGACTGGTCCGAGGTGATCGACACCAACCTCTCCGGTTCGTTCCGGGTCGCCAAGCGTGCGGCCAAGGGCATGCTGCGACTGCGCCGCGGGCGGATCATCTTCATCTCCAGCGTCGTCGGGCTGCTCGGTTCGCCGGGGCAGGTCAACTACGCCGCGTCCAAGGCCGGTCAGGTGGGGATGGCCCGGTCTCTCGCGCGCGAGCTCGGCAGCCGGTCGATCACCGCGAACGTGGTGGCTCCCGGCTTCATCGAGACCGACATGACCGCCGTCCTCCCCGAGGAGCAGCAGGCGGCGTACCGGAACCAGATCCCGCTGGGCCGGATGGGCTCGACGACGGAGATCGCCGACGCCGTCACCTGGCTGGCGTCGGACGCGGCAGGCTACGTGACCGGGGCCGTGATCCCGGTCGACGGCGGACTCGGAATGGGGCACTGATGACAGGCATTCTCGACG
>NZ_JAOPXI010000099.1 GCF_025965215.1 Marmoricola sp.
CCAGGTCAGGTCGCGGTTGGTCCCGTCGTACTGGTGGATGATCAAGTTGCGGTTCGCAACGGCCAAACGCCCACTCGACCCCGTCGGGTGCGAGAACGCCGAGTCGCCAGTGGTACGCGGAGTACCCGACGCTCAGCAGGATCGGTACGTCGCAACGACGCGCTTCGTCGAAGGCGTCGGTCCCCAATCCCAAAGTCGAGGGGCTCGTCGCGGCTCTGAGACGGTTCACGCCAGCCATCATGCGCAATCCCGTCGTGCACGACCCGCGGTCGCAGCTGGGCACGCGTGATGCTCGAGGCCCAGGTCGAGGCGCCGTTCGACGCCGAAAGTGGGGCCGTTCGAACCACCCCCTGCGAGGTGGGTTGTAAGAAGGAGTTGCACGACTCATGCAAGCCCACCGAAAGGGACCAACGTGACCGAGCAAGCGGATCGTGAATCCTACGAAGGTCAGCAGGTTGATCCTGAGGACCAGCTTCAGCCGTCGGACACCCTCGACAACGAGGACCTCGTCGACGTCCTCGACCAAGGGTTCTCTCCTCCTGACCGGGAGCCTCACGACCACACGGGTCCCGCGCGAAACCTGGACGAATGGCTCGCTATGGAGGAGCCCGAGCCGGACCCCGATGCGCTCGACCCAGGCCCCGCTGAGCGCCGGACCGGGCGTCTGGTCGCCCCAGACCAAGGAACCGGTGAGGATGCCGATTCCGAAGCGATCGCCCGCGATGTCGGGATCGACGGGGCCGGTGCTAGCGCGGAGGAAGCAGCAATGCATGTGGTCGACGAGGACGACGACCTGACCTGAGCGACATCTTGCTGCGCCCGGCAGGACAGTTCTGACAACAACGCGCAACGAAGGACACCCACGATGGACACACGCACACTCGGAACTCAGGGCCTCGACGTCTCGCAGCTAGGTCTCGGTTGCATGGGAATGAGCCAGGCCTTCGGCCCGCGGCCACCGCGCGAGGAGATGATCACCTTCCTGCGCGCCGCGGTCGAGCGCGGCGTAACCCTGTTCGACACCGCAGAGGTCTACGGCCCCTTCCACAACGAAGAGCTCGTTGGCGATGCACTCCAGCCCGTGCGCGACCGCGTAGTCATCGCCACCAAGTTCGGGTTCCGCTTCGACGACAACGGGAAACAGACCGGGGTCACCAGCCGACCTGAGGACATCCGCGCGGCAGTCGACGGCTCGCTGCGTCGTCTGCGGACAGAGGCGATCGACCTGCTGTACCAGCACCGAGTCGACCCGAGCGTCCCCATCGAGGACGTCGCCGGCACTGTCAAGGAACTGATCGAGGCCGGCAAGGTGCATCACTTCGGCATGTCCGAAGCCGGCGTCGGCACCATCCGCCGCGCCCACGCAGTCCAGCCCGTGACCGCGCTGCAGAGCGAGTACTCGCTGTTCTGGCGCGAGCCGGAGGACGAGATCCTTCCGGCACTGGAGGAACTCGGCATCGGCTTCGTCCCCTTCAGCCCCCTCGGGCGTGGACTCCTGACCGGTCAGGTCACAGCAGCCAGCGAGTTCGGCGAGGGCGACATCCGAGCAACCCTTCCCCGATTCGAGCCAGACGCGCTTCAGGCCAACCTCGCGCTCGTCGAGCTCATCACCCACGTCGCCGAGCGGCGGCAGGCCTCCGTCGGTCAGGTCGCGCTCGCCTGGCTGCTCGCGCAGAAGCCCTGGATCGTCCCGATCCCCGGCACCCGGCGGCTCGATCGACTCGACGAGAACCTCGGCTCGGCCGACCTCGACCTCACCCCCGAGGACCTCGCCGAGCTCGACCAAGCCTCGGCCAGCGTGCAGATCCAGGGCGAACGGTATCCCGAGGCCATGCAGAGGATGATCGACCGCTGACGCCCTGGATCGCGGGCCGACCGCAGGGGCGCGGCCCTACGGGGCTAGTCGGCGCCGACGACCTTGAGGTCCTGGTTGACGAAGATGTGGTGCGGCCAGCTGACGCCGATGTAGTGGACCTCGTACTCGCCATTGCTCAACTTCACGACACGGTCCACGACGCCTCCTGGATAGGCAGCCAGCGCGGCTTCTGTGGCCTTGTTGGCTGTCGTGCCGCTGACGATCGTGCCCGAACCCTCGGTGTAGTTCGCCGGGACCTGACCGACCTGCTTCGACGCGGTCGCTGCGCCGCGCTGGAAAGCGATCACCCCTGCGGCCTGGGAGGCCGCCGCAGATTCACTGCCGGGTTGCACGGTGACCTGGGTGGCCGCGATGGTCGTTCCGCTGGTCGTCCCCAGGACGAGGACACTTTCGCCTTGGGTGATGGAACTGGCCGAGGCTGACGTCGTCCCGTTCTGGTATTTGGTCGCTGATGCCTCATTGACGGTCACCTTCTGACCCGTCGACGTCGTCATGGTGAAGCCAGCCGTGGACACGGTGGTGACCGTCCCGGACGCTCCCCCCGAGGCCGGTCCAGAACGAGCATTGGATCCACCGCCGGCCGCAAGACCTCTGGCGGAAGGCTGTGCGGGCGCCGATGCGGAGGTGGCGGTTGCGGAGGTTGCGGTTGCGGAGGTGGACGCGGCGCACCCCGCGGATACACCGAGGACTGCACACATCAGCGCGGCGGGCACGATCCATCGACCTCTCCCGTCCCTGAGTGTTCGGAATGTCCTTGGCCGGCGCGCCGGCTCGGCGATGATCGCCGATGTCGAGGTCTTGTGGGCGGTCGGGGGGTTCTCGTTCTTCATGGCTGCGCTCCTGGTAGGTGACTTCCCTCAGCGTGCGTGCCGTCGCTGTGCAGTTCCTACGGGCTGCCTGTGCCCCGACCGTGACCTCGCCGCGGGGAACGCAGTGGTCAGCGCGCGGCCTTCCGGTCAGCCTGCCAGGCAGGCACCGTCGCAGTACGGCGCCATCGACGAGGCGCCGCAGCCGCACGCAGCCATCCGGGTCTCGGACCGGACCTCGTCCGCCGTCCTGACGGCGAGACGCCCGCGCAGCAGGATCTGGCCGGTCTCGAGCCGTTCCACCGACGTCACCTCGTCGCCGACCTCGTCCGGGCCCTGCGACAGCCGGTACTGCAGTGCACCCGACGGGCACCGTCGGACGACATCGGCGACCTCCTCCGGCGTGGCACCGTTCGGGTCGATCCAGGGCCGTCGATCCACGTCGAAAACCGTCGGAAGCCCGCGGACGCACTCGGCGAAGTGACGGCACCGGCTCGCCTCGAAGCTCACGACGATGTCCGCACCGGGGTACGGTTTCCCGTGGTCGAAGGCGGGCGTGAGGTTGTCCTCCATGCTGCGAAGACTACGTTCCGACCAATTCAGGGCTGCGAGTCGTCGTCCTCGCCGAACACACCGGACTCGGCGTTCAGCTTCGCCTTCTTCAGGTGCTTCACCAGGCTCCAGCAGAGCACACCCACGGCGGCGATCAGCCAGATGAAGACCGCGAACGCAACCCAGCCGGCCTTGACATTGTTGTCGGTCGGGACCGGGTCGGCCATGGCGGCCAAGCCGTGGAGAGCGACAACCATGGTGTTCATCGGACCATCATCTCAGGGGCTCACCTGATGCCGGCGAAGAGGTCGTCCTCGGGGGTCGAGGTCTCGACCGTGCTAGTCACCAGCTCGAAGTCCTCCCACGGCCAGACCTCCTGCTGGAGGTCCATCGGGACCTGGAAGAAGAACCCGTTCGGGTCGATCTGGGTCGCGTGCGCGATCAGCGCCCGGTCGCGGACCGGGAAGTACTCGCCGCACGGAACCTGGGTCGTCACCCGGGCGTCGTGCTTCGGGTCCGGCTTCCACTGCTCCATCCGCTCCACGAACGGCGACTCCAGCCCGCGCGCCAGCAGCGCCTCGTGCAGGGCGACCATCCGCGGCCGGTTGAACCCGTGCTGGTAGTACAGCTTCAGCGGCTGCCACGGCTCGCCGGCCTCCGGGAAGCGCTCGGCGTCCGCAGCCGCCTCGAACGCGGCCATCGAGATCTCGTGGCACTTGATGTGGTCCGGATGCGGATAGCCGCCGTTCTCGTCGTACGTCGTGATGACGTGCGGGCGGAACTGCCGGATCAGCCGGACCAGGGGCTCGGTCGCCTCGTCGAGGGGAACGAGTGCGAAACAGCCCTCGGGCAGCGGTGGCTTCGGGTCGCCCTCGGGCCATCCCGAGTCGACGAAGCCGAGCCAGTCCTGGGAGACGCCGAGGATCTCGCGAGCCCGCTCCATCTCCTGGCGCCGGATCTCGGTGATGTTCTCGAGCACCTCGGGGCGTTCCATGTCGGGGTTGAGGATCGAGCCACGCTCACCGCCGGTGCAGGTCACGACGTGCACGTCGACCCCCTCGGCCACGTAGCGTGCGGTCGACGCTGCCCCCTTGCTCGACTCGTCGTCGGGATGGGCGTGCACGTGCATCAGGCGCAGACCATTGCGGTCCGGCTTCGGGTCAGACATGGGGACCATCCTAGAGTTGGGGCTGTGAGCGACCTCCAGCAGCGGTACGGAACCCCGAGCAGGACTCGGCGCGGGACGCTCATCGTTGTATCGACCCTGATCTGCGCGTTATTCCTCGGCTGGCTCGGCTGGGCGATCTGGTTCCGCAGCAACCCCGCGATCGAGGCCGATATCGCCTCGTTCGACGTCGTCAACGTGCACCAGGTCAGGATCAAGATCCAGACGCGTTTCCGTGACGAGTCGGTGGTCGGGTCCTGCCTGTTCGAGGCGACCGCTGCGGACCACACGATCGTGGGCGACCTCAACCTGACCGTGCAGCAGATGCGGTCCGCCGGGGGCAACTGGATCCCACTGCGCACGTTCGACCGCGCGACCACTGTTCAGCGGATGAGCTGCACCGGGCACTGAGGATCCCCCGTCGACTCGGGAGGCACGCCCCTCGGAGGATTGCTAGGCTGATCCCTTCCCCGAATACCAGGAGCTGCTAGTCATGACCCAGGCAGAAGAACGCGACGGCGTCTGGTTGACCCAGGCCAAGTACGACGAGCTGACCGCTGAGCTCGAGGACCTCCGTGGTCCCGCGCGCGCCAGCGTGGTCGAGAAGGTCAGCGCTGCCCGGGACGAGGGTGACCTCAAGGAGAACGGCGGCTACCACGCCGCCCGCGAAGAGCTCGGCAAGCTCGACGGCCGGATCGCCCAGCTCGTCGAGATGCTCAAGAACGCCCGCGTCGGCGAGACCCCTGCCGATGACGGCGTGGTCGAACCCGGGATGCTCGTCACTATCCGCTTCGTCGGCGACACCGACGCCGAGCAGTTCCTCCTCGGCGCGCGGGAGATGGCCGGCGACGACGTCCAGGTCTACTCGCCGCAGTCACCGTTGGGCGAGGCGATCAACGGCGCCTCCAAGGGCGACGAGGTCAGCTACCCGGCCCCGAACGGCGCCATGCTCAAGGTCGAGATCGTGGACGCGGTGCCCTACACCGATTGATCTGAGACGCGTCGGCGGGATCCGGTCGTCGGTCATCGAGCAGCGAGCGTGTCGAGATGTGGTGAGACCTCGTGAACTCTCAGCTCTCCGCAACCCGGTAGCCGTGCTCGCGCAGGTGCGCCAGCACGGCCTCGGCATGCTCAGGCCCCCGCGTCTCGAGCTGGACGTGCACCTCGACCTCGTCGATGTCCAGGGAACCCGACGTACGCTCGTGCACCACGTCGAGCACGTTCGCCCCGTCGGCCGCCAGTCCGCCGAGCAGCGCTGCCAGACCACCGGGACGGTCCGGGATCCGGACACCGATGTTCAGGTACCGGCCTGCCGAGGCGAGGCCGTGCCGGATGAGCTTGGCGAGCAGGAGCAGGTCGACGTTGCCGCCGGAGAGCACCGCGACCGCCGGTGTCGCGTAGGCGTCGGGCCGGTCGAGGATCGCGGCCACGGCGACTGCGCCGGCCGGCTCGACGACGACCTTGGCCCGCTCGAGCAGCAGCACCAGGGCGCGGGAGATAGACTCCTCGGTCACGGTAACCACCTCGTCGACGTACTGCTCGATCGCTGCGAACGGGACCACGCCGGGTCGCGCGACCGCGATCCCGTCGGCCATCGTGCGCATCGAGGCGAGCGCCACCGGCTCACCGGCCGTCAGCGAGCCGGGGTAGGCCGCAGCGCCCTCGGCCTGCACCCCGACGATCCGTACGTCGGGCCGCAGCGCCTTGATGGCCAGGGCCACTCCGGCGATCAGTCCGCCGCCTCCGGTCGGCACCAGCACGGTCGCAGCCTGCGGGGCCTGCTCGAGGATCTCCAGGCCGCAGGTCGCCTGCCCGGCGACGATGTCCGGATGGTCGAACGGATGGATCAGGACAGCGCCGGTCTCCTCGGCGTACTCGATCGCCCGGACGAGTGCCTCGTCCAGGATCGCGCCGTGGAAGATCACCTCGGCGCCGTACCCGCGGGTGGCGTTGAGCTTGGGGATCGGTGCGCCCTCGGGCATGAAGACCGTCGCCTTGATGCCGAGCATCCGGGCGGCGAGGGCCACGCCCTGGGCGTGGTTGCCGGCTGAGGCCGCCACGACACCGCGGGCCCGCTCCTCCGCGGACAGGTTCGCCATCCGGACGTAGGCACCGCGGATCTTGAACGACCCGGTGCGCTGGAGGTTCTCGCACTTCAGCAGCACCGGCCCTCCGACCGTCGAGGAGAGCCAGCGCGACTCCTCCATCGGGGTGGTGATCGCGACGTCGCGCAACAGCACTGCCGCCGCGCGTACGTCGTCGAGCTGCGGCACCGGTCCCGTGCTCACTCCCGGCCCTCCCCGTCGAGGATCCCCTGCGACTCGGCCGCCAGCTCCGGATCCGGTCCAGGATCGTGTGCGGCCGCTTCCTCGGCGTCGTCGCCGACCTCGGTGAAGGACGCCAGGTGCTGGACGACGGCGTTGATCGTCGCCACCAGCGGCACCGCGACCAGCGCACCGGCGATCCCCGCGACGATGATGCCGGCCGCGATCCCGAGAATCACGCCCAGCGGGTGCACCGACACGAACCGGCCCATCAGGAACGGCTGTAGCACGTGCGCCTCGATCTGCTGGACCAGCACGACTCCGCCGAGCATGATCAGTGCGACCACCGGCCCGTGCGCGACGAGCGCCACGAGGACCGCCACGGTCCCGGAGGCGAACGCGCCGACCAACGGCACGAAGGCGCCGAGGAAGACCAGGACGCCGATCGGCGCGACGAGCGGCACCTTGAGGACTGCCGCGATGATCATGACGCCGATCGCATCGGTGCCGGCCACGAGGACGGTGGCCCGGACGAACTGCGTCAGCGAGACCCACGCGACGCGGCCCGAGGAGTCGGCGCGCTCGCGGGCCGCGCGCGGGAAGATCCGCACCACCCAGGCCCAGATCAGGTGGCCGTCGGCGAGGAAGAAGTACGTCGAGAACAGGATGATGAAGAAGCCCGCGAGCACCCGACCGACCGCCGAGCCGAGCGTGCCGGCCTTGCTGGCCAGGTCGCCGCCCTGGGTGGTGACGTAGTCCTGGGCCTTGCCGATCCAGTCGTTGATCTGCGAGTTGCTGGCGTGCAACGGGCCGGTCTGGAGCCAGCTGCGGATCTCGCCGAGACCGTCGGCGACCTTCTGCGACAAGTCGCCGGCACCGGAAGCGATCTGCTGGGTCACGAACGTGATCAGGAGGCCGATGATCGCCAGACCGCCGATCACGACCAGCAGCGCCGCGACCTTGCGGGGCAGTCCGATCCGCTGGAGCACCCCGACGACCGGGGCGCTGAGTGCCGCGATGAAGAGCGCGATCGCGAGCGGGAAGAAGATCTCGGAGAAGAGGTTGATCGCGTAGAGGATGATCAGGCCCGCCGCCGTGATCACGATGAAGCGCCAGGCCCAGGCGGCGGCCAGGTCGAAGCCCGCGGGGATCTGGGCGCGGGTGAAGCTCGGGCGGCCGCCGTCGTCGGCGGACTCGTCGGGCTCGTTCACGTGCTCACCTCGTTGCTCATCGCTGACACGGTATTCCAGATCAGACTCCGGGCTGCTTCGTGCGCGGCCGCGTCGCCGCCGTAGAGCGCGATCAGTCCGGCAGCGGCCAGGATCGAGTGCGTGTCGACGTCCACGGCAGGGCGCTCGGGGAACTGCCAGGCGTCCGGCTGGGTCCCGGTCGCCGGAGCGAACACTGCGCGCACCTCCTCAGCGGTGGCCGCGCGTAGCACTCCCCCGGACCCGATCAGCAGGTCGACGGCACGCAGGTCCTTCCCGGAGCGTTCGACGACCCGACCCGCCGGCGAGAGCACGACCTGGGATCGACCGGCGTGGCGGCGCATCGCCAGCACGCTGGCCGCCGCAGCGAGACGCAGGTCTGCGGCACGATCAGCGGCTGTGGCCGGCAGCAGGCCAGGGTCAGCGGTACGGCGTACAGCGGCAGGGCGGAGCTCCTCGGACTCAAGTCCAGCCGCGATCGCAGCCTCAACCGTGGTCAGAGCACTCCAGCGCATCCCGAGATCGCCCTCGACCGTACGCGTCACCGGCGAGGTGGCCACGACCTCGCGGGACAACGTCGCCTCCTCCGGATCCGGTACGACGACCGAGTGCACGTCCGTGGTGGCGCCCCCGATGTCGACCACGACGACCCCGGTGCCCGGCGCCGTCCCGCCCCGGGCCCCGGCCAGCAGCTCCACCCCGACCAGCACGACGTCCGGTGTCGCACCCAGCACCATCTCGACGAACTCGGGGCGCCTGCTCAGGTCCTTGCCCCCGATGACGTGGGCCAGGAACACCTCACGGATCGCCTCACGAGCAGATGCCGGTGCGAGCACCCCGATCCGGGGCACGACGTTGTCGGCGAGCACGTACGGCGTCTGCGAGCCCTCGAGTTCAGCCGCCACGGCACTCTGGGCATCGACATCCCCTGCCACGACGACCGGACCGGTCCACAGCACCCGGGACAGGACGTCGGCGTCGGCGACCAGGGATTCGGAGTTCCCACCGTCGGTGCCCCCGACGAGCAGCAGGACGTCCGGTTCGGCGTCGCGCAGCTCGACCAGCTTGCCGGCATCGAGTCCGCCGGCGAGGACCAGCACGACCTTGCCGCCGCTGGACAGCGCCACCCGGCGGCCGGCCTCGGCGGTGACCAGCTCCTCGTTCCCGACGACCGCGATCCGCAAGCCACCGCCGGCCGACGAGCACGCCAACGTGGTCGCCTGGGCCGCGTCGGGGTGTTCGGCGATCAGGTCGGCCAGACAGGCGTCGTACGCATCGAGGACATCGGTCGCCAGGCTCGTCGGGTGCTGGGAGGTAGCGACCAGGCGAGCGCCTGCGACATCGATCAGCGCCGCCTTGGTGAACGTCGAGCCGAAGTCCACACACACAGCCAGGCGCGGGAGCGGCCGTGGCATCTCAGGTGGCCGCGGTGATCACGTAGACGCCGGCGACCAGCACGCAGAAGACCAGGCCGACCGAGAGGATCAGGGCTGTCGATCCGATCGGCAGTGGCCGACCGGCACGGATCGCGCGGTCGGCTGCCTGGTAGCGACGGTAGCCGCCGACGGCAGCGACCGCCCCGCTGAGCAGGAGTACCGAGGCAAGGGTGATCGCGAGGGCCCCGTCGTCGAGGAAGTGCGCCACGGCGACGGAGGCGCCGATGAGGCCGATGGCGGTCCGCTGGTAGGCCAGCAGGGTGCGCTCGTTGGCCAGGCTGAACCGGACGTCCGGCTCGTTCTCGCCGGATTCCGTCGGCTTCTGGGTCATCAGGGCTCCAGGGCACGCTCGAGGTCGGCGATCAGGTCGTCAGCGGACTCGATGCCGACGCTGAGCCGGATCAGATCGGGGGGGACTTCCAGCTCGGTGCCCGCCACGCTGGCGTGCGTCATCCTGCCCGGGTGCTCGATGAGCGACTCGACGCCACCAAGCGACTCACCCAGCGTGAACACCTCGGCCCGCGAGCAGACCTCGAGCGCATGCTCCTCGCCACCGGTGACCCGGAACGAGACGATGCCGCCGTACCGCTTCATCTGTCTGCTGGCCACCGCATGACCCGGGTGGGACTCCAGACCCGGATAGATGACCCCCGAGACCTGGGGGTGGTTCACCAGGAACTCGACCACCTTCTCGGCATTGTCGCAGTGCCGGTCCATCCGCACCGCCAACGTCTTGAGCCCGCGGTGGGTCAGGAAGCAGTCGAACGGACCCGGGACAGCACCCATCGCGTTCTGGTGGAAGCCAACCCTCTCGGCGGTCTCCAGACCCCGGACGACAACCGCTCCGCCGACGACGTCCGAGTGCCCGCCGCAGTACTTGGTCGTCGAGTGCACGACCACGTCGGCACCGAGCGTCAGTGGCTGCTGAAGGTACGGCGAGGCAAAGGTGTTGTCGACGACGAGCAACGCGCCCGCCTCGTGCGCGACCGCGGCGAGGGCCTCGATGTCGCCGATGTTCAGCAACGGGTTCGTGGGCGTCTCCACCCACACCAGCCTGGTCCGGCCCGGACGGATCGCGGCCCGGACCGCGTCGACGTCGGACACAGCGGCCGGGCTGTGCTCGAGACCCCATGGGCCGCCGACCTTGTCGATCAGGCGGAATGTGCCGCCGTACGCATCATCGGGGATCACCAGGTGATCACCGGGCTTGGTCAGCGAGCGGAGGACGGTGTCCTCGGCGGCCAGACCGGAGGCGAAGGCGAAGGCGCGATCGCCTTCCTCGAGCGCGGCGAGCGCACCTTCCAGCGCCGTCCTGGTCGGGTTGCCGGAACGGCTGTACTCGTACCCGCCACGCAGGCCGCCGACCCCGTCCTGCTTGTAGGTGCTGGTCGCGTAGATGGGCGGGATCACCGCCCCGGTCGTCGGGTCAGGGTCGTAGCCGGCGTGGATCGCACGCGTCTCGAACCCTGCCTTGCTTCGGTGTTCTTGGGTCACGCTCGGAGCCTAGTTGGTCAGAACCGATGCGGCCCGACCGACGCCGTCACGATCGTGGCGATGCTGCCGACATCGTCCAGCTCACCGTCCGCGATACCCATGATCAGGTCGAAGGCGCTGGCATTGCTGAGGGTCAACCGCAGCCCGTTCACACCGAGGAAAGCGATCAGACTGACCAGGGCACGTCGCTTGTGGCCATCCACCAGGGCGTGATTGTTCGGCAGGGAGTGGGTTGGGTCGCGCCAGCGCGGACGCGCAGTCGAGGACCCGCTTGAGCAACTCAGCGCGATCGGACGGCCTCCCGAGGCACCTCGTGCATCGACCGGCCTTCCGTCTCCGCGCGAGCAGGGAACCCCTGGTGACATCACGTATCTGAATCCATAGGCCTTCGTTGATCACGACATGCACCTGCGCCGCTCCCTGAAGGCCGGCATCGTCGGCCTGGTCGTCGTTCTCGCCAGTGGCTCCGTCGGCGCTCCGGCGCGCGCCGACGCCGTCGACCCGCTGGCTCCGCTCGACGCCTTGATCCAGCCTGCGATCTTCGACCCGATGGTCGCCCTGTTCGCGCCGTTCCCGACGCCGTACAAGCCCTACACCGGCGCGATCTGCCAGAGCGGCAGCCCGCAGTGCATCGTGGATGTGATCGCGGAGATGAAGGCTCGGCTCGCACCGCTGGCCGCGTCCTGCAGCCACGACGCGATCTTCTCGCTCGCCTACCTCCGGGTGACCGAGAACGTGAAGGCGGCCGCCGACAACGGGTACTTCCAGGACCGGGCGTGGCTGACCCGCATCGACGCCGTGTTCGCGCACAAGTACTTCGCCACGATGGATGCGTGGAACGCCGGCAAGCCGGTAGCCCCGGCCTGGCAGCTCGCGCTGCAGGCAACCCGGGACCGGACGATGACCGGGTTGGGCGACTTCCTGATGAACATGAACGCGCACATCAACAACGACTTCCCCTACGTCCTGGCGCAGGTCGGCCTGACCGCTGCCGACGGCACGTCGCACAAGGCGGACCACAACGCGTACAACGACCGCCTCGACTCGCTGTACCACCCGGTCTTCGACGAGGAGACCGCCCGTTTCGACCCGACGTTCAACGAGATCAACATCGGACCGGTCGACGAGGTCCTGGTCGGCGCGATCATGCGCGGCTGGCGCGAGGTCGTGTGGCGCAACGCCGAAGCGCTGGTCAACGCACCCCCGCTGCTGCGTCCGCTGGTCGAGCAGGAGATCTCCGACTACGCGGCGGGTCAGGGAGCGATGATCCGGCAGTTCTTCTCCTCGAGCGACCCGACGGCGCGCGACAGCTACTGCGCGCTGCACCACGGCTGAGTCCGTCATCAGCCCGTAAGCCCGGGCCCGTGCCTGCGCCGACGTGGCGCGGCACACTGGTCGGGACGGGAACAGCACCGCAACCGCAGGAGTTGAACAGGGTGCACCCGAGGCGAGGAGTCCCGATGTTGTTCAACAAGTTCAAGACCCAGATCGTCGACCCGGAGAACGCGCTCGCGGGTCGTGCCGAGGCGGGATTCCGGCTCGCCGAACGACACCGTGCCCTCGATGCTCCGTTGGTGACCGATGAGATCCCCGAGGGCTATGAGGTGGCACTCTTCGGGCTGGGCTGCTTCTGGGGTGCCGAAGAGATCTTCTGGCAGATCTCCGGGGTGTGGTCGACATCGGTCGGGTATGCCGGTGGCAGCACACCGAACCCGACCTATGAAGAGGTCTGCTCGGGCCGCACCGGTCACACCGAGGCCGTCCGAGTCGTCTTCGACCCGGAGAAGGTCTCGTACGCCGCCCTCGTCGCCGCGTTCTACGAGGTGCACGACCCGACCCAGGGCATGCGCCAGGGAAACGACGTCGGCACCCAGTACCGCTCCGCGATCTACACCACGTCCGACGAGCAGGCCCGGATCGCCCGCGAGGTCACCGATCGCTACCAGCCCGAGCTGACCAAGCGCGGGTACGACCCGATCACCACCGAGATCAAGCCGGCCCCGACGTACTACTACGCCGAGGACTACCACCAGCAGTACCTGCTGAAGAACCCGAACGGATACCGGTGCCACAGCGCGACCGGGATCAAGGTCCCTCGAGGCTGAGAGCCTCGAGGGACAACTGACGGCGCCTGCCCGAGCCTGTTCGGGGAGGCATCGTCAGTTGGGGTTTAACGGACGATCGCAGCCATGTTGGCTTCGTCGGGCCGTTCGCCTGCGGCAGGAGTCAGGTTGTTGAGCCGGTCCAGGTCCTGAAAGGTCTTCATGAAGCTTCTCCTGTCGTGTTTTGCGTGCCGAGGGCTCTACCCCGTTCGAGGTCGAGGGCGTCGAGGATGATCCGTTTCGTCGCGACCGGGTCCTCCCAGGGCGGGGTGTGACCGGCCGCCGGAAGGCGGATGACCTCTGCGGTCGCGGGCCGTCCTGAGACTGGAGGCAGGTGCGCGACCCGGGCGTCGAATCCGCCCTCGACCAGTACGGTCGGGACCTGGAGCTCGTCGATCCGTTCCACCAGGCTTGCTTCGGCCAGGTAACGGTCTATCGCGTGGGAGCTGTCGACGAAGATCCGCCTTCCTCGCCTGCGTACGTCGGTGACGAACTCAGGGGGAACCTGGATGCCTGGGGCGAAGGCGCTCTTGAGTGCGTTCTGCGTGCGACGCCCACCAGCCAGTGCCCACAGCGCGGAACCGACGACCGGAGCGCCGAGAAGCTGTTCAACCGAGCCTCGCGCTGCCAGGCGACTCTGCGTTGACCAGGGAGTGCAGATGAGGACGAGCCCCCGGACCAGGTCATGGTGGCGTTCAGCCAGCGCTGTGGCCACCAGGCCGCCGCGTGAGTGACCCACGATCAAGCCAGGAGCCTTCAGCAGGCCCGCGATGGCGTCCGCGTCGCGTTCGATCGAGTTCGTCGGGTTCAGGTCGACGGCCAGAGTCTGTGCCTCCTGCGCCAGACCCGGCACGACACGGTCCCAGACGCGGTGGGACCCGCCGACGCCGTGGATCAGGACGATCGGAGGCCCGTCGGCTGCGCCGCTGATGACAGCCGTGGCGCTCATCGCGCGACGAGCATCGGCGCAGGGCGATGAGCCAGGTGGTCGTCGGGGTTGAACCGGGAGACGCGGCGCCGGAAATCGGTCGCGGTACCGGGCCAGATGTTGCTGTTGCGGCCGTTGTGGAGGTACCAGCTGTCACATCCGCCGGTTGTCCACACGGTGCCCTCGCTCATGCTGTCGACCTCGTCGGCGTAGGCACGATGGGCTGCGGTGGTGGGTACGAGCGATGCGAGGCCGTGGTCACGTGCGTACGCCACGGCTGAGGCGATGTAGATCGACTGTGACTCCAGCATGTGGATCACCGAGTTGTGACCGAGTCCGATGTTCGGTCCGTGGATCAGGTAGGCGTTCGGGAACCCGGCTACCGACGTACCCAGGTACGCGGTCGGGCTGCCCTGCCAGAACTCGACCATCGACTGTCCGCTGGCGTCGCGGACCTTGTCGGTGAGCGGTAGACGTGAGGTCTCGAAACCGGTTCCGTAGATGATCACGTCGACTTCGTGCTCGACGCCGGCGTCGTCGATGATCCCGTTCTCGGTGACCCTGGTGATGCTGTCGGTGACGACCTCGACGTTCGGACGGTCGAGCGATGCGAGGTAGTGGTCGGAGATGAGGATGCGCTTGCAGCCGAACCGGAACTGTGGCGTGAGCTTTTCGCGCAGCTCGGGGTCGCTGACCTGGGCCTCCAAGTGCTTGCGCGCTCGTCGCTCGGGTGGCCCCATCAGCGAGGGGTGTCGGAAGCCGACGTGGGTCGACTCGTGCTGGAGGTACATCGCGAGGCGTTGCAGCCTTTCGAGGGCGGGAAGGGCGCGGAAGAGTCGCTTGGTTCGCTCGCTGATTTCCTTGTCGTGCCGCGGGACGACCCACGCGGCGGTGCGTTGGAAGACGGTCAGGTGCTCGACGGTGGGCTGGATCGCTGGAATCACCTGGACAGCTGATGGACCGGTGCCGATGACGGCGACCTTCTTGCCTTCGAGTTCGACCGAGTGGTCCCACTGCGCGGAGTGGAAGGCCGCCCCGCGGAAGTCCTCGACCCCGGGGAGGATCGGGATAATCGGGTCGGCCAGGGCGCCTGTTGCGATGACGAGGTGCTGTGCGGTTCTCTCGCCGTCGCTGGTGCTGAGTCGCCAGGTCTGGGCGTCCTCGTCCCAGTCGGCGCCATCGACGTTGCAGCCGAGCACCAGGTGCTGGCGCAGGCCCTCCTTGTCGGCAACCTCGCGGAGGTAGGCGAAGATTTCGCCGCGTCGCGCGAAGGTGTGGGACCAGTTCGGGTTGGGTGCGAACGAGAGTGAGTACAGGCGGCTGCGTACGTCGACCGCGGCACCGGGGTAGTCGTTGTCGCGCCAGACTCCGCCGACCTCATGGGCGCGGTCGATCATGACGAAGTCTCGGATGCCTGCGTTGCGCAGGCGCACCGCGGTGGCGATACCTCCGAAGCCGGTTCCGATGATGGCGACCTGGTTGTGAGGGACGCGGGTCTTGGTGATGGTGGGCATGGGTTCTCCTGTTGACGTGGAAATGCGGGTCGGGGTGGGGTCATCTGCGAGCGTCGAGCCAGGTGCGGTATCGGCGCAGCGCCTTGCTGTTCGCTCGCTGGTCGGCGGCCAGCGCCCAGGCCGGATGGGTGCGGACTCGTGGCGAGGAGCCCCGGGCGATACGCCGGAGCTGGTAGCGCACCAGCGCCATCCCGGCAACCGAGGCCAGCGTCTTGTCCGACCAGGAGACGGGCGGGAGCGTGCGGGGTGCGTCCTCCAGGCGTTGCCACCGCTGGGGAAGATCGGGTGTCACGGCGAGGGCGGTCCCCATGCCGACGATTGCGACACCGCTGGCAAGTACCTGTTCTGCGGTTCTCCGCAGCGTGATGCCGCCGGTCAGCATGAGTGGCAGCGAGCTGGTCTTCACCAGGTCGGTCGCCATCTCCAGGAAGTACGCCTCGCGTGCTGCCGTGCGACCGTCGGCTGGCCTTCCGGACATGGCAGGGCTCTCGTAGCTGCCGCCGGACAGCTCGACGAAGTCCACGCCCAAGGGTTCGAGCATCTCAATGACCCGGCGGGCGTCGTCCTCGTCGAAGCCGCCGCGCTGGAAGTCGGCTGAGTTCAGCTTCACAGCAACTGTGAAGGTTGGCTTCACCTGCGAGCGGATACGCCGTACGACCTCGAGCAGAAGTCGCGCGCGGTTCTCGAGCGAGCCTCCCCAATCGTCGGTGCGAGCGTTCGCGAGCGGGGACAGGAACTGGGACAACAGGTACCCGTGCGCCGCGTGGACCTCGACGCCGTCAAAGCCAGCGCGCTCGGCGAGCCTGGCGGTTGTAGCGAACCGGTCGATGGTGGCTTCGATCTGATCGGTCGTCATCGGAGTCGGCTTTCCGAAACGCTTGGAGTGCTTGGGGCCGAGGTCGACGGCAATGTTCGAGGGGCCCCACACCACGCCAGGCATCGAGACATAGACCTGGCGGCCCGGGTGACTGATCTGCATCAGGATCGCCGAGCCCTGGGCCTTCGCGGCGGACGCCCAGGCGAGGAAGGGCCCGAGGTCGCTTGCGTCGTCGAGCACAACACCGCGGGGTCCGGTCAGGGCCTCGGCGTGAACCATGACATTTCCAGTGATCAGCATCCCGGCACCGCCAGCCCCCCAGGTTCGGTACAACTCGACGAGCCGGCCGTCAGGAGCCTGGTCGAACCCGGCCATGCCCTCTTCCATCGCGGCTTTCGCCAGACGGTTCGACAGAACGAGTCCTGAGGGCAGCTCAAGGGGTGAGTACAGGTCGATCGACATTGCGTGGCCTTCGTTGGGAATGGATGTGTGCGGTGCTCACATCCTCACCTGATAGTGTGAGCACTGTCAACATCCCTCGAAAGTGACCTGCGCCATGAAGCCCCAGACCAGCTACCACCACGGCGACCTGCCAGCTGCGTGCGTGCGCGCGGCGCTGGAGCTTCTCGAGGATGGGGAACCGTCGGCGACACTCTCCTTGCGTGCGGTAGCGCGCCGCGCCGGCGTCGCTCCGTCGGCGCCCTACCGTCACTTCGCGGACCGCGATGCATTGCTCACGGCCGTGGCCACCGTTGGCTACGGCGAACTTGCCGAACACCTCGCCGCAGCGTGTCCGGCACCGACCTCCCCCGAGGAACTTGCCGACGTTGCTGTCGCCTACGTCGAGTTCGCGGTCAAGCGGGCTGCGCTCTTCCGTGCCATGTTCGGCGAGCCGTGCGACCACGAGAACCCGGAGCGCGTCGCCGCCACGGCCGTGGTGAAGGCCTACGTCGCAGACCTTGTCGGGCGGTGCTTCCCGGGTTCGGACGCCGACGCCCTCGGGACCGCGGTCTGGGCGCTCGTCCACGGCCTGGCGTTCCTGGAACTCGACGGCAAGCTCGACGACGCGCCAGACACGGCGTACGCGAGCGTTCGCTCCGCGGTCCGGGCCGTGCTCGACCTCGCCCGCCAGCCGGCGGGCAGCTCGTGAGCGAGGACTACCACCAGGGGTACCTGCTGAAGAACCCGAACGGATACCGGTGCCACAGCGCGACCGGGATCAAGGCGCCGAGCGTCTAGTCGGCGGCTGAGATCAGACCGGGTCGCAGAGTGCTCCCGAACGCGATGATCAGTGCTTCGACGGCTGCCGGGTCACCTTCGATCTCGAGGCGGCCAGCAGCGGTCGCCTCGATGACACTCATCCGCCCAGAACCCACCGCGGCCACGGTCGACGCGTTGATCCGGATTGTCGCGTCCGGTTGAGTCGAACCATCAGCCTGAACGACGCTGGCTCGGCCGTCCTCGATCCGCAGCATCGCAGAGGTCCCGTCGACGACGAACTCGAAGGTCGCCTCGATCCCGGCGAGGGTGGCCGGATCAGCTGAGTGCGTAAACGCCAAGAGTGACCACTCTGCCCGAATCTGCACGCCTTCAGCAGGCTCCTGCGGTACGGCGTGCCGAAGGCCCCACAGCACCAACGGCATCAACGCGCGGCCCAGTTCCTCGCCATTCTCAGTCAGCGCGTAGACCGTCGATGCCGCGGGGGGCGCGAGCCGACTCCGGACCAGAATGCCGTCAGCCTCGAGTTTCGCAAGTCGCTGCGCTAGGAGGCTGGTGCCGATCCCCCGGAGGGCGACAGCAAGGTCCGTGTAGCGCTTGGGTCCGGTCATCAGTTCGCGGACGACAAGGAGGGTCCACCGCTCTCCGACGAGGTCGAGCGCGGCTGCGAGCCCGCAGTACTGGTCATAAGAACGGCGCGTCAACTGTCGAGTCCTTCGGTCGGAGCATGTTGGCCAACAAAATGCTTCATAATCTTATTGCTGCACTCACAAATCTAATGCTACTTTCGAGCGCGGACATTACCGGGTAGCCCGCCCGACTGAAGGGATCCCGACCATGAGTGACCATCCGGTGACGTACGAGGTCTGCGTCGTCGGCGCTGGGATTACCGGCCTGAATGCCCTCGTCGTCTCGACCTCGTACCTCCCACCCACCGCGAAGGTCGCACTGGTCGACAGCAGGCCCCGTGTTGGCGGCATGTGGGTCGACACCTACGACCACGTCCGACTCCACCAACCGCACGGCATCTTCACCGCCGGCAACATCAAGTGGACCTTGGGCAAGGAACCCAGCCACCTCGCGACGAAGCCGGAGGTCCTCGACCACCTCCAGCAGTGCCTCGAGATCGCCAAGCAAAGGGTCGAGGTGGTTGAGCACTTCGCATGGCAGTACGAGTCGCACCAGGAGCTCGACGATCTGGTCGAGGTGACACTTCAAGCGCCCGACGGTCGGCGCACGGTGCTGCGGACCAAGCGGTTGATCAAGGCATTCGGGCACCGGGTCACACCCGGCATCCCGTTCGCCGTGTCGAGCAGGCGCGTGCGCTCTACGACGCCCGAACTCCTCGTCTCACAACGAGCCCAGCTCGACGCCGATGACTCTCCCATCTGGATCATCGGTAGCGGCAAGACAGCGATGGACGCAGCCCAACTCCTCATCACCGCGTATCGGGGCAGGGAGATCAACATGCTGGCCGGGCCCGGGACAATGTTCGCCCGCCGGGACAGGTTCTTCCCCACAGGCGCGAAGCGCTGGTGGTCCGGGACTCCGATCAACACCATGACCCGTCAGGTCGCCCGGCGGTTCGACGGCACCAACGAGGACGAGGTCCGCGACTGGTTCCGAACGACCTACGGGATCAGCCCGACCAGCGACGCCCGCGACTTCTTCAGCGCCTATCTCTCCGAGACCGAGTGCGAGTTCATCAAGTCTGGCCTGTCGAGCGTTGAGAACCAGTACTTTGCAGACGCCCGCGACCACGACCACGACGGCGGTGTCGACCTTGTCCTGAGGACCGGCGACTCACGGTCGGCGCCTGAAGGGACCTGGCTGGTCAACTGCAGCGGCGCCCTCCTGCGGACGCCACACCCCTATGAGCCGTTCGTCTCGCCCGGGGGACGGGTTCTCTCGATCCAGATGCGATCCAGCACGACTGGAGCCTTCTCCTCCTTCGCCGGTTACTACATCACCCACCTGATGTTCCACGACCGACTCCGCGATCTCGGCCTCTACGAGCTTGACCTGGAGGACCTGTACGCAAAGGAGAAGTCCGTTGTCGTCTACGCATCGATGAGCCTGTCGATGCACAACCTCAGCCTGATTGCCGAGGCGTTGCCAAAGAAGGCGCTGCTGGACTGCGGCCTCGACTACGACCGCTGGTACCCGCTGCCCCGGCGACTCGTCGGAGCGATGGGTTTCCTGACCACCCACAAGAAGGATCGCGCCCACCATGCCAAGGCCCTGGACACGCTCGGAAGTCGCTTCGAAGTACGCTGCGGGCCGCTGGAGACGGTAAGGACTTCATAGTGCTGTGCTCGTAACCCGACGGATACCGGTGCCACTCGGCGACGGGAGTAAACGTTCCGTCGGTCTGACCCCGGGTCGATCGCCTGGACCAACGCACAACGAGCCCCGACCGCTCACGCGGTCGGGGCTCGTTGCGGTGAAGTCAGGAGACGCGAACGTTCTCGGCCTGCGGACCCTTGGGGCCTGCGGCGAGGTCGAACTCGACCTTCTGGTTCTCATCGAGCGACTTGTAGCCGCTGGTCTGGATCGCGGAGAAGTGGACGAAGACGTCCTCGCCGCCGCCATCCTGGGCGATGAAACCGAAACCCTTTTCGGCGTTGAACCACTTGACGGTGCCTTGAGCCATGATCTTTTCCCTTGTTCGTGCCGGGGGCGTTGTGTCCCCGAGCCGCTGAAGACATCCACCTGTACTGATGTCCAGCGAACCGAAACCAGGAGTACGAGATCCAAGCCGCGACGTCTTGCGCGGCCAGGATGGCTTGGAGGCCATCCCTTCAACAGGACACAGGCTACGGCATCGGCCGGGTAAACGGGTTTTCGACGGGCTCCTCGACCAGGTGCCGGACTGGTCGCCGCCCTGGTCGCACGCTCCCTGCGCTCCGAGCTGGCAGTCCGCAGATGAGGACCAGCGCCTGGTGCACACCGCGTCAACGTCGACCAACACCGGTCAGCGCTGCGGTCGCAGCAGGAACTTCTCGCCGGTGGCCTGGCGCGCGTAGCGCCGCAGCGTCTCCACGTCCAACGCCTCGCGCAGCGAGATCTGGTCGGTGTAGTGGCTCGCGAACGTCGTGGTGAGCTCGTCGGCAACCCGCCGCTGCAGCCTGGCCAGGTCCTCGGCGGCTGTCCGGAAGAGGAACGGTGTGAGCAGCCAACCGCCGATGCCCCAGGCGAACCCGAACCGGCGGCGCAGCTCGATCGGCCGCTGGTCCAGGGCGCCGTACACGTAGACCTGCTTGTGCACGTCGCTGCCGTACCGGCTGTACGGCGCATCGGAGGGCACGACGGCCGCCTCCATGGCGTTGAGGATGTCGCTCACCAACCTGCCCCCGCCGACCGCGTCGAAGGCCAGCGTCGCCTTGGTGTCCCGGAGCGCTGCGACAAGGTCGGCCTCGAAGCTCGGCTCACTGGAGTCGCACACGTGCACGGCGCCCTGATCACGCAACAGCTGGGCCTGCTCCGGACGCCGGACGATGTTGACCAGTGGCACACCGTCGGCCAGGCAGATCCGGTTCAGCATCTGGCCGAGGTTGGACGCTGCCGCGGTGTGCACCAGCCCGGTGTGGCCCTCGCGACGCATGGTCTCGACCATCCCCAGCGCGGTCAGGGGGTTCACGAACGACGATGCTCCGTCAGCAGCGGTCGCGCCCTCGGGCAGGGGCAGGCACATCTGGGGCGAAGCCAGGCAGTACTCACCGTACGTCGCCCCGCCGATGAACCCCACCGTGCGCCCGAGCAGCGCCTGCGCCGCCGGAGAGGCTCCCGCCGCGACGACGACGCCCGCGCCCTCGTTGCCCACGGTCATCGCCCGTCCGACCCTCGCAGTCAGCGCGCCCATGACCGGTTCTGCGATCGGCGCCGTCACGGTCGGCTCGTCTGCTGATCCACCGGCGACCGCAGCAGACACGTCGGCCATCGCGAGCAACAGCCCCAGGTCGGAGGGATTGACCGGTGCGGCCTCCACCCGCACAAGCACGTCGTGCTCTCCCGGCTGCGGGGTGTCCACCGACGCGACCGAGAGCCGTAGCTCACCCTCCGGGGTGACCAGGCTGCGGAGCTGACGCATGGTGGGCGCTGTCTCGGTCATGGCGGTTCCTTCACTGGAGGTGGACTCGTCGGCAGCCTATTGCGCGATGCTGCGCAGCCCGCCGGAGCGGCGCTCGCGAAAACCGGTTGCGGGTGACCGGGCTCCCGGCCACGATCGTCGTACGCCGGTGCCCGCTGGTGCCCGAACGAGAGGAGAAGTGACATGACCATGACTGTCCTCGGCCTGTCCGCCGACCACTTCTCTCGAATCCGGAGCACCCCGCATGAGGTACGACCCGACCCGCTTCACCTTTGACTACCAGCCCCTCGCCGACGTGGCGGAGGGCCAGCGCTTCAGCACCTACTGGGACGTCGAGCCGCTGTCCCGGGGCCCGCAGCCACCGCCCTCCTGGCTGGTGACCGACCGGGCCGCGGTCGACACCGAGCTCGGAATCCTCAAGACCGGCAAGGAGGCCGACGTCTTCCTGCTCGAGCGCGCGGTTCCGGGTGGCAACGAGAGCTGCATCCTCGCCGCCAAGCGCTACCGCTCGGCTGAGCACCGGAACTTCCACCGCAGTGCGGTCTACACCGAGGGCCGTCGCGGCCGGAACTCGCGCGACACCCGGGCGGTGAACAAGGGCACCGCGTTCGGTCGGCAGGTCGCCGCAGGCCAGTGGGCCTGGGCCGAGTGGGAGGCGCTCAACCGGCTGCACGGCGCCGGCGTCCCGGTGCCCTACCCGGTCCAGGTCGACGGCACCGAGATCCTGATGGAGCTGGTCACCGTCGACGAGGCGCCCGCACCCCGGCTGGCAGCCCAACGGCCTTCGCCGGACCTGCTCGGGTCGTACTTCACGCAGATCAGGGACGCGATGGCGACCCTGGCCTTTCTCGGTACGGCCCATGGCGACCTGTCGCCGTACAACATCCTGGCGGCCGGTGAGCGTCTCGTGATCATCGACCTTCCCCAGGTCATCGACATCGTGGCCAACCCGGCCGGCCCGGAATTCCTGATGCGCGACTGCCGCAACGTCTGTACGTGGTTCCGGGCCCGCGGCCTCGAGGTGGACGAGCACGAGCTCTTCGCCGAGCTGATCGCCGCGGCCTTCGGGTGAGCTTCGGAGCCCACCCGCTGAGGAGCCCGCTGACCTGGTCGGCCAGCGGGCTCCTCGCCTCAGGGGGTGTGGGTGATCAATCGCTCCCGACCGACGGGATGTACGCCCCAGGCACCTGGCCCGGGAGGTAGATCTTCGTGTCGCCCGGGTACGGCACCGACCAGTTGTGCGTCTGGTACCAGGTGTAGCGGTTCATCTGTGCCGGATTGGCGTAGTCCGGCTGTGCGTGCACGCCACTGAAATGCTGCCGCTGCGCCCAGGTGCCCCACGCCGCAGCGGTCGCTGCCGCTGACGCCGGGACCCTCGGTGCCGTCACCACGCCCGCAGCCGGGACGTCAGGGCCGCACGCCGGAGCGGGGTTGACGTTCTCGGTGAGCGGGATCTTGTTCGGAACCGCGGTGAACGGCGTGTAGTCCGGGGTTGCCTGGAACGCGTCGAACATCGGAGTTGCGGCTGCCACCTTCTGGTTCAGCGGCTCGGCGCCGAGGATCTGCTCGATCGTCCGGACCATCGAGATCTGCGAGTAGTACGTCGAGATGGTCTTGCCGTGCGCTGCCCACGGGCTGATCACCTGGATCGGCGCCCGGTGGCCGTCGACGTGGTCGACGCCCGCCTGGCTGTCGTCCTCGACCACGAAGATGGCCGAGTTCTTCCAGTACTTGCTGTGCGAGATCTCGTCCACGATCTTGCCCACCGCCAGGTCGTTGTCGGCCACCCCGGCACGCGGGGTCGACGGACCGCCGGTGTGGTCGCTGGAGAGCCACACCATCTGGAAGTCAGCCGGACCGCTCTGCTGGAAGTCCTGCTTCCAGATCTGGTAGCGGTACACGTCCGGGATCGAGAGGTCGAACGGCGGCGAGAGCGGATCGGCGATCGCGTTCAGCGACGGGATCACCGAGCCGTAGTTGCCCTTCAGTGCGGGAGACGTGAGCTGGGCGGGGTCCCCGCCAGTGTCCACGCTCTTGACCGCGCAGTAGTACTGCTGCCAGGTGCCCGACGGCTTGCCTTCCGGGTACTCGAACTCGCCGTAGTTCTTGGCGGTCTTGTGTGCGGACTCGATCGCGGTCCAGAGGAAGCCGGAGCGCTGGTGTCCCAGGACGTCCTCCTCGGTGTCGTACGAACGGGTGTACTCGCCCGCACTGGACTCGGTGTACTCAGGGTTGTCGCCCTGCATCAGCCAGTTGTGGCCCTCGGCCGAGTTCGTGCCCACGTCGTAGGTGTTGTCGTAGAGACCGAACTGGCTCGCGAGCGCGTGCTGGTTGGGTGTCACCTGCTGACCGAACTGGGCCAGCGTCGGATCCCCGTTGCCCTGGGCCATGTCGCCGTACACCTGGTCGTAGGTGCGGTTCTCCTTGACCAGCAGGAAGACGTGCTTGATCGTCGACGGGTCACCGATGCGCGCCGGGACCGGCACGGCGTTGGCCTTCTTGCCGCCGGCCTGCTGGACGTCCTTGTTGCCCCAGCCGTTCTGAGCGAACACCGTGTTGGTCTCCTTGGCGATGTCCCTGTCCTTGGGAAGGGCGAAGCGAGTCAGCGAGGCGGTGGTGCTGTGCGTGCCGTGATTCACCGCGACCGTGGTGCCCGGTCCCTTGTTGAACGAGAGCGCGGGGCCGCGCGCGTCGATGCCGCGGGTGTTGGTGACGTAGATCTGGTCGCCGACGGTCGCCACGGTCGCCGGGTAGTAGTCCGTCGGCAGCAGGCCGATGTAGTTCACCGGCTGCTGCGGGTCGTCGTGATACTGGTAGACGGCGACGGCGTTCGCACGGCCGAGGGTGACCAGCAGGTGGTCGTCGTCGGTCATCGCGATGCTGGTGGGCGTGTACCCGACGTCCGACGACGGCCACGGCTTGGTCTCGATCGTCTGCACGACGCGGTCCTTCTTCGTATCGATGACCGAAACGGTGTCGCTGTTCGCATTGGCGACGAACAGTGCGCGCGCAGGCGGTCGAGGCGATTGCGGTCCAGTCGGCCGAACTTTGTCCTGGACGTACATCGCGGTCGGGTGCAGTCCGACAGCGATGGATCCGACCGCGGCCGACGGGTCAGCGGTGTTGATGACGCTGACGGTTCCGCTCGTCGACGTCCCGAGGTACCCGTTGGCGGGCACCTGGGTGCCGTAGGAGCCCATGGTCGTTTCGCCGGGTTGGGCCCGACGGCCGCCCTCGTTGCTCACGTAGAGCTTGTCGCCCAC
>NZ_JAOPXI010000124.1 GCF_025965215.1 Marmoricola sp.
ACGAACTAGGTAGTAAGGCATACACGTGCGCACGTACAGCCCCAAGCCCGCTGACATCAAGCGTGAGTGGCTCATCATCGACGCCACCGACGTGGTCCTCGGCCGGCTCGCCGTCCAGGCCGCGACGCTCCTGCGCGGCAAGCACAAGACGATCTTCGCCCCGCACGTCGACACCGGTGACTTCGTGATCATCGTGAACGCCTCCAAGGTGTCGCTGTCGGGCAACAAGGCCACCACCAAGATGGCCTACCGCCACTCCGGCTACCCGGGCGGCCTGAGCCAGACCCCCATCGGCGAGCTCCTCGAGAAGGACGCCCGCAAGGCCATCGAGAACGCGGTCTGGGGCATGCTCCCCAAGAACCGCCTCGGCCGCCAGATGCTCAAGAAGCTCAAGGTGTACTCCGGCCCGGAGCACCCGCACGCGGCCCAGCAGGCCAAGCCCTTCGAGATCTCCCAGATCTCCCAGTAATTTTCGCAGCGAGATTAGGAATCTGACGTGGCTGAAGACACGAACCTGAACGAGATCGACACCGCAGCGCTTGATTCTGCGGCAGAGGAGACCTACGAGGTCAACGAGGAGGGGATCGCGTACTCCTCGGAGAGCGCGCCCAGCCTCGAGACCCCGTCCCGTCCGGCGACCATCGCCCCGGCCGGTGCCACCGGTCGTCGCAAGGAAGCAGTGGCCCGGGTCCGGATCGTCCCCGGCACCGGCGAGTGGACCGTCAACGGTCGCTCGCTGGAGAGCTACTTCCCGAACAAGCTGCACCAGCAGGTCGTGAACGAGCCGTTCGCGAACCTCCAGCTGGAGGGCCGCTTCGACGTGATCGCCCGCATCCACGGCGGCGGCATCACGGGTCAGGCCGGCGCCCTGCGTCTCGGTGTGGCCCGCTGCCTGAACTCGATCGATGTCGAGGCCAACCGGCCGTCGCTCAAGAAGGCCGGGCTGCTCACGCGTGACGCCCGTGTCATCGAGCGCAAGAAGGCTGGTCTCAAGAAGGCCCGCAAGGCGCCGCAGTTCAGCAAGCGCTGATCTGCTCTCGACCGCGGTGCAGGTCTAAACGCATGGCGAAGCTTTTCGGCACGGACGGGGTCCGGGGTCTGGCGAACGGTCATCTGACCGCGGAGCTGGCCCTGGACCTTTCCGTTTCCGCTGCGCACGTGCTGGCCGAGCGCGGCACGTTCAGCGGGCACCGGCCGTTCGCGGTCGTGGGCCGCGACACCCGGATCTCGGGCCAGTTCCTCGAGGCTGCGGTCGTCGCGGGCCTGGCGTCGGCCGGCATCGACGTCGTGCTCCTCGGTGAGATCCCGACGCCCGGTGTCGCCTGGCTGACCGGCGCGATGGGAGCCGACCTCGGCGTCATGTTGTCGGCCTCGCACAACGCGATGCCCGACAACGGCATCAAGTTCCTCGCCCGCGGTGGGGTGAAGCTGGACGACGCGATCGAGGAAGCCATCGAGGCTCGCCTGCGCGAGCCGTGGGACCGTCCGATCGGCGGCGACGTCGGGCGGGTGCGGGTCCACGACACGGCGATCGCCGAGTACACCGCCCATCTCGACGGCACCCTGGTCAACCGGCTCGCCGGGCTGAAGGTCGTCCTGGACTGCGCCCAGGGTGCTGCGTGGGTGGCGGGACCCAAGGCGCTGCGCGATGCCGGCGCCGAGGTCATCGCGATCTGTGCCGAGCCCGACGGTCTCAACATCAACGCCGGGTGCGGCTCGACGCATCTCGAGGTCCTCCAGGCCGCTGTCCTCGAGCACGGTGCCGACGCCGGGTTCGCGCTCGACGGCGACGCCGATCGCTGCCTGGCCGTCGATGCCGCCGGGGTCGTCGTGGACGGCGACCAGCTGCTCGCGATCCTCGCCCTGGCCATGCGCGAACAGGGACGCCTGGCCGACGACACCGTGGTGGCCACCGTGATGTCGAACCTGGGTTTCGTGCAGGCCCTGACCGCGGCCGGGATCACCGTCGAACAGACGGCGGTCGGCGACCGGTACGTGCTCGAGGCGATGAGTGCGGGCGCCCGCACCCTGGGCGGAGAGCAGTCCGGTCACGTGATCATCAGCGCGTACGCCACCACCGGTGACGGCATCCTCACGGCGCTCCAGGTGCTCGACCGGATGGTTGCCACCGGCTCGACGCTGACCGAGCTCGCCGGCGTCATGACCCGATTGCCCCAGGTGCTCGTCAACGTGTCCGGCGTGGACCGGGCGCGGACGCACGCCGACGAGGCTCTCGCCGCCGCCGTGCTCGAGGCGGAGTCGGAGCTGGGGCAGTCCGGCAGGATCCTGCTGCGCCCCTCCGGCACCGAGCCGCTGGTCCGCGTCATGGTGGAAGCGGCCTCCGCCGAACAGGCCCAGGCGATCGCCGATCGGCTGGCTACCGTCGTACGGGAGCGGCTGGCTCTCTGATCAATTCCGCTGGTTGAGGAAGGCCGGCACGGCCTGTCTCGAAACCGCGGGCCCTGATCAGTGGTGGTAGTGCTCTCCGGTGCGGGCTACGTGCTCGTCGTCGGTCTCGTCCCCATGACCGGGCCACCAGGCGTTGTGTCCGATCAGCGCGGTCAGCGCCGGGGTGAAGAACATCGCCATCACGAAGGCGGCGACGAAGATGCCGAAGGCCAGCGAGAAGCCGAGCGACACGATCAGGCTGTTGCCGCCGAGCATGAACGTCGCGAACGAACCGGAGAGGATCAGGCCGGCCGAGGCGATCGTCGGACCCGCGTGGCGCACGGCTTCGGCCGCAGCGTCTCGCGGGTTCTTCCCACTGCGCGCCTCGTCCCGTAGTCGGGCAATCATCAAGATGTTGTAGTCCGTGCCGAGCGCGACGACGAACAGGTAGATGTAGATCGGCAGGAAGAAGAACAGTCCGGACTGGCCCTGGATGTGCTGGAAGAGCAGCACGGCCGCGCCGAGAGTCGCTCCGAAGCCCAGGCCGACGGACGCCATCAGATACAGCGGAGCCACCAGGCTGCGCAGCAACAGCGCCAGGATCAGCATGATGATCAGCGCGGCGACCGGGAACACGATCGAGTAGTCACGCGACATTGCCTTGCCCAGGTCGACGAAGACCGAGGTCTGCCCGCCGACGTACGCTGTTGTGCCGGCCGGTGCCGACCTGTGAGCCGTGTTCCGGATCGGACCGCTGAGGTTGTTCTTTGCCGCCGGCGAGGTTGGGTTGTCAGCAAGGATCGCGCTGAACAGAGCCGTCCTGCCGTCCTTGGAGAGCAGCCCGGGCGCGACCTGCTCGATCCCCTTGGCCCCAGCGAGCGCCTTCCGGTACGTCGGCAGCTCAGCCGAGTTGATCGACTGAGAGCTGTTGGAGCTCAGGATCACCGTGACCGGGTCTGTTTCGCCGGCGGGCAGATGGGCCTGGAGGGTCTTGAGCGCGATGGTGGATTCGGCGGTGGCGGGAAGGCTCGAGGTGAAGTCGAACGACGGCGAGAAGCCGAGCGCCAACGTCGCCAGCGCAGCCAGGATGATGCCTGAGACTGCTGCGAAGGCAACCGGGCGGGCACCCAACGCCTTGCCAATCGAGGTGAACCGGGCGCTTTCGGACTCCTGCAGGTACTTCTTCGACGGCCAGAAAAGGCGCTTGCCGAGCAGGGAGACCACCGCCGGGACGAGGGTCAGGGCCGCAACCAAAGTGACCGCCACAGCGATCGCGAGCGCCGGACCGATCGAGCGGAAGATGCTCAGCGAGGACAGGATGAGCGCCATGAACGAGACGATCACCGCGCCACCTGCGGATGCGATCGCCTCACCGGCTCGCTCCATCGCGGTGACCAGGGCGACCTTCGGTTCTTCGCCGGCGCGCAGGCGCTCGCGGTAGCGGAACAACAGGAAGAGGATGTAATCGGTACCGATTCCGAACAGGACGACGATCAGGATCTCCTGGACCGAGCTGTCGGCCTTGAGGTTGAAGAGTTGGTTGGCCCAGCCGATCAGGCCGGTCGCGACGGTCGACACCAGTCCGACGACGACAAGCGGCAGCAGGCAGATGATCACGCTGCGGAAGATCAGGCCGAGGAACAGGACGATCAGCAGGACCGTTCCGAGCAGGACGAACAGCAAGGTTGTCTGCGAGGCATCCTGAGAGTCCGCGCCCTGGGCCGCGGAGCCGGTGACGCCCACCTTGAGGTCCGTGTTCGCGACGAGTGGTTTGAGCGAGGTCCGGATTGCCTTGGCAGCGGTGCCCGCCGCGGTATCGAAGCCGTTGGCGCCCTTGGCCAGTCCGACGACGCCGAGCTGGATCTGACCGTCAGGCGATGACGGCTGAGCCGCACCGCCGAGGAAGATCTTGTGATCGAGCTTCGGGTTCAGGGCCGCCATCACGGTGGCTACTTCGGCGGAGTCGGCGGCCGTGAGCCTGCCGCCGTCCTTGCGCTGGAACACGAGCAGAGCGCCGGGCTGGGTCGCGGTCGGGAAAGCCTTCGTCTGCAGGTCGGTCGCTTTGATCGACTCGTACTTCGACGGCAGGAAGCTGGACGTGTCCTGCGTCGAGCTCAGCTTCGGGGCGAACATCGCGACAACAATCGCAAGCACCACCCAGGCGCCGATGATGTACCAGGGAAAGCGGTTTACGAAACGGCCGAGGGCAGCAAACATGGGGCAATCGTAAGTGCTGGACACATGTCCAGACGAACCGGTAAACCATGCCGTGGGTCACATCCGGGCGCCTAGAGTCGGCGAATGATCCTCCCTGCGGTCGCCAACGCGCTGTCGCCCACTCGGCCTCACCTCGCCGGCGCTCGGCGGGCGCTCGCTAGGCTCCGCGCGTGAACTTCGTCCTGGTCGAGCGTCCCGAGCCCGAGATCGCCCTGGTGACCCTGAACCGCCCCGAACGGATGAACGCGATGGCGTTCGACGTGATGGTGCCGTTCCGCGACGAGCTGGTCGAGCTGGGGCACGACAACAGCATCCGGGCGATCGTGGTCACCGGTGCCGGCACCGGCTTCTGCTCGGGTGCCGATCAGGAGTCCGCCGGCACGCCGCCGTACGTCGAGGGGCTGACCCGGCCGACCTATGCGCTGCGCTCGATGGAGATGCTCGAGGACATCACCCTGACCCTGCGCCGGCTGCACCAGCCGGTGATCGCGGCCGTCAACGGTGCTGCGATCGGTGGCGGTCTCTGCCTCGCGCTGGGCTGCGACATCCGGCTCGCCGGACCCGATGCGTACTTCCGGGCCGCTGGGATCAACAACGGCCTGACCGCCAGCGAGCTGGGGCTGTCCTACCTGCTCCCGCGCGCGGTGGGGTCCAGCCGGGCTGCCGAGATCATGCTGACCGGTCGCGACGTCCGTGCCGAGGAGGCTGCGTCGATCGGCCTGGTCAGCAGGGTCTGCGACGACGTCGTCGGGGAGGCGGTCGAGATGGGGCAACGCATCGCGTCCTTCTCCCAACCGGGGGTCGAGCTGACCAAGCGCACCTTGATCTCCGGCCTGGACGCCTCGTCGCTCGAGGGCCAGATGCAGGCCGAGGGTCTCGGCCAGCTGTACCTGCGGATCCTCACCGACAACTTCGAGGAAGCCACCCTGGCCCGCAAGGAAGGTCGCCCGGCGAAGTTCAGCGACACCCGCTAGCCTGCCAACGGTCCTGGTGGATGGCCGAAGCCAGGGGCCGTCGATCGCGCCAGCCGTGCCGCACCAGGTCCGGCGTCTCCTGAAGGTGGCTGACCGGCCCGACGCACAGCCACGCGACGGGCTCGACGGGGGCCGGGATACCGAGCAGGTCGGTCAGGAACTGCTTGCGGTAGAACGACACCCAGCCGAGGCCGATGTCCTCGGCCGTGGCGGCCAGCCAGAGGTTCTGGATCGCCAGGCAGGCCGAGTAGAGCCCGGCGTCGGCGATCGCGTGCCGCCCGAGCACGTGCGGTCCTCCGCGCTCCGGGTCGTAGGTCACCACGATGCCGAGCGCCGACTCGAGGATGCCCTCGACCTTGATCCGCTCGAAGGTCGCCCGCCGGTCCGGTGGCAACGACGCGGCGAAGACCGCGCGCTCGCGGGCGACGTGCTCCTGGAACGCCGTACGGGTCGCGGCGTCGCGGACCAGGACGAAGTCCCAGGGCTGGCTGTTGCCCACGCTCG
Organism: Marmoricola sp.; assembly: GCF_025965215.1. Lineage (GTDB taxonomy): Bacteria > Actinomycetota > Actinomycetes > Propionibacteriales > Nocardioidaceae > Marmoricola. The sequence goes on from NZ_JAOPXI010000124.1 coordinate 6,084, forward strand.
GTGCCGCGTGGGCGGCGCGGAGCAGTCGATCCAGGACCCCGGGATCGAGCGGTTCGTCGCTGAACTCGGCCCGTACGTCGCGCCGTCGCTCGATCACCTCGTACAGCGGGTGGGTCACCTCAGGGGTCCTCGCTTCGGGATCAGGCAGGCTGGTCGGCACCGACGAGCACGGCGACACAGTAGTCCTCCGCCGGAGGCGCCAGCTCATAGCTCCCGAACAGGTGCTGGACCATCAGCCCGGAGGCCTCGACGTCGGCGACGAACTCCGGGACGGGGTAGTCGCGTGCGTTGCCGTGGGTCCTCCGCGGGTGGAAGCCGACCAGGATCCTGCCGCCCGGTGCGAGCAGCGCCCGCAACGTGTCCAGGGCGCGGCGCTCGGTGTCCGGGGCGAGCAGCACGATCACGTTGCCGACCAGGACGATCAGGTCGAACTCGGTGTCGTGGCCAGCCTGCGCGAACACCTCCGGCGTCAGCGCGAGGATGTCGGACTGCACGATCGGCAGGTCCGGGAACAGGGCAGCCGCTCGACCGACCAGATCCGAGTCCTTCTCCGCAGCCACGACCCGATGTCCGCGTGCCTGCAGCGCTGCGCCGATCCGGCCGATCCCGGCTCCCGCATCGAGGATCCGTGCGGCGCGGGTGGCCAGGGTGTCGGCGAGCCGGGCCTCGCCCTCGACGTCCGCGCCGGAGCTGATCAGCTCGCTGAACCGGATGGCGTACCCACCGTTCTCGCCGAGTTCCCACCGCGTCGGGGGCAGGGCGGTCACGAGGCATCCTCCTCGGGACGGGCGAACGGGGACTCGGGCCGGGGTACGGCCACGCCGTCGAGTACCAGGTCGGTGCGCTCGGACCAGAAGCAGACCAGGTCCCTGACAGGTGCCGCGTCGTGCAACGGGTTCGGATAGAACCAGCCGAGGTCGCGTCCGCGTGGATCGTCGCGGAGCGACAGGTACGACGCGACGCCCTTGTAGGCACAGGTGGTGTGGTGCTCGCTGTCCACGAAGAGGCCGGCCTCGAGATCCTCGCGCGGCAGGTACCAGCGCGGCGGCAGACCGGTCTCGAGGAGGAGCACGGCGCGCGTGCTCTCGGCAAGCCGGGTGCCTCGGTAGGAGACGGCGACCTTACGATCACTGGCCCGCGTCAGGATCCGCGAGTAGATGTCCTGCGGGTGACCGAGCATGGTGTCGGTCTCCTCGGTCCAGGTGAACGGGTCCCACCGCAGCAGGACGTGCTCGGCCAGGTCGCCGTCGTCGAAGCGGTACCCGATCTGGTCGAGCTCGACGCCGTCGACCAGGAGTGTCACCGTCCTGCCGGGGGCCAGATGCAGGACGCCGCGCAGGTCCGGGGTGATCAGCGCGGGTGCGGTCGAGAGGTCCGGCGGCTCGTACGCCGACGTCGTCATCGGTACGACGACAGCATCGAGGGGCACTGCATAGGAGGGCACGACGCAACGCGGCTCCCAGACCAGCATCGCGTCGGTGGTCTCGGCGACCAGGGAGCCGTCCAGGCTGATCCGGAGGCGTTGCGGCACGGGTTCGAAACGGAGCTCTTCGCGCAGACCGGCGAGCGCGGCTTTCATGCGGGTGGCCATGGCGCGATCGTCGTCCGCTGCGTGCCCGGCGTCAAACGCGGTGATATCAGAGCTTTCGCAGCCGGACCCAGCGCACCGAGTGGTCGCGGTCCTTGCGCAGCACCAGCGTGGCGCGTGATCGCGTCGGGGCGACGTTCTGGCTCAGGTTCGGGCCGTTGATCTCGTCCCAGATCCGGCCCGCCTCGGCGACCGAGTCCTCGCGGCTCAGCCCTGCGTACTTGGCGAAGTAGGACTGCGGGTCGCGGAAGGCGGTCTCGCGCAGGCGCAGGAAGCGTTCGGTGTACCACTGCCGGATGTCGTTGGTCGCGGCGTCGACGTAGATGGTGAAGTCGAAGAAGTCGCTCACCGCCAGTCCGGTGCGGCCGTCGTCGCCGACCGGTGGGGGCTGGAGCACGTTGAGGCCCTCGACGATGACGATGTCGGGGCGCTGAATCGTCACCTTCTCCTCGGTGATGTCGTAGGAGAGGTGCGAGTAGACCGGTGCCTCGACCTCGTCACGGCCGGACTTGATGTCGATCACGAACTTGAGCAGCGCCTTGCGGTCGTAGGACTCGGGAAAGCCCTTGCGGTGCAGGATGCCGCGCCGCTCCAGCTCGGCGTTGGGGTAGAGGAAGCCGTCGGTCGTGATCAGTGCGACCTTCGGGTGCGCCGGCCAATGGGCCAGCATCTGCTGCAGCACGCGGGCAGTCGTCGACTTGCCGACCGCGACCGATCCGGCCAGCCCCACGACGAACGGGGTGCGTGGCGGTTGCGGCCGGTCCAGAAAGTCCTCCTGGGCCCGGTGCAGGGAGCCTGCTGATTCGACGTACAGGCTGAGGAGGCGGGAGAGCGGCAGGTAGACCTGTTGCACCTCGTCGATGTCGAGCTGTTCCCCGAGTCCGCGGACCCGTTCGATCTCGAGCTCGGAGAGCGGCTGGTCGGTGTGGGCGCCGAGTTCGGCCCAGGCGTCGCGGTCGAGTTCGACGTACGGAGATGCCTCGCCCGGATGGGTACCGTTCGCCATGGTCGTGATTGTTCCAGCACGGCGGGCGCACCGGTCCGGCGGTCCACGCCACGTAGACTCCCACCCATGTGCGGGATCGTGGGCTACGTCGGGGACAAGCAGGCACGCGACGTCGTGATCGATGGTCTGCGCCGGCTGGAGTACCGCGGGTACGACTCGGCCGGGATCGCGCTCGTCACAGGATCTGACTCTGGGGCGGGCACCATCGCCGAGGACAAGCGCGCCGGCAAGCTGGCGAACTTGGAGAAGGCGATCGCCGAGACCCCGCTGCCGCCGTCGACGACCGGCATCGGGCACACCCGCTGGGCCACCCACGGCGCCCCGAACGACGTCAACGCGCACCCGCACCTCGGCAGCACCGGTCGGGTCGCCGTGGTGCACAACGGAATCATCGAGAACTTCGCACGGTTGCGCGACGAGCTCGAGCGCGCCGGCCACGACCTGGTCTCCGAGACCGACACCGAGGTCGCCGCGCACCTGCTGGAGAACGAGGTTCTCGCCGGCGTCGACCTGACCGCTGCGATGCAGGCGGTCTGCCGCCGGCTCGAGGGCGCGTTCACCCTGGTAGCGATCGACGGCCAGGATCCGAGCCGGGTGGTCGCGGCCCGCCGCAACTCACCGCTGGTGGTCGGGATCGGCGAGGGCGAGAACTTCATCGGATCCGATGTCGCCGCGTTCATCGAGCACACCCGCGAGGCGCTCGAGCTCGGCCAGGACCAGGTGGTCACGATCACCAGGGACGGCGTCGAGGTCACCGACTTCGAGGGCAACGCGGCCGAGGGCCGTCGCTACCACGTGGACTGGGACCTCGCGGCCGCCGAGAAGGACGGCTACGACTGGTTCATGCGCAAGGAGATCTTCGAGCAGCCGCGTGCGATCGGCGACGCGCTCCTGGGCCGCCACGACGAGAACGGCCTGCTCCAGCTCGACGAGGTCCGGATCAGTGACGACGAGCTGCGCGACATCGACAAGGTCATCATCATCGCCTGCGGCAGCTCGTACTACGCGGCCATGGTCGCCAAGTACGCGATCGAGCACTGGACCCGGATCCCGTGCGAGGTCGAGCTCTCCCACGAGTTCCGCTACCGCGACCCGATCCTGACCCGCAACACGCTCGTGGTCGCGATCAGCCAGTCCGGTGAGACCGCCGACACCCTGATGGCGATCCGGCACGCGATCACGCAGAAGGCCAGGGTCCTGGCGATCTGCAACACGAACGGATCGACGATCCCGCGCGAGTCCGACGCGGTGATCTACACGCACGCCGGGCCGGAGATCGGGGTCGCCTCGACCAAGGGGTTCCTGACCCAGCTCGTCGCGTGCTACCTGCTCGGCCTGTACCTGGCCCAGGTCCGCGGCACCAAGTACGGCGACGAGATCGGTGCCGTGGTCCGCGAGCTCGCGATGATGCCCGACCGGGTGCAGCAGGTGCTCGACGACTCCGGCGCCATCTATGCGCTGGCCGAGCGTTTCAAGGACGCGAGGTCCGTCCTCTTCCTCGGTCGCCACGCCGGCTTCCCGGTTGCCCTCGAAGGTGCGCTGAAGCTCAAGGAGCTGGCGTACATCCACGCCGAGGGCTTCGCCGCCGGCGAGCTCAAGCACGGGCCGATCGCCCTGATCGAGGAGGGGCTTCCGGTCTTCTGCGTGGTGCCTCCGCGTGGGCGCGACCAGCTGCACGACAAGATGATCAGCGCGATCCAGGAGGTGCGCGCCCGCGGCGCCCTGACGATCGTGCTCGCCGAGAGCGACGACGCCGAGGTGGTGCCGTACGCCGACGTGCTGATCCCGCTGCCGACGGTGCCCACGTTGCTGCAGCCCCTGGTCGCGACGATCCCGATGCAGCTGTTCGCCTGCGAGCTGGCCACGGTGATGGGGCACGACGTCGACCAGCCTCGCAACCTGGCCAAGTCCGTGACGGTCGAGTGAGCGGTGTCGACTCTGGGGATCGGGATCGACGTCGTCGACATCGCGCGCTTCGAGGCGTCACTCGAACGCACCCCGACCCTTCGGCGAAAGCTCTTCACCCCCACCGAGGCCATCCTGCCGCTCGCCTCGCTGGCAGCACGCTTCGCTGCCAAGGAGGCACTTGCCAAGGCACTCGGCGCCCCAGGGAACCTGGCCTGGCACGACGCTGAAATCGTCTCGCTGGAGTCGGGCCAACCGGTCCTCGAGCTCCGCGGAACGGTGCTCGCGCGAGCCGAGGAGCTCGGGGTCAGCGCCACTCACGTCTCACTGACCCACGACGGCGGCGTCGCGATTGCCTTCGTCACGCTGACCTGACCCGCTTTACTGGGGAGATGCGCGCGGCACACACGGTGGAGCAGGTACGTGCGGCCGAGGCCGTGGCGCTCGCTGTACTGCCGCGCGGCGCCCTGATGCAGCGCGCGGCGGCAGGACTCGCGGTGGCGATCGCCGACCTGCTCGGCGGGGTCTACGGCCGTCGGATCCTGCTCCTGGTCGGGTCGGGTGACAACGGCGGCGACGCCCTGTACGCCGGCGCGATGCTGGCTCGCCGGGGTGCTGCGGTCGAGGCGATCCTGCTCTCCGACCAGGTGCACACGGTCGCTCGTGCGGCACTGCTCGCAGCCGGTGGGCGCGTGGTCGCACCCGAGGGCGCGACCCGGCCCGATGTCGTCGTGGACGGGATCGTCGGGATCGGAGGTCGACCGGGTCTGCGTCCTGAGGCGGCCGCTGCTGTCGACCTGTTCGCGGGGACACCGATGGTGGCCGTGGACGTGCCCTCCGGGGTCGATGTCGACACGGGACGGCTCGACGGGCCGCACGTCCGCGCCGACGTCACCGTCACCTTCGGCACCCACAAGCCGTGCCACCTGCTTGACCCTGCGGCCGGAGCCTGCGGCGTGGTCGACCTGGTGGATCTCGATCTGGAGCTGCCGGTGGCTGCGATCGAGGCTCTCCAGGCGGCCGAGGTCGCCGCCCTGGTCCCGCGACCCGAGCTGTTCGCGCACAAGTACACCCGCGGTGTCGTCGGCATCCGCGCCGGCTCCACGGCGTACCCGGGAGCCGCCGTGCTCTGCGCCTCCGGCGCTGCCTCGGGTCTGGCCGGCATGGTCCGGTACGACGGCCCGGCGGCCGACGAGGTGCGGCACCGTCATCCCGGAGTCGTGGCCGGAGCGGGCCGGGTGCAGGCGTGGGTGGTCGGTTCGGGCGGGGACGCGGGCGCTGCCGACGCGCTCGCGCGCTCCCTGGCAGACGACGTCCCGGTCGTCGTCGATGCCGATGCGCTCGGTCACCTCAGCGCCGGGCGCCCTGACCTGGTGCTGACTCCCCACGCCGGTGAGCTGGCGACGATGCTCGGCGTCGAGCGCGGCGCCGTCGAGGCCGACCAGCTCGCGTTCGCCAGGCGTGCCGCGGCCCACTACGGGTGCGTCGTGCTGCTCAAGGGTCGGCACTCGCTCACCGCCCACCCCGACGGTCGCGTCCGGGTGACCACCAGCGGCCTTCCCTGGTTGGCGGTCGCCGGGGCCGGTGACGTGCTCGCTGGTGTGATCGGTTCGCTGCTGGCCGCCGGTCTGGACACCTACGACGCAGCCTCGGTCGGCTCCTGGCTGCACGGCGCCGCAGCGGTCCTCGCCGGGCGCGGCGGGCCGGTCACTCCCGAGGGCGTGGCAGACGCGGTCGGACAGGTCGTCACCGCCCTGCTGCCGTGATGCGAGGATGGGCAGCACCATGAGTGCGAGTCCAGAATCCGGTCCTGAGTACACCCGCGCCGAGATCGTCATCGACCTCAGCGCCATCCGCCGCAACGTCGAAACCCTGTGCGAGGCGGTCGCCGCACACACCGACGGCCCCGCGGTGATGGTGGTCGTGAAGGCGGACGGCTACGGCCACGGTCTCTACGGCAGCGCCAGGGCGGCGCGGGCCGGCGGCGCCACCTGGCTCGGCGTGGCCGAGCGCGGCGAGGCGCTGGACCTGCGCGGCGACGGCGACACCGGTCGGATCCTGGCCTGGCTGGCGATGCCCGGAGAGGACTTCGGCCCGCTCATCGAGGCCGACGTGGACGTGGCGGCGTACTCGCCTCCGCAGCTCGAGGAGATCGCTGCAGCGGCAGAACGCGTCGGCAAGCCGGCGCTCGTGCACCTGAAGATCGACACCGGCCTGTCCCGCGGGGGTGCCCCGATGACGCAGTGGAAGGCGCTGGTCGACGCTGCCCGCACGGCCGAGCAGGCCGGGCACGTCAAGGTGGCCGGGATCTGGTCGCACCTCGCGTGCCCCGACCTTCCGGACCACCCGGCCAATGCCGAGCAGGGCGAGGTCTTCACCGCGGCGCTCGAGATCGCCGACGAGGCCGGCCTGGAGCCGGAGGTCCGACACCTCGCGAACTCGGCGGCGGCGCTGCTGCACCCCGAGAGCTGGTACGACCTGGTCCGGATCGGCATCGCGGCGTACGGGCTCTCGCCGGCGCCGGCGGTCGTGTCGGCCGACGAGCTGGGACTGGTCCCGGCCATGACCGTGCGCGCGCGGGCAGCCCTGGCCAAGGACATCGCACCGGGCGACGGAGTCTCCTACGGCCACACCTACATCGCCGAGAAGCCGATGCGGGTCGCGCTGGTGCCGCTCGGGTACGGCGACGGGATCCCGCGACACGCGTCATCGACCGCTCCGGTGCAGGTCCGCGGGAGGCGCAGCCAGGTCCTCGGGCGCGTCTGCATGGACCAGTTCGTCGTCGAGGCACCCCGTGGAACCGTCGCCGGTGACGAGATCGTCCTCTTCGGACCGGGCGCGGACGGAGAACCGACGGCCCAGGACTGGGCCGAGGCGTGCGGAACCATCTCCTACGAGATCGTCACCCGGATGGGCGGTGTCGCCGGTCGGGCCGAGCGTCGCTGGATCGATGACGACGGGTCGCTGGTGTGACCGAAATCCTCGAGGTCGGTGCTGATCGTGCCGCCGACGTCGTGGCAGTCATCCATGCCGCCTTCGCCGACCGCCCGGTCCTCGACCCGCCGTCGACCGCGCTCGAGGAGACGGCGGCGACGGTCGCGGCAGCCCTCGCCGAGAACGGTGGCTTGCTGGCGGTCCACGGCGGCAGGGACGCCGGCGCCCTGATCTTCCACGATTCCGGAAGCCTCCTCGGGTTGCGCCGCGTCGGGGTCCTCGGCGACGCGCGCCACCACGGCGTGGCGAGCCTGCTGGCCGAACGAGCCGAGGCCGTCGCGGCCGCGCGCGGCAAGCACGGCCTGGTCCTCGAGGCGCGTCTGGAGCTCCCGGACACCGTGCGCTTCTGGCAACGGCACGGGTACGTCGAGATCGACCGCGACGGTCCTCGGCTGCACCTACAGCGGTTGTTGCCCCGGACGGTCACGCTGCCGACCCCGGAAGACACCCAGGCGGCCGGCCGGCGTCTGGGTGCGGTGCTGCGCGCCGGCGACCTGCTGATCCTCAACGGCGATCTGGGCGCCGGGAAGACGACCTTCACCCAGGGTCTCGGTGAGGGCCTGGGCATCCGCGGCCCGGTCACCTCACCGACGTTCGTGATCGCCCGGGTGCACCCGTCGCTGGGCGACGGGCCCGAGCTGGTGCACGTCGACGCCTACCGGCTGGGTGATGCCGCTGAGCTCGACGACCTCGACCTGGACACCGACCTCGACCTGGCCGTGACGGTCGTGGAGTGGGGATCGGGTCTGGCCGAAGCGTTGAGCGCTGATCGCCTGGAGCTGAAGCTGGTGCGTGCGGACGACGACGTGCGCACGCTCACGCTCAGTCCTGTCGGCGCCCGCTGGGCCGACGTCGACCTGACCCGTCTCGCGTAATCTCCACCCATGCTGCTCGCCTTCGACACCGCGACCCCGCACGTCACCGTCGCCCTGCACGACGGTGAGCGGGTGGTGGCGCAGTACGCGTCGAGCGAGTCGATGCGGCACGGCGAGATGCTCGCGCCGGGCATCGCCGACGTGCTGGCCCGGGCCGGCGCGAACAGCGGGGACATCACCGCGGTGTCGGTCGGCGTCGGCCCCGGACCGTTCACCGGCCTGCGGGTCGGACTGGTCACCGCGCGCACGATGGCGCTCGCTCTCGGCGTACCGGTCTACGGGGTGTGCACGCTGGACATTCTCGCCGCCGCCGCGATCGATGCGGGCCTGACCGACTTCAAGGTGGCGACGGATGCTCGCCGCAAGGAGGTCTACCTGGCCTCGTACGCCGAAGGCCAGCGGATCGATGGTCCGGTAGTGGTCAAGCCGGCCGAGGCCGCGACCACAGCGACGGTCGTCGGTCACGGAGCCCTGCTCTACCCCGACTCGTTCCCGAACCTCGCCGGCCCCGAGCACCCGAGCGCAGCGGTGCTTGCCGAGCTGGTGGTGGCCGAGCGCTTCGAGCTGCTCGACCCTGACCCGCTGTACCTGCGGCGCCCGGACGCCGAGGTTGCGCACGCCCCGAAGAAGGTGTCGTGATCCGCGCGGCCGGCACCTCCGACATCGAGGCCGTCGTTGCCCTGGAGGCGGCGACCCAGGGGGTCGATGCCTGGAGTGAAGGACTCGTGCGCGACGGCATCGAGGGCGGTCTTCCGACGATCTCGTACCTGGTCGCCGAGGATGACGACCAGGTGCTCGGCTACGCCGTGGCGTCGTACGCCTGTGACATCGCCGAGCTGCAGCGGATCGGAGTCGCAGAACAGGCGCGCCGACGCGGCCTGGCCAGCGAGCTGGTCGCGGCTATCGTCGCGCACGCCCCCTCGACCGGCGCCGACCGGATGCTGCTCGAGGTGCGCGCCGACAACCGCGGCGCGATCGCGTTCTACGCGGCGCGCGACTTCGTCGAGATCGACCGCAGGGCGCGTTACTACCGCGACGGCACCGACGCCGTGGTGATGCGCCTTCCGCTGATCGCCGGTTGCGGGGGACGCCAGAAATGAGCAGAGCGACCAGTGAGCCGCTCGTCCTCGGCATCGAGACGTCCTGCGACGAGACCGGTGTGGGCGTCGTCCGGGGCCATACCCTGCTGGCTGATGCCGTCGCGTCCTCCGTCGAGGAGCACGCTCGGTTCGGGGGAGTCGTGCCGGAGGTTGCCTCGCGCGCGCACCTCGAGGCGATGGTCCCGACGCTGGAACGGGCGTGTGCAGACGCCGGCATCGCGCTGGGAGACGTGGACGCCATCGCCGTCACAGCAGGTCCAGGGCTGGCCGGGGCGCTGCTCGTCGGGGTCGCTGCGGCCAAGGCCCTGGCGATCTCGCTCGACAAGCCCCTGTACGGCGTCAACCACCTCGCCGCCCATGTGGCGGTCGACCAGCTCGAGCACGGTCCGCTGCCCGACCCGTGCCTGGCCATGCTGGTCTCGGGCGGGCACTCCTCGCTGCTCCGCGTGGACGACGTGACCGGCTCGGTGACTGCGCTCGGAGCCACCATCGACGACGCGGCGGGGGAGGCCTTCGACAAGGTTGCCCGCCTGCTGGGTCTGCCCTTCCCCGGTGGCCCCCACATCGATCGCGTGGCGCGGGAGGGCAACGCGGTCTCGATCGACTTCCCGCGCGGACTGAGCTCGCGTCGGGACCTGGAGCGGCACCGCTTCGACTTCTCCTTCTCCGGGCTCAAGACCGCCGTGGCCCGCTGGGTCGAGGCGCGCGAGGCCGCCGGAGAGCCGGTCCCGGTCGCCGATGTGGCCGCTGCGTTCCAGGAGGCCGTCGTCGACGTGCTGACCCGCAAGGCCGTCGACGCCGCGGTCGACCAGGGAATCGAGGACATCCTCATCGGCGGCGGCGTGGCTGCGAACTCCCGGTTGCGCTTCCTGGCAGAGGAACGGGCGAGTGCCCGGGGCATCCGGGTGCGGGTGCCGCGGCCGGGCCTGTGCACAGACAACGGGGCGATGGTGGCGGCCTTGGGATCGGAGATGGTGGCACGGGGCCGGGTGCCCTCGGCACTCGACCTCCCCGCCGACTCCTCGATGCCGGTCACCCACGTCCTCGGCTGAGCTCAGGTCACTGCGGCCCGACCGGGATCACGAGCTGGGTTTCGTGGTACGGCTGGGTTCCGAGGTGGTCGTCGACCAGTCGGGTCGCTCGGTCCAGGCGCCCGGTTGTCGGAGAGAGTCGGAGGATCGCCTCTACGCCGTTCGTCTGCCGGACTACGGCGATCAGGTTCTCGGAGTCGTCGAAAACCGGTGAGCCGACGACCCTGAGCCCCTTCCCGGCCAAGTCGGCCGACGCGATGACATGGCCCGACGAAACGTCGAGAATCGCGATCTTGGTCGCGTAGCCGTCGCTCATCTGCCCCCGGGTCCCGTGGCGGACCGTGTCGCTCGCTGCAACGTACTTCCCTACGCCGTCGAAGGCGTCAGGCACCCAGGTCACCGAGGACCACAGCGGCCGATCGGTCTTTGCCGAGACGACCTGTCCCTCACCGGTCACGGTGATGCCGGCCGCCACGTCGTTCACGTCGTCGGCAGCGGTAATCTCGCTCAGCGCCTGGATCGCCGACGGGACTTGGCCGCCGCCGACCAGCTCGAGTTGGGGAGTCCCGCCGGCTGCAACGCTGCCGGTTCGAAGCAGCAGCCCGCTTTGCAGATAGCCGAGCGGCCACCCGCCTGACGCGATACGGCCAATCGCACCGTCGCCGCTGGCCATTCCCGAACCCGGGTTGGAGTAGAGCCTGCCGTTCATCGTGTACGCCGTCTCCACGCCGTCCGAGGTCGTGACGAACCTGCTCGAGCCAGGTCCGGAGGCGACGACCTTGCCGCTTCCGTCGTAGAGGCTGACGTTGCCAGCTTGTCGATCGTTCGCGACGAGATAGCCACCGAGGTAGGGAGTGATCGCCGTGAGACCGTTCGACGCGGAGAACGGCAGCTGTCGTGTGCTGCCGTCGGAGTTGTGAAGCACCCCGAGCTCGAAATAGGAGTGATCGAGCCGCGGGCCGAGCGGGATCCTGGCCAAGCCGTCTGCTGGCGCGGTTGGCGACGGCGAGGTGCTCGGGCTGTCGGCGATGGGCGGGACTGGCGTGGTGCTACCACCCCTTGCCAGCGTGGTCACGCCAATCGTGCCGGCCGTGGCCAGCACGACGGCAGCCATCACCAAGGATGCCCGCAACCGCCGTCCGCGGCGGATCTCGCCGGCGCGGGCCAGGACGGAGGTGAGCTCGACGGGAGCACCGCCGTGTTCGACGTACGCCTGCGCCTGGGCGGTCAGGGTGCGGGTCAGCTGGTCTTCGGGGCCCTGGTTCTCGGTCATTGCTGGGCCTCCCATCCGGTGAGTCGATCGCGGAGAGTGGCCAGCGCGCGGCTGGCCTGGGACTTGACGGTGCCGACGGTGACGCCGAGTGCCTCGGCGGTCTCGGCTTCGGAGAGCTGTTCGTAGTAGCGCAGCACGATCACCGCACGCTGCCGCTCGGGCAGCTCCCGTACGGCGTTCCAGAGATCGGTTGCTACGCCGTCGTACTCCTGGGCCGCCACGGGGATGTCGCGGCTGCGGGTGTCGCTGACCACCTCGCGCTGGCGCCACAACCGACGCCACATGGACGAGTGCTCGTTGACCATGATCTTGCGGGCGTAGGCGTCGACCGAGCGGGCTGCCGAGACGCGGTCCCACGCGAGGTAGACCTTCGCGAGCGTCGTCTGGGTCAGATCCTCGGCAGCGCGCACGTCGCCGGTCAGCAGGTAGGCCGTCCGCAGCATGCGGGCCTGACGGGCGGCCATCCAGGAGTCGAAATCGGCGCGTTGCGCCGCGTCGCGGGCACCCTCCCGCACGCGGTCGGCTGGTCCGGTCAAGGCTTGCTCCTTCGCGAGCATCATCCACCCCCTTTCACTCTGTTCAGAAGAGCACTCTGTTCAGAAGAGTCACCTGTCCAGACGCGACCGCGAGCGAAAAGGTTGCACAGGTGAGAAGGTCGATCCGAGCCACCACCACCGAGGGAGAGAACCGATGCAGCAGGTGCAGGGAGTCATCGCCCGGAGCAAGGGCGCACCCGTCGAGCTCGTCGCGATCAACGTGCCCGACCCTGGTCCGGGCGAGGCCGTCGTCAAGGTGCAGGCGTGCGGCGTGTGCCACACCGACCTCCACTACCGCGAG
>NZ_JAOPXI010000204.1 GCF_025965215.1 Marmoricola sp.
CAGCAGTTAATGCGGATCGCATCGTTAAGTTCGCCAGCAGGTAATGAGTAAAATAAGGAGTAAGGAAGCGCATAGCGCATCGGGACCTCCTCGAGCCGTGCAAGCGACGCTGCCGCGCCGAGCGAGCCGAACGTGGAGACGGTGCCTTCCGCGCTCCGATTCGAGCCGCGTACGAGATCGGGGCGCAACGCCATCAGCAACCGGCAAGCAAGGTCGTAGCCGAGCGCTACAGCCCTGATCATCGCCTCGCCACTTTGACCCAGATGCTCGCCCATCGCGAGTGCCGAGGGCACTACGGAGGTGCCTGGATGCGCCTTCGTCACGGGCTCAAAGTCATTGGTTTCGTCGGAGTGCGGGCACATGGCGTTGGCGAGCGCGGCGTTGACCGTAGTGGTACGAAACGATGTCCCGATGACCAATGCCTGCGGCTTCCTGCCCAACCCGCGCACGTATTTCGCGGCCATCTGCCCGGGTCGCATCCGCGCGCCTGACACCATCGCACCGAAGGTATCGAGGATCCGGTGCTTGCATGCGAGCAGTGTCGCCTCGGGCAAAGGTGCGGTGCCCGCCGAGACCATATACCGCGCGAGCCTGTCCGCAATACCTGGTTCAGCCGCGCACGCGAGCCGCAACGGCGACCCAGCAAGCGCAGCGGCCGCGCCAGCTGCCTTGAGTATTCATCGACGCGACAGCGCGGCTTGTCCTGGCATAAGACCTCTGGATTGAGTGTTCGGTACAACTGTAAGGATTGCAGAGGAACACGTTCTATTCCGCTTCAACTCTTGATATCGGTTTAAAATTAAAATGACAGCTCGACCAAGGAACATAGCATGAGCCAGACACAATGGGACCTTCTTGACGACTATCTCTGCGGCCAACTGGTCGCGCCGGATGAAGCCCTCGACGCAGCGCTGAAATCAAGCACGGATGCTGGACTTCCTGCCATCAACGTTGCGCCGAACCAAGGGAAGTTTTTGCAAATGCTCGCACGCGTGCGTGGCGCCAAACGGATTCTCGAAATCGGCACGTTGGGCGGCTATAGCACGATCTGGCTCGCGGGAGGGTTACCGCCGGGCGGCACGCTCGTGACGCTTGAGTTCAGCCCTGAACATGCGGCGGTGGCGAGCAAGAACATTGCTTACGCCGGGTTATCGGAGAAAATATCGGTGATGGTGGGCGCGGGCGTGGATAGCCTCAGATGCCTGATTAAGACTGACCACTGCCACGGTTGATGCCTTGATCTCGCGCGCTGATTGCCTCCGAGAAATAATTCCGGTTCGCGTATGCGAGCACCCCTGACCAGCATGATCGCTGGCCAGGTGACCGTACGTCCTCAGAAGAGGTGCCGAATGCCCATCTGTACGGCGGTCTCACTTTGTCCACCACCTGGCGTTAAATACGAGCCAGTTGTAATGCTGGCGCCGGTCATTTTGAATTGTGCGGAATTGTAGTTATTCAATCGTGACGCAACGGCGTAGACGCGCGTCCTGACGGACACGTCGTAGTTCAGTATTGCGCTCATCTGATGCCCGTTGTTATTCAACGAGGAACTGTCTTTGGTAAATGCATATCCTGCGCCAACGCTCAGGGAAGGGGTGAACTTATAGTCGGCGGAGAACGACCACGTGCTGTGGTAGTTACCCGCCATGTTACCTACGGGACCGATCGTCGGATCGTACTTCCCGGCCGGATTGCTCAGCGCATTTCCGGTGGTTGCCGAAATGACATCACTCCCCCTGAAGAAAGCAACATAGACCTTACCCGGCCCGTACGTATAACTGCCGCCGGCCATGATTTCCTGTACTCGAACACTATTGGCTGCATTTGCCGCATTCAGATAGGCCAGCGCAACGTACACCGGACCTTGCGTTGTTTGCACCGCGGCTTGATAGACCGCGTTACCCGCCAAAGTACCCGGCTGACCACCCACCGAATAGTGCAGTTCCAGCTGCGTGTTGGCCAGCTTGGGAGACAGATAGCTGATGTCGTTATCGACTCGGGCTAACCAATTCGCAAAGTTGTTATATCCCGAGCCATAGGTGGCGGCGCTAAATGCGTCCAAATAACCACTCATGGCAAACATAGGCGTGTTCTGACGGCCAAACCTCATTTCGCCATATGGCGCGGAGACCCGGACCCATGCCTGCCGGTCGAATAAACGGTAGGCATTTTGCTGTTTGCCTGTGCCTGGATCAAAGCCGCTTTCGAGTGCGAAAGTAGTCTTGTAACCGGCGCCCAAGTCTTCATTTCCGCGCAATCCCCAGCGGCTCGTGAGTTCGCCGTTGTTTCCCAGCGCATAGAGCGATGTGCTCTTGCCTCCAACCTTGGCCGATTGATAGCCAACGAATTCGTCGAGAATCCCGTACAGGGTGATCGACGACTGCGCGACAGCATGGCTGGCGCCGGACACTCCCGATAATGCCATTAGTAGCTGTACTAAATTAGTGAAGTTCTTGTTTTTCATAGTGCCTCGTGTCTCCGCTTTTTTCTGGATTCTGGCCGGTAGATCAGTGCGCCGGTTGGCGGTTCAGAAGTCTTTTTACGGTCAGCGCGAGCGGGACGGTAAAACAGAAGTGAGACATTATTCCGCCAATAATAACGGCGGGATCGTAGTAGTTAGGATGGTTGTTTGAGGCAATCAAGATTGCCACATGCATGACGATCCATGCGAACACGGCGAAGAACAAGGCGATGAAGCTCGCTTCATAGCCGCGATCCCGGAAATACGGCCAGATCGCGGCGAACAATACGCCCCAGGCCATCGAGAATACAAAGTGGATCGCAATGCCCAGGACGTAAGCCCATATGCCGATCGACTCCTGGAACTCCTTGCCGAATACGAGGCCGGTGGCATTTCGCGGAATTCCGGCCATGGGCATCAGGTGCTGTACGCCAACCCACACCACGGCCTCATAAATCCAGATGATCACCGCGCCAGTTAAACCGCCAATCACTCCCGCGCGGATGATGGCTCGATGATCAGGCTTCTGCGACGCATTCAATGATGCCGCGCTGTTCAGTTTTTTGCTGGTGATCCCAACGTTGCTGCCCATGTTCATTCTCCTCAAGTTTTGTCTAAATGTGCTGCTGGGCTCTTCGACGCGCAGCCGCCGGTGAATCCCAGGAAAATGCTTTACTTATGGATGTTGTCCGTTGGGCATGTCACCCAGAGCCCGAAAAATGCACCCTTGCAAGGCCCATTCCGCAACTCCATGCAAATGCTCCTCTGCTTTTCCGAAATCGTTCGCTTGTTACAACTGCGCTCGAATGTGCCGCGACGGAGTGCGGGGTTAAAGATCGGGTTAACCAGATCAGAGAAATACAAG
>NZ_JAOPXI010000028.1 GCF_025965215.1 Marmoricola sp.
TGGATGTTCCGCGGCCTGGGTGTCGAGACGGGCGTGGACCTGGACGCGCTGGTCACGACGAGCCTCTGGATGGCCGACGTCCTCGGCAAGCCCAGCGTCAGCCGCTTGGTGCAGGCCCTAGCCCCCTGACCCGGCGTGAAATCTTGCTTCCGGGCGCCGAGCCTGGTGAACTCGATGCCCCTAGCGAAGATTTCAAGCCGGGTCAGCGCTTGCGCTTGCCGGTCGGCCGCGGCAGGAACTCGCGGTCGACGTACCGCCCGATCTTCCAGGTCACGTAGGCATCGGTACTCGCGCCGACCACCCCGCCGACGACGGGCACGCGGCGCCCGACCGTGGTGGCCAGACGTTTGCCGGCGGCCCGGGTGATCAGCTCGGAGGCGACCTCGTTCGCGATCACCGTGTCCAGCGCGGCCTCGTGGAGGGGATCGGCGGCGAGCTCCATCGGCGTGCCCGGCAGGTCGCGGGCCTTCACCAGCTTCAGGACCCGCTCCTCACCGAGCAGGCTGGCCAGGATCGCGGCGCGGGCGCGCGGCTGGGCCAGGTCGTAGCCGCGCAGGTGCACGATGCCGGCGACCATCCGGCACTGGATCAGAGCCAGGCCGGTGATGTTCGCCGGGACGGTGACCGCCATCGTCACCAGGCCTCCGAGGTTGGTCGCGAAGCCCTGGATGCCGGCGTACCGGACGTGGTTCTCGATCACGTCGTGGATCGCGCGCTCCACGTCGCCGTCGGTCTGCGCGAGCTGCTTGTCGGCGGCGGCGGCGGCCCCGGGCAGCGGTCCCACCCCCGAGATCGCCCTGGTCAGGGCCTGGTGCACGAAGGCTGCCGACAGGTTCGGCGCCATCTCGGTGACCTTGGGGGCCAGGGCAGCCCCGATGCGCTTGGCGTAGCTCATGGGAGAAAGCCTAGACACCCGGAGAATGATGACCCCATGCCCATCGATCCCGGTCCGTCGCGCTGGCGACTGCCGGTGCCTGGGCCAGGGTCGGATCCCGGGGCCGGGGACCTGGTCGCGCTCGGCGCGGACCTGGAACCGGCAACGGTGCTGAACGCCTACCGTGCCGGGCTGTTCCCGATGCCGGTCGACGGTGAGCTCGGGTGGTGGTCACCGGCGCGCCGGGGCGTCCTGCCGCTCGACGGGTTGCAGGTATCCCGCTCGCTGGGCAAATCGGTACGCCGCTACGAGGTGCGGGTGGACACCGCGTTCGACGCGGTCGTCTCCGCCTGTGCCGCTCCCCGCCGTGACGGCGCCTGGATCGACGAGGACATCGCCGCGGCGTACGGGGTGCTGCACACGATGGGGTGGGCGCACTCGGTGCAGACCTGGCGCGACGGCGAGCTCGTCGGTGGGCTCTACGGACTGGCCGTCAACGGCTTGTTCGCCGGCGAGTCGATGTTCTCGCACGCGACCGACGCCTCGAAGGTAGCGCTGGTGCACCTGGTCGAGCTGCTCTCCGACGAGCACGCCGGCGGTCGGGTGCTGGACACCCAGTGGCAGACGCCTCACCTGGCCTCGCTCGGGGTCGTGGAGATCGCGAGATCCGAGTACGCCCGGCGCTTGCTGACGGCACTGGCGCTGCCGCTGCCGGCCGCGTTCGCCTCGACCCTCTCCTAGACGACGACCGCGTCGCCCTGGTCCGCGACCAACGGGCGACCGGCGGCGGCCCAGTCCAGCAGCCCACCGTCGAGGTTCACCGCCTCGCGGCCGCTCTGCACCAGGTACTGCACGACCCGCGCCGACCTGCCACCGACCTTGCAGACCACCAGCAGCTGCTGGTCGGCGGGCACCTCGTCGAGCCGTTCGGCCAGCTCGGACATCGGGATGTGCACCGAACCGTCGATCCGGCCGTGCGCCCACTCCACCGACTCGCGGACGTCGAGGACGACGAGCCCGGCGGGCAGCGGATCGGGGACCTGGTCGACGGTGACCGTGGGGATGGCGTTCATCGGCGAAAGTCTATCGACTCACTTGAGAAACTTCGACAACCTGCGGTCGGCCAGCGGCTTGCCGCCGGTCTGGCAGGTCGCGCAGTACTGCAGGCTGCGGTCGGCGAAGGAGACCGACCGGACCACGTCGCCGCAGACCGGGCACTCCTCACCCTCGCGTCCGTGCACCCGCATGTTCGACTTCTTCTCCCCCTTGAGCTGGCTGGCTGCCAGGCCGTCGGCACGGGCGAGGGCGGCGCCGAGCTCGTCGCGGATCGTCGCGTAGAGCGTCTCCAGCTCGAAGTCGGTGAGGCTGTTGGCTGGTTTGAACGGCGACATCCTCGCGGCGTGCAGTATCTCGTCGGAGTAGGCGTTGCCGATCCCGGCGATGTTGCTCTGCATCCGTAGCACGCCCTTGATCTGGGCCCTGCCGGACCGCTCCAGGATCTCCTTCAACACCTCGATGGTGAAACCGGCGGAGAGCGGGTCCGGGCCGAGACGGGCGATCCCCTCGACCTCGCCGGGGTCGCGGACGACGTACAGGGCCAGGCTCTTGCGGGTGCCGGCCTCGGTGATGTCCAGGCCGCTGCCGTTGTCGAGGACGATCCGGGCGGCGAGCGGCGACTTGCTGTTCGGTGTGGCCGGGAGCTTGGGCACCTCGTCCTTCCACCGGATCCAGCCGGCCAGCGCCAGGTGCAGCACCAGGTGCGTGCCGGAGACGTCGAAGTCGAGGAACTTCCCGCGGCGGCTGACACCGTCGATCATCGCGCCCGACAACGCACTGATCGGTGGGTCGTAGGTCTTCAGGCAGCTGAAGTTGGCGATGTCGACCCGCACGATCGCACGACCGTCGAGGCGCTTGGCCAGGTCGTGGGCCAGCGCTTCCACCTCGGGCAGCTCGGGCATGGCGTCACGCTACCCGGACGCCTCGGAACCTGTGCTCAGCAGGCGCCCAACAGGTGCATGACCAGGTTGCAGGTCGGGGTCGGGGTCGGGCTCGGCGCAGGCTTCGTCGGCTTCGCCGTCGGGCTGGCAGGCGGCCTGGTTGCCGTCGGGGTCGGCTTGCTCGCCGGGCTGGGAGCCGGCTTCTTCGGGGTCGCGGTCGCGTTGTTCACCACCAGGACCGGTGTCGGGGACGCGGTCGGCGCGTCGACACTCGCCGACGAACTCGGCGTGGGGGACGGGGTGGTGGAGTGTGAGGCACCGGGAAGCGTGGAGGAGCTGCGGTGCTGGTGGCCGGCGCTCGGCGGGGTCGTGGCGCCGTTGCCCAGGCTCGACGCGGCGGCGGCGATCGCGGCGACGGCAATGATCGCGGCGGCCGTGACGCCCGCGATCATCACCACGAGCCTGCGGCGGCCGGTCTCCTCCTCGGGGTCGACCGCTGCGGTCTCGGTCGTCTCGTCGTGGGCGAGCCAGGGTTCGATCGCCGACGGCTCGTCCGCGAAGAGCGGGAACGCCAGCACGGGAGCCGCGGTGACCGGGGGCGTGGCCGGCGGCACCTCGACGGGAGCGACCACGGTGGCGCGGGCGACGATCGCCGGGTCCACCAGCGCCGTGATCCCCACGCCGCTGAAGGCGAGCTCGTGGAAGGCCTCGGTGCACCACGCGCAGCTGCTCATGTGCACCCAGTCCGCCACGGGCAGCGCCGACGGTGCCCGGACCGCCTCGGCGAGCGCTCGGTGGGCTTGGCGACAGGCAGCCGTCGGTGCGTTCTCGATGTGCCGTGCCACGTAGCTGGACTGCAGCTCGGTCAGGGCCTCGTCGGCCTCCGGGCGGTCTGCTCCGCCCCACAGGATCGTCTGGGACTCCTGGGAGAGTCCGGCGAAGGCCTGGCTCATCAGCCGTGAGGCGAAGACCTCGGGAAGGACGACCGCGGACCCCGGAGCGGCGGACCGGTCGGTTGGGCCTGGCTCCTCGTCTTCGCCGAGCTCGCGCACGGCATCCTGGACGAAGGTCGCGACATCCTCGCGGGGGCCGCGGCCGACGACGATCGAGGCGATCGTGCCGATCAGCGCCTCGGCCGCGAGCCCGGGGACCTCGGCCGGAACGACGAAGTGGCGCGCGCTGCTCAGCGCGACCGGCCAGAACCGAACCCACAGCCGACCGGCAGCGCCGACGTCGCCTGCCCCAACGCCGTCGGTGATCTGGGCGTCGCTGCTGGCATCTGATCCGAGTCTCACAGCCATCCTGGGCCCTCCCATCCCGACAACGAGGCCTGATCCTATGTGCCACCAACGGGCACGAAGTAATCCTGATCCGAACGATGCGACGCGCTACCTGAATCTAAGGAATCGACTAGATATCCGGATATCGTCTGATCGTGGACCCGATCACGAACCCGTACGCACCCGGAGCCGGGCAGCGGCCACCCGAGCTCGCCGGTCGTGACGAGCAGCTCGGCGCCTTCGACATCGTGCTCGAACGCATCGCCCGGGGACGCTCGGAACGCTCGCTGGTGCTGACCGGCCTCCGCGGCGTCGGGAAGACGGTGCTGCTCAACGCGCTGCGCTCGGCTGCCGTACGCCGGGGGTGGGGGACCGGCAAGCTCGAAGCCCGGCCCGACCAGCGGCTTCGCCGGCCGTTGTCGGGCGCCGTGCACCAGGCCGTCCGCGAGCTCGGCCACCCGGCCGCAGACGACGTACTGGGCGTGATCCGGGCCTTCGCCCAGCGAGACGCCCAGCCCGGAGCGAAGTTGCGCGACGTCTGGAACCCGGGGATCGAGGTCCCGGCCGCCAAGGGCCGTGCCGACTCCGGCGACATCGAGATCGACCTGGTCGAGCTGTTCACCGATCTCGGTGGGCTCGCCGCCGATGTCGGGAAAGGCGTGGCGATCTTCCTCGACGAGATGCAGGACCTCGGGCCCGACGACGTCTCGGCGCTCTGCGCGGCGTGCCACGAGATCAGCCAGTCGGGACTACCGGTGATCGTCGTCGGCGCCGGGCTTCCGCACCTGCCGGCGGTCCTCTCGGCGAGCAAGTCCTACTCCGAACGGCTCTTTCGCTACCAGCGCATCGACCGGCTCGCGCGGGAAGCGGCCGACCGGGCACTCACGGCCCCGGCGCTCGACGAGGATGCTGCCTACGAGCCTGGCGCGCTGGAGGCCCTGTACGCCGCCACGGGCGGGTACCCGTACTTCATCCAGGCCTACGGCAAGGCGGTCTGGGACGTGGCGCCGGCCTCGCCGGTGACCGCGGACGACGTCGCGGTGGCGGCTCCCCAGGCTGAGTCCGAGCTCGCGGTGGGCTTCTTCGGCAGCCGGTACGAGCGGGCGACACCGGGGGAGCGTGAGTACCTGCGCGCGATGGCCGATGCCGCTGTCGAGCTGCATGCCACCGATGCGGACGCCCAGCTCGACTTCGGGGCCGGCTCCGTCTCCACCGCCGACGTCGCGGCGATGCTGGGCAAGAAGCCGCAGTCCCTGTCGCCGGCGCGGGACTCGTTGCTCAAGAAGGGGCTCATCTACTCCGGCGAGCGTGGCCGGATCGCCTTCACCGTCCCCCACTTCGGCAAGTACCTCCGCGACCGAGGTTGACGCCGAATGGTCACTTCTCGCCAGCCGAATGGTCAGTTGCTGCAGTGCTCTAGTAACGCAACTGACCACTCGAGGGTCACCAACTGACTACTCGGCTACCAGGGGCTGGGCTTGAAGTCCTTCACGAAGCAGCCGTACAGGTCCTCGCCGGCTTCACCCAGGACGATCGGGTCGTAGACCCGGGCGGCGCCGTCGACGAGGTCCAGCGGCGCGTGCCAGCCCTCGGCGGCGATCCGGAGCTTGTCCTGATGGGGGCGCTCGTCGGTGATCCAGCCGGTGTCGACCGCGGTCATCAGGATCCGGTCGGTCTCGAACATCTCGCCGGCGCTGGTGCGGGTCAGCATGTTCAACGCCGCCTTGGCCATGTTGGTGTGCGGATGGCCGGGGCCCTTGTAGCGCCGGGAGAACTGTCCCTCCATCGCTGAGACGTTCACGACGTAGCTTCGTCGTGCGCCCGCCTCGACCGCGGCGCGCATCGCCGGGCGAAGTCGCGAGATCAGCAGGAACGGTGCGATCGAGTTGCAGAACTGGACCTCGAGCAGCTCCAGCGGGTTGACCTCCTCGACGACCTGGGTCCAGGAGTTGTTGGTCTGGGTGTCGGGCAGCAACCCGCCCGCGTCGACGGCAGTCCCAGCCAGGTGCGCGTCCAGCGAGGCGTTTCCGGCGGTGAGCGCGAGTGCGGTCAGCGAGGCTGCGTTCTGCGCGGCGATGGCGTGCTCGAGCGACTCGCCCTCGTGGTGTGCGACCGCGTGCGCGGCCAGGGCTCCGGCGATCGCTGCCGGGTGAGCCTCGGAGATCCGGTCGAACGTCACCATCTCCGGGAGCCCGGACGCCAGCCCGGCGATGTCGGGCAACGGTGCCGACTCCATCTCGACGAGGTTCGAGTAGGCGCCCGGTGAGCGTCGTACGGTCTGGCACGCGTTGTTGATCAGGATGTCGAGCGAGCCCTCGGCGGCGACGTTGTCAGCCAGCGCCACCACCTGGGTCGGGTCGCGCAGGTCGATGCCGACAATCTTGAGGCGGTGCAGCCAGTCAGCGCTGTCCTCCATCGCGGCGAAGCGGCGTACGGCGTCCTTGGGGAACCTGGTCGTGATGGTGGTGTGTGCTCCGTCACGCAGGAGCCGAAGCGCGATGTACATCCCGATCTTGGCGCGTCCGCCGGTCAGCAGCGCACGCTTGCCCGTCAGATCGGTGCGCTGGTCGCGCTTCGCGTGCGAGAACGCCGCGCAGGTCGGGCAGAGGTAGTGGTAGAACGCGTCGACCAGCGTGTAGTCGTTCTTGCAGATGTAGCAGCCGCGCGGGTTGATCAGCTCCCCGGCGAAGGCGCCCTGGGCGTTCGAGACCAGCGGGATGCCCTGGGTCTCGTCGTCGATGCGCATCGGGGAGCCGGTCGCGGTGGCCTCGGTGACGGCCCGGTCGGCGGCGAGCTCCGCCTCGCGCTTGCGGATCCGGCGCTCCTTCTTGAGCGCCTTGTACATGTGCGACGCGGCCCGCTTCACGGTCACGACGTCGCTGTGCTCCTCGTCGAGCTCGTGCAGCATCCCGAGCACCTTCACGGCAACAGCGAGCTCGGCGGGGTCGATCCTGCTCGCTACGTCGTCCTGGTGAGTCACCGGCGAATCCTACGTCGGTGACTCACAATGGATCGCATGAGCCAGGGGAGGCCGGAGGTGGTCGCGCACCGCGGTTCGAGCGCCACCAACGCCGAGCACACCCTGGGCGCCTATGTCGCGGCCCTGGACGAGGGTGCCGATGCGCTTGAGTGCGACGTCCGGCTGACGGCAGACGGCCACCTGGTCTGCGTCCACGACCGGGACCTGCAGCGCACCGCGCATCAGAAGCGTCTGGTCTCGTCGATGGAGCTCTCCGAGCTCGAGCAGCTCGACTTCGCCAGTTGGAAGCACCCGTGGGCCGAGCTGGACGACGAAGCGCCCGAGTTGGATCCCGAGCTCGGCAAGGTGCTCACCCTGCGGCGCCTGCTGGACACCGTTGCGTCGTACTCGCGTCCTGTCGAGCTCGCGATCGAGACCAAGCACCCGACCCGTTTCGCCGGTCTGGTCGAACGCCGCCTCGTCGAGATCCTGGACGACTTCGGCTGGGCCGGTGCCGACTCCCCGGTCCGAGTCATGTCGTTCTCCTGGATCGCCCTGCGACGAGTACGCCGGCTGGCTCCGGCGCTGCGGCTGGTCTTCCTGATGGACGGGCCGACCGACTGGGCCCGGGTCCGCCCGTTCGCCGAGCCCGACTGGGTCGCCGGTCCCGGGATCGAGCTGCTGCACAAGTACCCCGAGCTGATCCGCCGCATCCGGGCGGCGGGGACCGAGGTGCACGTCTGGACCGTCAACAGCAAGTCAGACATCGACCTGTGCCGCCAGCTCGGCGTCTCGGCCGTGATCACCGACAAGCCCGGCGCGACCCTCAGGTACCTCGACAAGCCCTGACTCGTGCGGGTCAGGTGGTCGGGGCATGTTTGAGGCATGTCCCGGGTGGGGAGCCTCCTGCGAACCGCGGTCAAGCCCTTGCCGGAGGTACCTATGTCGACAGCTCCCGTGTCGGCCCCCCTCCAGGGGCCGGTCTCGATGAGCCTGCCGTTCAACGCCGAGAGCGCCCGCGCGGTGCGCGACGCGCTGTCTGCCTGGCTGGTCCACCAGGGTGCCGGGGACGAGGCAATCGCCGACGCCCGACTGGTGGCGACCGAGCTCGTCAGCAACGCGCTGCGACACGCGGCCCCGTTGTCCAACGGGACCATGCTCGTGCGGTGGCAACGGCGTGCAGGTCGTCTCCAGCTGTCGGTCTCCGACGGCGGCGGTACGTCGGTCCCGAGCGCGCGGGACGCACCCGAGGAGGACGACAGCGGACGCGGTCTCGCGATCGTCGAGGCCCTCACTGCACGCTGGTGGGTCGAGCGGCAGCCGTGGTTGCAGGCAGTCCACGTGGACGTCGCCCTGGCGTCGGGGTGACCGGCTGCGCCGCTAGCCTTCGCGCATGGGAAAGAAGTCGCGCGTCAAGGCGCGTTCCGCAGCAGCAGGTCCTTCCGAGGTAGCCGACGGGCAGGTCGGCCCGCGCCAGCCGTGTCCCTGCGGCTCGGGACGCCGTTACAAGTCCTGCCACGGAGACCCCTCGGGGCCGCCGCCACTGTTCAACCCGCGCCCGTTCGCGGGCATGGTCGGGGAGTGCGACCTGATCGCCCTACGTGAGTTCGTCCCGGCCGCGACCGTGCCGCTGACGGTGAAGGCGGCCGGTACCCGCGCGGTGACACTGTGCACCCTCCTGCCCGGCGCTGCTCCGGCGCTGGTCCGCGAGAACGGAGACATCGCCCTCGGCCTTCAGGTCCAGCACGCGTACGGCGACCCGAGCCGCGACCTCGCCGCCGTCCTGACCGCCGCATTGGATGCCGAGCCCGGCACGATGGTCGGCCTGACCGAGGATCCCGGCGAGGGACCGACGCTCCAGGACATGGTGAGCGGCGGCCTCACCGTCACCGTCCACGACGGGTTCGACTACTGGGCCGTCGATGTCGAGGACGCCGGCGCGATGGCCGAGGTCCTCGAGCAGGCCAACACGGCCGTGTCGCCCACCGTGCGCCTGGCGGGGGTCGAGGCGGCGTACTGGACCGAGCTCGGGGACCGCGAGTTCCTGCGCTGGGTCCGCCCCGAGGACGAGGACCTGCTGCTTGATGCGCTGGCCCGGCTGCACGCGGCCGGGGAGGATCATCTCGTCGAGGACGGTCGCCTGATCGGGATGTTTCGGGCACATGGGGTGCTGGTTCCGGTCTGGGACCTGCCCCCCGGGACCGGCGGCGAGGCGCTCCTGGAGCCGGTGGCAGCGTTCGACAAGCGCCTGGCCGAGACGCTGGCGGATCGTACGCCGCTGAACACCGAGGAACGTTCGGTACGTTCCGGACTAGCCAGCCGACAGCTGACGATCAGATAGGACAACCGGAGTATCGGAATCCTTGGCGCAAAACGGTTACGTGTTCTAGAGTTCCAGATGCCCGGCCGGTGTTGCATCCCCCGTCAACATCGGTCGGGCTTTTCCATGCCCCGCTGAGGACGGTTCGATCCTGCCTCGCACGCTCAGGCGTCGTCGCGGTCGATCGGGCAGCTCATGCAGCGCGGGCCGCCTCGACCTGAGCCGAGCTCGGAACCGGAGATGGCGATGACCTCGATGCCGGCTGCCTCGAGCCGGCTGTTGGTCTCGACGTTGCGTTCGTAGGCGACCGCGAGACGCGGGGCGACGGCGAGGGTGTTGTTGCCGTCGTCCCACTGCTCGCGCTCGGCGGTGACCGGGTCGAGTCCGGTGTCGATCTGGTGCAGGGTGTCGATCTGCATCGCCTTCGCCGCAGCGACCAGGAACGGCTCGGAGCGAGCCACCTCGAGATCACCCGAGCTGTTGCGGGTCACCGCGTACGCGCTGAGCTGGTCGGCGACATTCGGGTACATCACGATCTTGTCGGTGTCGACCATCGTGCAGACGGTGTCGAGGTGCATGGTGGCGCGTTCCTGCGCGATCGGGACGGCCAGGACCGTGCTGGCCAGACCGTGCTCGAAGGCCTGGCGGGCAAGGCGCTCCGCCCCGGCCGGCGTGGTGCGCTCGCCGACACCGACCGCGATCACCCCGGCCGAAAGCAGCAGCACGTCGCCACCCTCGACGTGCTCGTGGTGATCGCCGTGTATCCGCTCCGACCCGGCGAACCGCGGATGTCCGGCATAGATCAGGTCGGTCAGCTGGGTCTCACGTTCGCGGGCCGGCATCGCCAGCGACGTGATCGCCACGCGATCGCCGATCCAGACGCTGGAGTCGCGGGTGAAGAGCAGGTTGGGCAACGGATCGATCAGGAAGTCATCGTGAGCCAGCAGAGAGGTGACCAGGCCGAACCCGCCGCGGACCTCGTCGTTGCGGATGCCGGCGGTCAGGACCAGGGCGAGGGCCGCTGCGTCCAGGTCTGCCAGCGACCTGCGCAGGAAGTCCCGCAGGGTGTCGCCGAGGTGCAGCGAGCTGGTGACGTCGGCGATCGCACGGTCCCGGTTGGCCTCCTCCTCGAGTGTCTCGACGAGGAGGTCGAACAGGTAGAGGACCTCGACGTCGCGGTCCCGAAGTGCCTGGGCGAAGGCGTCGTGCTCGTCCTGGGCGCGGCTGACCCAGGGGATCCCATCGAAGAGGAGCTTGTCGTTGTTGCGCGGTGTCAGACGCTGCAGCTCCGGCCCGGGCCGGTGCAGCATCACCGTCCGGAGTCGCCCGACCTCGCTGTTGGCTCCCGGACTCATGCCCGCAGACTACGTCTCACGTCAGGAGTTCGTACGCCGTCACGGCGGCCAGTAGGAAGCAGACTCCGGCGCCGACGTAGTGGATCGTCTGCAGTCGGATGTGCCGCAGCAGCATCCGTCCGGCGACCACCGCGA
>NZ_JAOPXI010000042.1 GCF_025965215.1 Marmoricola sp.
CCGGCCTCGCGGGCGATGGCGACGATCTCGACGGTGCCGTCGGCGATCTCGGGCACCTCGAGGGCGAACAGCTTCTTGACCAGGTTCGGGTGGGTGCGCGAGAGCATCACCTGCGGACCGCGCATGCCCTTGCGGACGCTCACGACCAGGCACTTGATCCGGGTTCCGTGGGAGTAGTCCTCCCCCGGAACCTGCTCGCCGGCCGGGAGCAGTGCCTCCAGCTTGCCCAGGTCGACCATGACGTCCTGGGGGTCACGACCCTGCTGGATCAGGCCGGAGACGATGTCGCCCTCCTTGCCGGAGAACTCCCCGAACCGGATCTCGTCCTCGGCGTCGCGCAGGCGCTGCAACATGATCTGCTTGGCCGTCGTGGCGGCGATCCGGCCGAAGTCCGCGGGGGTGTCGTCGAACTCCTCGCCGACCGTCTCACCGGCGTCATCGGTCTCGCGGACGAAGACGACCACGTGTCCGCTCTTGCGGTCGAGCTGCACGCGCGCGTGCTCGAGCGCGCCCGGCGTCTTGTGGTACGCCGTCAGCAGCGCCTGTTCGATCGCTTCGACCAGTACCTCGAAGGAGATCTCCTTCTCGCGCTCGAGCATGCGCAAGATGCTCATGTCGATGTCCACGTCTCAGCCTTCCCGCTTGAACTCGATCTGGATCTTCGCCTTGGCGATCGCCTCGTAGGGGACCACCTGCTCGGTGCCCTCGACGGCGAGGGTGGCGCCGGACTCGTCGGCCGCAACGATGCGGCCCGTGACCGCTTCGCCGTCGACCAGGTCGACCTTGACCAGTCGGGTCTCGTTGCGTCGCCAGTGCCGCGGATGGGTCAGGGGCCGGTCGACGCCCGGCGAGGAGACCTCCAGCGTGAACGCTCCGCTGCCCATCACATCGGAGTCGTCGAGGATCGCCGAGACCGCCTTGGTCGCTTCCGCGATGTCGTCCATGTCGACGCCGCCGTCCTTGTCGACGGCGACCCGCAGGACCGATCGCTTGCCCGCCTTCGACAGGTCCACTGCCTCCAGGTCCAGGCCCAGGACCTCGAGGTGAGCACCGAGCACAGCAGCCAGACGGTCGGTGATGTCCGGCGTTCCCATCTCGACCTCCTGCTGTGTTGTTGTGGTGCGGTCAGCCTAGGGCATCCGGCCAACGCCGCCGACGCACCGGCGCACGGGTGCTGGTTACGATGCGCCGTGATGAGTCCGAGAGTGGGAACGGCCGCGCCGACCAGGCGAGCACTGGTGCTCGGTGGCCTCGGGCTCGGCGTGCTCGCGGTGGCCGGATGCTCTGCCTCCTCCGCGCCCTCAGCGGCAACCACGCAGCCCGTGCCCCGACGTGGTGGCCTGCCGCACGACGTGACCGCCGCCGTCGAGCTCGGATCCGCGATCCTCGGCGCCGTGCGGGTGATCGCCCGGGTCGGCTCGACGTACCCGGCACTCGTGCGCCGGCTGCACCCGCTGGTGACGATGCACGAGGTGCATGTCACGACCTTGCGCCAGGCAGTCCCTGGTTACGTCGACCGGGCCACCACGAGCCCGGCGCCGGTCACCGCCAGGAACCAGGCGGCCGCGCTGCGACTGGTCGCGGACACGGAGCGGACCCTGCACGACCGGCTCATCGCGGCCGCGATCGCAGCGGAGAGCGGACGGTACGCACGACTGTTCGGCAGCATGTCAGCGGCGATCTCGCAGCAGCTGGCGGCGATGCCGGCATGAAGGCGATCGACGCCCTGCAGGCTGCCCTCGCCGGCGAGCACGCCGCGGTCTACCTCACCGGCGTCCTCGGCGCGCAGGCGTCATCGTCGCGACAGCACGCCCTGTACGCCGTCCTGGTCGACGACTATCGCGAGCACCGCCGCCGTCGCGACGAGCTGACTGTGTTCATCCACGACCTGGGCGCCGTACCGGTGGCGTCCGAGGTGACCTACGACCTGCCGGCGCAGATGACGACGGCCGCAGAATTGAACGATGCGGCGCTCCAACTGGAGCGCCGCATCGCCAAGACCTACGGCCAACTCGTCGAGAACACCGCCGGCGCTCAGCGCCGATGGGCCCTTGTCGCTCTCAACGAGGTGGCTGTCCGTCAGGTGGTGTTCCGAGGACCCCCCGAGATGTTCCCCGGTAGCCACTGACTCGATCCTGCCGAGCCGGTGCCCCGAACGGAACAATCACGGCGCTTCCGGTTCATGCACTGCACAACCCGGCAACAATGGCCGCGATGGCCCCCAAGTCGTGGGCGACCGCGTCCGGACTCCCCTCGGTGTGCCCGATCTGGTCGGGCGGGATCACACTGTGCGGGATGTGGATGGCGCGGAGACCGGCGTTGTGCGCGCCCCAGACGTCGTCGAACAGCCTGTCTCCGACGTACACGCACCGGGCAGGGTCGCTGACCCCGACCGCATCCATCGCCGCGCGGAACGCTTCGGGGGCAGGCTTGGTCCACGGGATCTCGCTGGTGTACACGTCGCCGTCGATGAGGTCCAGGACCCCGTCGCGCCGGAACCAGCCCTCGTGCCACTCCCGGGGCCAGATCGTGTTGGACAGGACACCGATCTTGATCCCCCGGTCCTTGAGGGTCCGCCACAGACCGGCGACCTGCGGATCGGTCAGGGTGTGCGGTTCCCAGAACTCGTAGTAGTGGCGCAGCAGCTCGTCGTCGTGGGGAAGACCTGCGACGGCGAACAGGTCGGCGACCGTCGCACTGCGCTGGTGGTCCCGGCTCCACCCCCACACGGTCCTGCCGGCCTCGTGCAGCAGTGCCGCATGCGCGAGCACGTCACCGTCCACCGTGCCGGCGACCGCCTGCGCCAGGGCCAGTGACTCGGCATGGAAGTCGATGTCGTGCCAGGCGGTCAGGGTGCCGCCCCAGTCGAAGAGAACAGCCTCGATGCCGGGACCCGTCATGAGCATCAGCCTCCCACGGTCACGCCCGTCTGCGCCGCCCGGTACGCCGTCCACATCTTCTTCATCCGGGCCGCCTGTTGCGGCGTGAAGGACTGGTAGCAGGCGTCGTAGCTGTAGTCCATGTAGTTGTGGATCGGATCGAGCCCGGGAGCGCTGCAGGAATCGCGGCCGGTGGGACAACCCGTGCTCGGGGACGACTGGGCCGGGGTGTCAGCAACCTCGTCGCCGGGAGACCCGCATCCGTCCTGGAACGTGTGGTAGAGCCCGAGCCAGTGGCCGGTCTCGTGTGTCACGGTCTTGCCCTCGTCGTAGTGCGTGGCGCTGCCGCCGGGCAGCGAGCTGAACTGGACCCGGATCCCGTCGATGCCGATCGCGCCGGCGGCATCCCAGGGGAACGTCGCGATCCCGAGGTAGCCGAAGTCGACCAGCCAGATGTTCAGGGCGTTGCGGCCGCCCTTGCGGGTTTGGGCCCGGTAGGCCTCGCTGTCCCCGTCGGAGTGCCACGTGGTGTTGGCATGCCGATCGGTCCCGGCCAGCCTGAACCGGAAACCGGTGTCGACTCCGCCGGGGTGGTCGGCGTCGCGGCCCGAATAGGTCTGGTTGAGCACGGTGATCTGGCGGGCGATCCGGGTGTTGCTCACGTCGCCGGCGCCGGCCTTCGACGTCATCACGTGCACGTAGACCGGGATGGTGATCGCCGCCGTGCTCACCCGTCGCCCGGCCAGGATGCCGGCCGTCCGGACGTCGATGCGCCGCTGCATCGCGGGTGTGATCGTGCGGTGGTCACCGGATCGCGGGTTGGTGGCTCCTCGGGCCGCCGCACCGACGTCGACCGGCTCGAAACACGGATGCCGGGTGATCGGCGGAGGGCTCGTGGCGCCGGGCGCGCCGATGGACAGGACTGCGACCAGGCCGGCCACCAGCCGGGCGAGGGTGATGAACATGGATCTCCTCCTGCAGTGCGGGAAAGCACGGTCTCGTGCTGCAGGAAGCCTTGATCCCCCAGGCGTTGGCCCGCGCGGGTTCGCAGCGACGTTGTGGACCAGGCGCACAGCCCGTGGACTGTGCACGAACAGCGCAGGCTGCGCGCTTCAGATCAGACGCGAACCAGCGAGGTCAGGTGTGCGGCGGCGTCGCCCACGGCGATCTCGGTCCGCTCGCCGCTTCGGCGGTCACGCACCTCGACGGTTCCGTCCGCCAGGCCACGCCCGACCGTCACGATCGTCGGTACGCCGATCAGCTCGGCGTCCTTGAACTTCACTCCGGGACTGACCTTGCCGGCGCGGTCGTCGTAGAGCACGGCGACGCCGTCCGCGGCCAGGGCGTCGGCGAGGGCACCAGCAGCCTCGAACACCGCCTCCTCCTTGCCGGCCGCCACGATGTGCACGTCCGCAGGGGCGATCTGGCGCGGCCAGACCAGACCCAGCTCGTCGTTGTTGCCCTCGGCGATCGCCGCCACCGCGCGCGAGACACCGATCCCGTAGGAGCCCATCGTCACGGTGACGAGCTTGCCGTTCTCGTCGAGGACCCTGAGGTCCAGCGCGTCGGCGTACTTGCGCCCGAGCTGGAAGATATGGCCCATCTCGATGCCACGAGCCGACTCCAGCACGCCGTCGGGGCGCCCCTCGACCGCACACTGCGGGCAGGCGTCTCCGTCGCGGACCTCGGCCGCTTCGATGGTCCCGTCTGGCGTGAAGTCGCGACCGACGACGAGGTCGATGACGTGCTGGCCCTCGACGTTGGCTCCGGTCACCCAGGCGCTGCCCTCGGAGACGCGCGGATCGACCAGGTAGCGGATGCCCGACGCGGACTTCTCCCCCAACGCCGCAGGGCCGATGTAGCCCCGGACCAGCGACGCGTGCTTCTTCAGCTCGGCGTCGTCCATCGGCTCGACCTCGATCGGTTCGAGCTGACCTTCCAGGCGCTTCTGGTCGACCTCGCGGTCACCGGGGAGCCCGATGGCGAGGGGCTCGCGAGTTCCGTCGGGGTGCTTGAGCAGGACCAGGACGTTCTTCAGGGTGTCCGCCGCCGCCCAGGGCCGATCGCTGCGCGGGAAGGTCTCGTTGAGGTGGGCCACCAGCGACTCGATCGTCGGGGTTCCCGGCGTGGCCTCCGCATGCGCGACCGGGATGCCGTCGTACGGGACCGGAGCCGGGGCCGGCACCTCGACCGCCTCGACGTTCGCCGCGTAGTCACACCGGGTGCACCTGACGTAGGTGTCCTCGCCGACCTCGGCCCGGGCCAGGAACTCCTCGGACTTCGACCCGCCCATCGCGCCGGCGGTCGCCTTGACGATGACGTAGTCGAAGCCCAGCCTGTCGAACGTCTTCACGTACGCCGCGCGGTGCGCCGCGTACGACGCGTCGAGGCCCTCGTCGGTCGTGTCGAAGGAGTAGGAGTCCTTCATGATGAACTCGCGCCCGCGCAGCAGGCCCGCTCGCGGACGCGCCTCGTCGCGGTACTTGGTCTGGATCTGGTACAGCCAGACCGGGAGGTCCTTGTACGAGGAGAACAGGTCCTTGACGACCAGCGTGAACATCTCTTCATGGGTCGGTCCGAGGAGGTAGTCGCCGCCCTTGCGGTCCTTGAGCCGGAAGATGTCGTCGCCGTACTCGCTCCAGCGACCGGTGGCCTCGTACGGCTCACGCGGCAGCAGCGCCGGGAACTGGAGCTCCTGGGCGCCGATCGCGTCCATCTCCTGGCGGATGACGCCCTCGACCTTGCGCAGGACCCGCAGGCCCAACGGCAGCCAGGTGTAGATCCCGGGCGCTGCCCGACGGATGTAGCCCGCGCGCACCAGCAGCCGATGGCTCGGCACCTCGGCGTCCGCCGGATCTTCACGCAGGGTCCGGACGAACAGGGACGACATCCTCAGGATCATGGGGAGCAGGCTATCCGCGGTGATCCCGACCTTGCGATGCGGTTACGTCGCAGCGTCACGCGCGACCGGCGCGCAGCGCCGCGCGCACCATCGGGATCTGCATCGGCAACCGGGCGAAGGCGCCGACCTTGAACGGGAGGTTGTTGCTCCTCGCCGCGTCCTGGGCCATCTTCACGTTGCCGACGAAGACCGCAGCCAACAGGCCGGCGCTGGCGAGCCCGGCGAGCTTGCGGGTGGGCCGCAGCGCCATGCCCGCAGCGAGCGCGATCTCGGCCACGCCGGAGTAGACGATGACCTCGCGGTGCAGGGGCACCCACGACGGCATCAGGGGTTCGTAGACCTCCGGCTTGACCAGGTGGACGATGCCGGAGACGACGAATGACCCGATCAGGATCTTGCCGTCGCGGCGCAGGGGTGCAGTCATGACGCGAACCTACCGTGGCGAACCGGGGGCGGGCGGTCGTTTCCGCACCGCCCCGTGTCGAGGCCCACCTTCTGTCGGCCGTCAGTTCCCGAGCGGCTGACCGGTGCTCGGGTCGAGCAGGTACGGCGCACCGTTGGTTGCGTTGCCGTAGGCGAAACCGCGCCCGATCTTGCTTCCGAAGTCGAACAAGCCGTCCAGGGATCCGGCGACAGCATCCGTGCTGCCCGGGATGCTCCCCAAGCCCCAGTTCTCCTCGACGAACCGAAGGACGGAGGACTGGTCGGTCAGGGTGTGGTCGACCGCGTTGTGCTTGGCCCACGGCGAGATCACCAGGAACGGCATCCGCGGACCGTACCCGCAACGTCCCTGCTCACCGACGAGCGGAGTGCCGCTGCCACACATCCCTGTCCCGGTCAGCGCGTCGGCGACGGTGGTGGAGGGGTTGGTCACGCCGCTGTAGGCATGGTCGTACCATCCGTCGGAGTCGTCGTAGGCGATCACCACGGCGGTGCTCTTCCAGTCCGGTGTGCGCTGCAGCGCGTTGATCTCGTTGACGATGAAGCGTTGCTCGTCGATCGGGTCGGAGTAGGCCGCGTGGCCGTCCTGGTACCCGCCGGCCTTGAGGAAGCTGACTGCAGGCAGCGCGGACGGCGGCAGGTCTCCGCTGTGAATGGCCGCGACCAGCTGGTCGAAGTCACTCGTGTCGTACTGGTGGTTCGGCGTGTCGAACTGCGGCTGTCCGCCGACGTAGTGCTGGGTGTCGGTACCGATGGTGCGCAGGACGTTGGTCGGCACCTGACCGGCGCTGTCGGTGGGCAGCGTCAGGTGGTGCGGGTTGGCGGTCGAGGCGTAGTACTGGAACGGCTCGTGGTGGGGGATGTAGTCGTCCTTGTAGCCGTACTGCCCGGTACCCGGGGTCAACGGGCTCTGCAGCCCCGCGCCGACGGGGTGCACCGCGTCGCAGATGCCCTGGTTCGAGGAGTGCGGGACCGAGGCGTTGAATCCGGCGGTCTTGAACTCGTCCGGCAGGAAGGTCGAGGTCGACTGGCCGGCGTGACCGGTGGCTGAGGCGGCTGCTGCGAACGACGTGGTCGGCCGGAAGCCGCCCTCGAACCAGCCCCAGGACTTCCCGGAAGCGTTGAGCAGGTCACCGACGTTGGTCCCGCTCATCGCCACGGCGTCACGGGTCGAGCAGTCGTCCCAGAAGGGCTGGGCATCGCTGGTCAGCGAGAATCCGCCCTGGCCGTCAGCCGTCAGGTCCGCGTTCGGAGACGCGGTCGTGGCCTTCGACGGGTTGTTCGCGGTGTGCGTCATGTCGACGCCGCCGGTGTCGCCCGAGGTCAGGTTGATCGCGCCAGGCGAGGACGGCCCGAACGTGGTGGCGTACGAGTTGTCGCTCATCGCGTAGTGCTGCGCGTAGTTCCACAGAGCCGTGGTGGAGTTGCCGTCGTAGTAGTTCATGACGTCACCGGCCGAGCACGGGCTGCCGGTCGGACCGTTGCCGGAGTGGTTGCCCACCGTCTGCGGGAACTTGTCCATCAGGCCGCCGTCGAACGCGCGCTGCTCGTCGTTGTAGTTGTGGTCCTGGTCGCAGGTGAGCAGGTCGGAGGGTGCGGTCGGGTCGTAGCGTCGCGGGTTCACGCCGTTGGGGTTCGACGTCAGCAGCGATCCTGACAGGCCGTTCACCGACGGGGTCCCGGGCGCTGCGTGGAACGTCTGACCGCCCGTGTTCGCGGCGGTCGGGTAGGTAGCGAAGTAGTGGTCGAAAGACACGTTCTCCTGGAAGATCACCACGAGGTGCTGGATCGGCGTCGCTGTTCCCTGGTCAGGCCCGTGTCCTGCACCCAGGGCCGCCGTCGTGGTCCCGAGCGCGGCGAACAGCCCGGCTGATGCAATCGTGGCGGCGACCGCCAGCTTGCGCGAATAAGTCTTCACATCTGCTCCTCGTCGTGAGATGGGGGCGTGGGGCCACCCACGCCTCGCACTCCATCGGCGCAAGTCGAAGAACAGGCGAAAGGCGGATGAGCATCCGGTGAACTGTGCTCAGAACATCAGCGTCGAGAAGGTGGCGGTCTGGGCGAACCCGACCTTCTCGTACGCCGCCCGGGCGGCGAGGTTGTGCGCGTTCACGTAGAGCGCCACGGTCGGCGCGATCTCGCTGCGGGCGAATGCCACGACAGCCGCCATCCCGCGCGAGCAGTGCCCCTCGCCGCGCCGCGCCGGGTTCACGTACACACCCTGGATCTGACAGGCCTGCGGGGTGGCGCAGGCGACCTCGGCCTTGAAGACCACCTCGCCGTCCTCGATCCGGGAGAACGACCAGCCGCGACTGACCAGCTGGGCCACCCTCGCCCGGTACATGGTGCGTCCGCCGTCGGACTCCGGGGACACGCCGACCTCCTCGGTGTACATCGCCACGCAGGCCGGGTAGAGCATCTCGGTCTCCTCCGCCGACGTGCGTCTGACCAGCGGATCGGGCTCGATCGCCGGGTCGTGGGCGAGGGCGAGGTGTGGCTGGTCCCATCGTTCGTCGCGGGCGGGCCCCCAGGAATCGCCGAGCCGGGCCCAGAGGCCCTCGACCGCGTCGCGCTCGCCGACGATGGTCGAGCTCATCCGGCGCTGGCCCAGCGCGCGGCGCGCGAACGCAGCACAGGCTTCCGGCGTTGCCTGCACCGGGACCATGTTCGCTCCGACGTGGCACAGCGAGACCAGTTCGTCGTCCTCGACGTAGCCCCACATCTGGCCGCCCAGCCAGCGCTGGTCGAGCTGGGTGATCCGGCTGCGGTACTCCGCGAACACGTTCGTGACCGGGTCCTCGGCGAGCACGTCGAGGGCAGCCGACAGGTCGGCCGGGCCTAGGACCCGGACCCCGGTGAACCGGTCCTGGTGGCGTACGGCGCCGGACCCCTTGTCCGGGCTGCTGGAAGCGAGCACGTGAGGAGCCTAGGAGTGCCGGGCCGAAAGCGCACCCCATCAGGGCCACCGCCGCTACCGTGACCCCCATGCAGCGACACCAACCCTGTGCCTTCGCTGCACTCC
>NZ_JAOPXI010000044.1 GCF_025965215.1 Marmoricola sp.
GCCGGGGTGCTCGGTGAACGGCTTGGGCATGAAGCTGGCCCACACACCCTGACCCAGTGCGACCTCACGCACGACGGTGCGGAAGGTCATGATGTTGTCGGCCGTCGAGAGCGCGTCGGCGTAGCGCAGATCGATCTCCTGCTGGCCCGGACCGCCCTCGTGGTGGCTGAACTCGACGGAGATGCCCATCGCCTCGAGCATCGTGATCGCCTCGCGGCGGAAGTCAGACCCGGCGCTGGTCGCGGTGTGGTCGAAGTACCCGCTCTGGTCGACCGGGACCGGCGGCCTACCCGGCTCGAGGGCGTCCTTGAACAGGTAGAACTCGATCTCGGGGTGCGTGTAGAAGGTGAAGCCCTGCTCAGCGGCACTCTGCAGGGTGCGCTTGAGGACGTAGCGAGGGTCGGCGTACGACGCGGAGCCGTCGGGCATGGTGATGTCGCAGAACATCCGGGCCGTGGCCGGACCGTCGCCGCGCCACGGCAGGATCTGGAACGTCGACGGATCAGGCCGAGCGAGCATGTCGGCCTCGGTCACCCGGGCGAAGCCCTCGATCGCCGAACCGTCGAACCCGATGCCCTCGCTGAACGCGCCCTCGAGCTCGGCCGGCGCGATCGCCACCGACTTGAGGTACCCCAGGACGTCGGTGAACCACAGCCGCACGAACCGCACGTCACGTTCTTCGAGTGCCCGGAGTACGAAGTCTTCCTGCTTGCCCATGGCGCACACGATAGGGGCTCGGCGTTACCCGTGGGTTTCCGGGACGCGCTCGAGGTCGGCGAGCCACACCCGCGCGTTCGCGTCCGAGGGCATCCGCCAGTCTCCGCGCGGCGAGAGCGAGCCGCCGGCCACCACCTTGGGGCCGTTCGGCATCGCCGAGCGCTTGAACTGGCTGAACCCGAAGAACCGGTTCACGAACACCGTCATCCACTTCTTGATCGTGGCCAGGTCGTAGTCCGGCCGGCTCGCCTCGGGGTAGCCCGGCGGCCAGACTCCGGTACCGGCATCCGACCAGGCGTGGCGCGCAAGGAAGGCGATCTTGCTAGGCCGGAAGCCGTGGCGAAGCACGTAGTACAGCGTGAAGTCAGCCAACGCGTACGGCCCGATGGTGGCCTCGGTGCTCTGCGGGGTCTCGCCGGGCTTCGTCGGGATCAGCTCCGGAGTGATCTCCTGGCCGACGATCTCAAGAAGGATCTGGTCGACCTCGCCATCGAATTGGGACGTCGAGACTGCCCAGCGGATCAAGTGCTGGATCAGGGTCTTCGGGACACCCGAGTTCACGTTGTAGTGCGACATCTGGTCGCCGACGCCGTACGTGGACCAACCCAGCGCGAGCTCGGACAGGTCGCCCGTGCCGAGCACGATGCCACCGCGGTGGTTCGCGATCCGGAAGAGGTAGTCGGTCCGCAGGCCGGCCTGAACGTTCTCGAACGTGATGTCGTACTGCTCCTCCCCGCGCGCGAACGGGTGGCCGAGGTCCTCGAGCATCTGCCGTGCCGCCGGCCTGATGTCGAGCTCCTCGAAGCTGACCCCCAGTGCCTTGGCCAGCCGGGTGGCGTTGCTCCGGGTGGCATCCGTCGTCGCGAACCCCGGCAGCGTGAACGCGAGGATGTCGCTGCGCGGTCGGTCGAGGCGGTCCATCGCCTTGGCCGCGACGATCAACGCATGAGTCGAGTCCAGGCCGCCGCTGATCCCGATCACGATCTTCGGCTGGCCGATACTCCGCAGCCGCTGCTCGAGCCCGGAGACCTGGATGTTGTACGCCTCGTAGCAGTCCTGGGCGAGCCGGTCCGCGTCGTTCGGGACGAAGGGGAAGCGGTCCACGGTGCGCAGAAGGCTGATGTCGCCGGCAGGGGGCTCGAGGGTGAACTCGATGTTCACGTAGTCGGCGACCAGCAGCCGCTCGGTGCGGAGGTTGTCGTCGTAGGTGCCCTGGCGCAACCGCTCCTGGCGGATCCGGTCCAGGTCGACATCGACCACGGTGCGCCGCGGGCCCTCGGGGAAGCGCTCGGTCTCGCCGAGGAGGTCACCGCACTCGTAGACCATCGTCTGGCCGTCCCACGAGAGGTCTGTGCTCGACTCTCCCTCACCGGCGGCCGCGTACAGGTAGGCCGCAGAGCAGCGCATGCTCGCGCTGCGCACGAGCAGGCGGCGGTCCTCGGCGCGGGCAACGGTGATCGGCGACCCGGAGATGTTTGCCAGCACCGTCGCGCCGGCGAGGGCTGCGTTCGCACTCGGCGGGACCGGCACCCACATGTCCTCGCAGATCTCCACGTGCAGCGCGAGACCCCGGACGTCGTTCGAGGTGAAGATCAGGTCGTAGCCGAACGGCACGTCCTGCCCGTTGACCTCGATCACGGCGCCACCGCACTGGTCTGCCCCCGAGGCGTACCACCGCGACTCGTAGAACTCCCGGTACGTCGGCAGGTGGACCTTGGGCACGACACCGAGGATCTCGCCACGATGGATGACCACAGCGCAGTTGTACAGCCGGTGCAGGCTCCACAGCGGCGCGCCGATCACGATCACCGGACCGAGGTCGAGGCTGGCTTCGGCGATGGTGGCGATCGCGGCGAGCGTCTGGTCCAGGACGACGTCCTGCATCACCAGGTCGTCGATCGAGTATCCGGTCAGGCAGAGCTCCGGGAAGACGGCAACAGCGACACCCTCGTCGTGGCACGCGCGGACCTCGGCGAGCACGCTCGCAGCGTTCGTCGCGGGGTCGGCGATGGCCACCGGAATGGTGCAGGCGGCCACGCGCGCGAACCCGTGCGCGTAACAGGAGTCGAAGTCCACCCCTCCAGTCTCCCGGATAACAGGAGAAAAGGTCGAGTCGTCGGTGCACGGAACCGGCAGGATGGACCCATGAGTGCGTACTGGGTGAGCTACTACCACGAGATCCTCGACGACGAGAAGATGGCGGCTTACGCCAAGGCGGCCGGTCCGGCGCTGCTGGACGCGGGCGGGACGTTCGTCACCCGAGGCACCTCCGAGCACCACTACGAGCACGGCGGCCCGGGGCGCGTGGTGATCATCCGCTTCGACTCGATGGAGGCCGCGGTGGCCGCCCACGACGGTGCGGCGTACCAGGAAGCGCTCGCGATCCTCGCCGATGGAGCGGTCCGCGAGATCCGCTTCGTGCCGGGTATCGACTGAGCCGGTGGGCACGATCGCCGACCTCCCCGAGCCGCCGTACACGGCCGTGATCTTCAGCAGCACCCGCACCGAGGGCGACAACGGGTACGCCGTGATGGGGGCCAGGATGCGGGCGCTCGCGGAGGAGCAGCCGGGCTACCTGGGCTACGAGTCCGCCCGCGAGGACGGCCTGGGCATCACCGTGTCGTACTGGGTCGACGACGCTGCAGCGCGGGCCTGGAAGCAGGTCAGCGAGCATGCGATCGCCCAGCAGCGCGGCAGCGAGGTCTGGTACGCCGACTACCAGGTCCGGGTCGCCACGGTGACCCGTGCCTACGGAACGACCTGATGCACGAGCTGCGGACGTCGCGGCTGCTGCTGCGGCAGTGGCGCGAGGACGACGTGGCGCCGTACACGGCGATCAACGCCGATCGGCGCGTGATGGAGTTCTTCCCGCGGCCGTTCACACCCGAGGAGACCCGCGCGCAGGTCGAGCGGTTCAGCACCGCGCTCGCCGCCGACCGACCCGGGATCTTCGCGGCCGAACGGCGCTCCGACGCCACCTTCATCGGCTTCATCGGACTGGCAGTCCCCCAGTTCGAGGCCGCTTTCACCCCGTGCGTCGAGATCGGCTGGCGGCTGGCGGTCGAGGCCTGGGGCAAGGGTCTCGCGACCGAAGGAGCGCTCGCGGTCCGGGAGCACGCCTTCGGCGCGCTCGGGCTCGATGAGATCGTCTCGTTCACCTCACGCCTGAACCTGCGCTCGCAGGCGGTGATGCGCAAGATCGGCATGACCCACGACGTCGATGACGACTTCGACCACCCACGTCTCGAGCCCGGCGACGCGTTGCGACCCCACGTGCTGTTCCGGCTCGCGGCCGACCGGTGACGAGCACCACAGAACAAAACCGGCGGAACAGGACTAGCGTTGTGGGCGGTCCGTGGACTCCGTCAGGGAGCTGCGAGAGCACGTAAGGAGCTCAGCAATGAGCGAAGAGACCCCGCCGTACGGCAGCGGCGCCGCGGCCACAGGCGGCACTGCGCGCAAGCGGATCCGCACCCACCACCTGCGGGACATGAAGGAGCGCGGCGAGAAGTTCGCCATGCTCACCTCCTATGACATGTACACAGCGGCGGCGTTCGACGACGCCGGCATCGAGATCCTCCTGGTCGGCGACAGTGCGTCGAACAACGTCCTGGGCAACGAGACCTCCATCCCGATCACTGTCGACGAGCTGCTTCCGCTGACGCGCGCGGTGGCCCGAGCGGCGCACCACTCGCTGGTCGTCGGCGACCTGCCCTTCGGCTCCTACCAGCGCTCCCCCGAGCAGGCCTACGACACGGCGGTCCGCTTCATGAAGGAGGGCGGCGCTCACTGCGTGAAGCTCGAGGGCGGGCGCGAGATGACCGGCCAGATCGAGCTGCTCACCCGTGGCGGCATCCCGGTGATGGCCCACATCGGCTTCACGCCGCAGAGCGAGCACGCCTTGGGCGGGTACCGGGTCCAGGGCCGTGGCGAGACTGCCCAGCGCATCCTGGCCGACGCGAAGGCGATCGAGGCCGCCGGCGCGTTCGCCGTGGTCATGGAGATGGTGCCGGGCGACGTGGCCGCCGAGGTCACCAAGGAGCTGAGCATCCCGACGATCGGCATCGGCGCAGGCAACGGCTGCGACGGCCAGGTCCTGGTGTGGCAGGACGCCTTCGGGCTCCGGACCGGCAAGATGGCCCGCTTCGTCAAGCAGTACGCCGATGTGCACGGCGTACTGACCCAGGCCGCGCAGGCCTACTCCGCCGATGTGAAGGCCGGGACTTTCCCGGGTCCGGAACACACCTTCTGAGCGTTTTGTGCGAGTAGCCTCGGCTCCATGAGACGTACCTGTCTGCTGGCACTCGTCCTGACCGCTCTTGCTGCCCTGGTGGTCCCGAACACACCCGTCGTCCAGGCCGCGAGCGGCCGGGCAGCCGCGATCCCGACTCTCCGGGTGACCCGTCAAGTCACCGGACTGACCATCCCGTGGGACGTCCAAGTGCTCCCTGGTGGCCGCCTGCTGGTCGACGAGCGCAGCGGAAGGCTCCTCGTGTGGCGCCGTGGCATCAAGCACGTGATCGGCTTCCCGTCCTCGACGATCTGGGCCGTGGGCGAGACCGGGCTGATGGGGCTCGCAGTCGACCCTTCGTTCACCAGCAACCGGCGTATCTACACCTGCCAGGGCACCTTCACGGCGGGTGGGGGCCACGACATCCGGGTCATCGCGTGGCAGATGAACGCCTCGTTCACCGGGGTCAGACGACTGCGCACGCTGATCAGCGGCTTTCCCACCACCACAGGTCGCCACGGTGGTTGCCGGCTGCTCATCACCCGGGCCGGCGCGATGATCGTCGGGACCGGTGACGCTGCCACCGGCACCAACCCACAGAACCTGCGGTCCCTCGGCGGCAAGACCCTGCGCCTGAACAGGTTCACCGGAGCGCCCTGGCCCAGCAACCGCTGGATCCACTCGTCGTCGAAGAACAAGCGCTACATCCACACCTACGGCCACCGCAACGTGCAGGGTCTGGCCCAGCGCACCGACGGATCGCTGTGGTCGATCGAGCAGGGCACCGATCGCGATGACGAGGTCAACCTGCTCAGCAACGGCGGCAACTACGGCTGGAACCCGGTGCCCGGGTACGACGAGTCGACGCCGATGACCGACTACTCGCTGCCCGGTCCGCAGATCGGAGCCCGGTGGAGCTCCGGCTTCCCGACGCTGGCGACCTCGGGCGGGACCTTCGTGCGCGGCACGCAGTGGGGTGCGCTGAACGGCACGCTCGCGGTGGCGGCGCTGAAGGCCAGCGAGGTCGTCTTCATGAAGTTCGACGCGCACGGCAGGTTGCTCTGGACCCGGACGCCGGCAGCTCTGCACGCTTTCGGCCGTCTGCGGTCGATCACGGACGCTCCGAACGGCGACCTGCTGATCAGCACCTCGAACGGCGGCAACGACGCCGTTCTGCGGGTGCACCCCCAGTAGTCAGCTCGCGATCAGGACGACGCCGAGCCAGCACAGCATCGAGACGATCGCCGCCGCGAGGACCCAACGCGGGTGGGACATGAACCAGCGGGTGCCGAGCCCTAGCAGGACCAACCACCCGACGAACAGGCCGATCGCGGCAGGCCACCCGTAGACCTTGAGAGCACCGAAGATGAGGAACGGCGTACAGGCCATGATCGCCATGCCGATGAACGAGTCGCGATAGACGCGGATGTCCTTGATTCGTCCCGGCGGCTGTTCCTGCACACGGCGAAACTACACTCGCCCGCGTGACTCTCGTCGTAGCCGGCACGATTTCCCCGCGCCGCCCCGTGCCCGCGCACATCCCCCGTCCCGAATACGTTGACCAGCCGGTGCCGGCTCGCTTCACCGGCTCCGAGGTCAAGGACGCGGAAACCATCGAGAAGCTGCGGATCGCCGGTCGCATCGCCGCCCAGGCACTGGCCGAGGTCGGGCGCAACGTGGCACCGGGGATCACCCACGACGAACTTGACCGGATCGGCCACGAGTTCCTGCTCGACCACGACGCCTACCCCTCGACGCTGGGCTACCGGGGCTTCCCGAAGTCGTTGTGCACCAGTGCCAATGAGGTCATCTGCCACGGCATCCCGGACAGTCGCGTGGTCGAGGACGGCGACATCGTCAACATCGACATCACTGCCTTCATCGGAGGCGTCCACGGCGACACCAACGCGACCTTCCTGACCCCGGGGGTCGCACCCGACGTCCGCGACCTGGTCGAACGGACCGGGGAGGCGTTGCGTCGGGCGATCGTGGCCGTCAAACCCGGGCGCCGGTTCAACGTGATCGGCCGGGTCATCGAGTCCTACGCGAAGCGCTTCAACTACGGAGTCGTCCGCGAATTCACCGGTCACGGCATCGGTACGTCGTTCCACTCGGGCCTGATCGTGCCGCACTTCGACGACCCGGCATACGACACGATCATCGAGACGGGCATGACGTTCACGATCGAGCCGATGCTCAACCTCGGCACCCACGAGTGGGAGATGTGGGACGACGACTGGACCATCGTCACGCGCGACCGCCGCATCTCGGCCCAGTTCGAGCACACCCTGCTGGTCACCGACACGGGCGCGGAGATCCTGACGCTGCCGTGAGGTCGCCCAGTTTCGAGACGGTTGCAGCGCAACCTCCTCAACCGGGGAACTAGATCAGGCCGGCGAGCCGCTCGACGCGCAGGACCGCCAGCTCGTGCTCGGGGTCTGCGGACATGGCCGCAGCCAGGCGCAGGTGCGGGAGCGCTTCGACGTACCTGGACTGCCGCTCCAGCGCCCTGCCGAGCGCGAACCGGACCCAGTCGTCGTCGGGTCGTTCCTCGGCCAGCGAGCGCAGCTCGTCCTCGGCGCGGAC
Source organism: Marmoricola sp. (assembly GCF_025965215.1). Taxonomy (GTDB): domain Bacteria; phylum Actinomycetota; class Actinomycetes; order Propionibacteriales; family Nocardioidaceae; genus Marmoricola. The sequence continues at coordinate 7,535 of NZ_JAOPXI010000044.1, forward strand.
GAGCTGGACCCGAATCAGGTAGGCCCAGGCCCGCAGCGTGCGCAGTCCAGTACTCGTCGGATCCTCCGCCAGTGCGGGCTCCAGGACTTCGAGCGCTTGGTCCGGCGCGCGGCGCACGAGCAGGTCGTAGGCAACCCGGTACGCCGACGTCGGGTCCTGCTGGCCCGGGAAGATCAGCGCGGGCGCGGTCAGGTCGAAACTCTCCTCCACGCGTCCAAACCTACGTCGAGTGCGGTCGATTACAGAGTCCGGAAACCCGTTCAGTCCTCAGAGTTCCCGAAAACCATGTCTTCGATGCGCCAATACCCACGCAGGTTCGTGATCAGGTGGTCCTCGTTGAGCCGGTAGCAGAAGATCCCGCGGATCTTGCTGGTCAGACCGCCCTCGAAGGCGCTGTGCAGCGTGAGGATGTGGGCCACCTCGAGGTCCGAGCTCGACGGGAACGTCTCCTCGCACTCGACACGCAGGTTGTTGGTCGCGATGTTCTTGTCGAAGAAGTCCTCGACCGCGGCCTTGCCTCGAACGCCCTTGCCGTCCTCGTTGGTGATCGCGACGCCGATCGGGTCCTCGATCACGATGTCGTCGGCCATCAGCGCGAGCCAACCTGCCTTGTCCCGGGCCTGCACGCAGCGCCAGGACGCCTGTGAGGCAGCGAGGGCGGGGCTGATGGTGGTCTGCTCGGACACGGGATCTCCTCGGTGGGTGAAAGCCCGAGAATTCCAGACACCGCGACGCAGGTCAACGATTTACATAGAAGGGTTGATGAAAGTTTGCACGGGGCTACTGCTCGACGGGCCGGACCTGGATCAGGGTCTGGTTGTGCACCTTCGCGCCACCCGAGCTACACCGCCGTACGAGGTCGTCGCGAAGCGCCGGGTAGGCCTGCCCGTTCAGCGGGTTCGGAGCGTCCTCCTCCATCCGCTTCACGACAGAGAGCTGCTCCTTGCCCGTCATCGACAGGAAATCTCCACAGGTCGTCTTGCCGCCGTGGTTGCAGGCGGTCAGGGTGAACAGCAGGCCGATGACGACCAGGACCCGAAGAGAGCGCACCGGATCACCGTAACGCCATGCTCGAAGGCGTGGCCTCAGGGGCGGCTGACACGTGGCAGCGGCCTCAGTTGGCCCCCTGACGGCGCCGGGCACTGAGCCGGCGAAGCCGCAGCGAGAGCTTCGAGCTCTGGATCAGCGCTGCCCGGCGGAAGGCGATGTCAACCCTGACCGGGTCCGGTTGGGTGACGCCAGACTGCTCCGGCCTGGCGCTCGGTTGCGCTCGCGGCATCTGATTCCTCCTCGACGACAAGTCCCCGTTGCAGGGATAGACGCCAGCGGCGGTACATCGGTTGCACATCGCGCGCACAAATTTGTGCGGGCGCCGCCCGTCAGGCCCAGTGGACCCTCAGCGAGGGGCTCGTCCCGCGGCGGACGGTGACCAGCCAGACCTTCGTGCGGTGGCCCGCCTTGGAGGCCCTGATGGTCAGTGTCGTCCGCGGGCGCAGGGCGGCCCCGCGGAGCGCCACGCCCAGGTGGGCAGTCCCGCTGACCGTCCGTGAGTACGGCTTGAACGACGGACAGCCGCGCCCGCGGCACACCAGCGTCACGTGGACGCGCCGCTGGAGGTCGGTGAGCAGGAGCTGACGCACGTACGTCCGACGACCCCGGACCAGGAACTGGTCGTGAAGCTGACCAGAGACGTAGGGAGGCCGCACCACCGGCGGAGGATCGAGGACGACCGTGTCGACGACGAAATGATTGGTCTGCGAGGCCGCACCAGCCTGCACCGTGATCGTGTGCGACCCGGCGGACACATGAGCGTAGGAGACCGGTGAGACGCACCCGGTCGGGGTCGCGCCGTCCAGCGAGCACATGGGCGTTGCGCCGGTCGCGGTGAACTGGACCACCAGCGGGTCGGCAGCAACCGACGGCGACGACGACTGCGCCGCCAGCTCGACCGTCGAACCATCGGCCGGCGAGCTGATCGCGACACTGTCAGCGACAGCAAACGCCGAGGCCGGAAGGATCACCGCGACCGCGGCGACGATCGAGGCAGCGGCAGCTGCGCCAGCCAGGCTCAGCCGCGACTTCTCCGCACTCCGAGACGAACGTCCCATCCCTCTGTCCTCCTGGCCGATTGATCCGTCGACGGCACCAGTATCGGGTACCCGGTCCGATTCCCGGAGTAGCCGGAGTTGAAACGACACCAACAATCGAGGACAGCTCCGGCCACGGCAACCCTGAGGATCATCAGGGACGCGGGGTGCGGATGAGCTGGCTCATAGGCCGGGAAGAGTCTTCGCGTCGACGACAGTTGATGGCCACAACTGGCATTGGTGCGCTGACCTGCGGAAACGCGCTTCTATGTGGTGGCAGCGGGTGGTCGCGGTTGAAATTATCGACCACAGTACGACCGCAGTAGCGCGCATCTTCCGCGGCCAGACGTTCCTCACCAACGCTTTGACTATCGACCTCTTGGAGAACCCTCAAGACTTGGTCGCCAGACAAGCGATGTTGTCCGACATTAGCCGAATCAGGTCCTAGGGTCTGGCCCCAGTTTGGTTGACCACTCGAACCGCGCGGCGAAGCCTTCGCTCCGCAACTAAGACTCCACCCAAGGTGGGGCAGCCCCCCAGCTGCCCTCCGCAGTCTTCATGCTCGTCTCAGCCCCAACTCAGCCGGTAGCGCATCAACGATCCCAACTGTTTCCGACTCCTCAAGTTCAAGCCAGGCGTCGTCCTCTTGAGCGACGTTCCCCAATACGGTCGAACCGTCGGCGCGGAGAAAGTGCAGGTCTTCGGGCAAGGTCGGGTTCACCCACTCGAAGAGACCGAGCGCGGCGGCAATCAGTACCTCGAGCGACTCCGTAGTGAGCAAAAACGTGTAGCGCGTTGACATGCGACTGCCGACCAACTGTGTGCCTGGCCATTCCTGTGTCTCTTCGGAGCCCACGAGGTAAGGGGTCAACTCATCCATGACCACGACCGCGCGTTCGCTGAGTTTCACCGAGGGCGAGCGTACGAGAAATGCGAACTTGGTCGAGCGCTCAGCGACGCCCCTCAACAGTGCTTCGTAGGCATCACCCGACGGCCGGCCAGTGATGTTCCAGATCGATCGTTTGTCCATCATTGAACCGGGATGTGCTTGATCGGACCGATGTTGATATGCAAGGTTGTGCCTCCGAATCCAGGGCGTCCGGGGTGAACCGCTGGGCCGTGACCTGGCAAGCCGAGTTCGTCCGCCCAGTTGGCGAGAGCATCAGCCTCGTCCATCGTTAGTCCGCCGCGCCGCTTCGCGTCCTTAGCCAGCTGAATGAGTGCCTGCTGATCGTCAGTGAACCGTGAGCCCAACCCAATGGCTCCCTGTTCGTTACGCATTGCGAGCCTGGTCGCGAGCCATCCTCCGTCGTTTGCCGCCAAGGTGGTACCTCGCAGCTCAGCTTGGGCTTGAGCGCAGAGTGCTTCGGCTTCGGTTCCGGTTGAGAGTAGTCCTGCGGCGTCTCCTAGAGTTGCGATGGTTGCGGCTGTGATTACGAAGAGTTGCCCGCAGTCGACGAGGTTGTGGTGCGAGCACCCGGCGATCATGTGACCGGCGTATTGGATTGATTGTGGGATGCCGTTGAGTTGGTCGGCAACGGTCCCGGGGCCCATGGGGTTGGGGATGTATTGGCCAACGGTGGTGTCGAAGTTCCAGACAGCTCCCGCGACGCTGGCGATTGCTCCGCCGGCATCACAGAAGAGCCCGAAGCCTTTGGCGCATTGGCCGGAGGGGTCGAGGAGGACTGTGGGTTGGTTGTTGGCGTAGACGTATTGGCTGACGTAGGGGTTGGTGATGTCTTGGGCGAGGGGGTCGAGTTGGTTGAACCGGCCGGTGGCGGGGTCGTAGTCGCGGGCGCGGAGGTTGTACCGGTTGGTGTTGGTGTCGGCGTATTCGCTGGCGAACCGGATCGGGTTGGTGACGCTGTTCTGGTTGGTGGGGCTGGTGCGGTCGACCCCGAAGGGTTCGTAGGCGTAGGTGGCTTGGACGGCGTTGGTGCTGTTGGTGACTGCGCCGATGGAGCCGGTGCC
>NZ_JAOPXI010000199.1 GCF_025965215.1 Marmoricola sp.
AGCGGTGAATCGGGTGGCGACTCCGGTGCCCTCGGCGAGGTAGTAGTCATCAGCCCGTGACCGATCACGTTCGACATAGGCCCGGGCGGCCTTCGCTGCGCCGCGGTAGAACTTCACCCCACCATGCTTCTAGGGGTCCGTTGGATGGGATGGATGGGAAGTGTTGGAAGTGATGGGTTGGTGAAGTGAAGTTGATAAAGGGAGGTAGGAAGGAGTCCCAGCCGGCGAGGCGAGCTGCGTATGCAGACGCCCAACGGGGGCGGACCGGGCGAGCCGCACGACGTCTCACAAAGGGACGTTTCTGCGACGGTTTCGGGCCGACGTTCGCTCGCTGTGCAGCGTGGTCTGCCACACGCGCTTAGATAGCAGAATGAGTATCGGCGTGCGGGCGATGAATGACGGGGAGAGCATCGAGAGCCTCAATGTTGGCAATCCGCACGCGTGGGTCGCGGCCCGGTGGCGTGAGATCGACACACCCGAGGTACCCATCTCGTGGTTCGTCGGACTCTTAGATGACCGTCCGGTCGGCTGGGCTGCGGCCGCGCCGTTCCCCTTCGCTCAAGGCGGACTCGGCAAAGCGTTGATCCAGGTACTCGCTCCCTCACGACGCCGTGGAGTCGGGGCCGCGCTCCGCGAGACCGTCGAAGAGGTCGTGCGCGCCGCCGGGTTGCCTGGGGTGCAGGCCAGTCATGACACCCAGGACCCTGACGCGGTGGCCGCGGTTGCCACGTGGGGTCTGTGCGAGGTCGCGCGCCACCAAGAGAGCGTGCTGGACCTGACCGCGATCGACCGCGTGGCGTTCACGTTGCAGGCAGCGACTGCAGGCGTCGAACTAGCCGTCATACCTGACTCACGTGACATGTCCGAGACCGACTGGCAACGGCTTCACACATTCGTCGAGGCACGGCATCGGGAGGCACCGGACAGCGCTGACGGTGGAGGGGACCTCCCGTATCGCACCTTTCGAGAGGCCATGTCCGAGCCTTGGATGGTCGCCCTCGCAAGCGAGCATGGCAGGTGGATCGGCTGCGCTTGCGTGCTGCGGCGATCAGGAACCCCCGACGTGGCGAACACCGCGTTTACCGGCGTCGTCCGTGACGCTCGCGGTCGCGGCATCGCGACCGCTCTCAAGTGCCACCAGTCGATTGTCATGGCAGATCACGGCCTCGCTCGCCTCTATACGCAGACCATGGACGGCAACGAGCCCATCCTGGCCGCCAACCGAACCCTTGGCTTTCGAATCGTCGGCGAGTACGCCGACGTTGTTGTCCGATTCTGATCCCGCCGGGCGCGATCCTGGGAGTGGACAAGACCTGCGGTCAACGGTGCGTTGTCCACAAGGCGAGAGTTCTGAGACAGCCGGGACCGCGCGGTGTACCTGTCCTGTCAGCGGCCTCGTCGTACGGCAAACGGGACGACAGCCCATCGCCCGACGCCAGCCGCAACTCCTAGTGCGACGGAGAACTCGGAGAAGGGTCCGTTCGCGACCAGCCCAAACCCCAAGCCGATGGCCATTGCAACGAGAACAGCTGGCCACTGCGACGAAGCATCCCTAGTCGCGAAATGCACGAGGACCGCTCCGATCGAGCCAATCACGGCAGCGGGCAAGAAGCCGAAGACCAGGACGAGGAGCATCCCGCCCTCTGTGGAAATGGTCGCGCCGTTCTGGATGACGTCCGCAAGGCCAACTTCCAACGCCAACGTCACCAGACTGATCACCACCGCAAGCGCATACCCCGCGAAGCCAGGCGACCCAGGCGCCGCATAGGCACGCGGGTCCCAAGGCCCGCGCCACGTGTACCCGACTCGCGCAAGCGGCTGCTGCTCTGCGGACATGATCGATTGTGACATATCGGGCGCAGCTCTGACACGGTTCCGCCGGGTTGGCTGAGCGGGTCGATTCGTTGTGGTTCTGAGCGGCCAAAATCGGTTCTGCGACATGTCCCGCACTGGAATCATGGTCGTGTGACGAAAGAAGATCTGGCCCGTATCTCTATAGGAGGGGGCTACGACTTCGAGCCTGAATGGCTGGGCCAACGCGACGAGGTCATTGGCAGCATCCTCATGTGGATTCCAGGACAGAACAGCACACCAGCCTGCGTGGTGCTGCTTGTTGACCCACTGACTGCAACCGGTGATGTTCGCGGCGAGCGCTTAACACCCACGGGCCAATATCTTGTTCTTCAACTTCGCTACTCCGGCCAGGTGTGGGAGCGCACCGGGACAGTTCACGTCGAGCTCTGTGAGGTCGAGCCACCTGACGCCGCATGGCCGGACAGGGAACCTGGGGCATGGGTGGAGTCCCATGCGACGTACACGATGCTCGGATAGCCACAGGTCCGCAAACGGACGGTTGTGAACACCCGAGCGGTCGGCTCCTATCGCCAGCGCCGTGTCAAAGCGGTTCCTCGGGTGACCCCCATTGGGGGCCCTTTGACCCACATTGTCACAAAACGGCACGGTTCGCCCAGATCGGCGTAGCGTCAACAACAGCGGTACCAGCCGTTCGCCGGGGATCATGGATTCTTCAGCGGGCCGAGTGCTGGACCCAACAGCTGATTGGAGTTGCCATGACCAGGCAGCCCGAAGCACCAGACCACCTCCTCACGCCAGCGGCCGTCGCCGCGATCTTCAACGTGGAAGAGGAAATCGTCGCCAGGTGGGCCAAAGCAGGTCGGATTGATTCGGTTCTCACGGCTGCTGGCCACCGGCGGCACTGGACGTCTCAGGTGCTGGCCTTGCTCGACAGCGTGCAGGAACGTCGACCTGCCCTGGTCCTGTCTCCTCATCCGAGCATCGAACCGGCCTCTCATTTCAGCCAGCCGTCAGGCGAACGGAGGGCCGATCCGAAGCGCGATGCGCGGTCACGGCCCGGACCCCGTGCGCCCGCCGCGGGGGCGACCGAAGATTCCGCCGCGGTGGTCGTCGCTGACGCCGTTGCGATCGCGCTGGAGGCCGAGGCCGAGGCAGCAGCGGAGGCCGTGCTGGTCATCGCTGCTGCTGTCGCTGCCGCGGCGGAGGTCGCGTCGCAAGCCGCGGCCAGGGCGCGGGGCGCTCGCACGTTTGCTGCCGAGGAAGCTGCACGATTGGTAGCCGCCGATGCTGAGCAATCCGCTGCTGCGATGCGGTCGCGAACAGAGACTGCGGCCATCCAGGTCGCTCTGGCTGCCGCACGGGCGGCGTCACTTGTGGTTGCCGCCGGCATCCCCGGCCAGGAGGATGATGCTCTCGTCGCGGCACTCCTCGTCGCGGCCACGGTCCAGGCCGCCGCCGCCGCGACAGCACAGGAGACTGCACTCGCCGCCGAGACAACTGCGAGAGCTGTCTCCTCGGCCGCCGCTGAGATAGCTCAGACGGTGGCTACCGTCGACGCCGATGTCGAGGCCGAGGTCGCAGCCACTGCCCAGGCTCTGGAGTCAATGATCGCTGTTACGGCCGGTCGGGTCGCTGCCGAAACCGAAGCAAAGGCTGCCGGAGCCGCCATTGCAGCGAGGCAGGCAGCGGCTGCTGTTGTGCACGGCTGATGCAGATCGTGCCGTACGGACATATGAGCTGGGACGAGGATCACCAGGCCGGGCAGGTGGCTCGACTACGGATGGCGTTGTTGTGGCCGGCCCTGATCGTGATCCTGACGTTCGCAGAGCTTGACTCGCACGATGTGCTCGGCAACACCCTCTACGTCGGGCTGTCCTGCCTTGTCGTAGCCAGCCTGCTGACGGGCACGTCGGCGTACAACCGATTCGACCAGCCGACCATGTTGGTCGTCGGTGCGCTGGACTTCGTCGCCGTGCTGGCGATCGGGACTCTTCCTGGGGCTGTAGCCGTGGGTGCTCTGGTGGTGGTCCCCGGCGTCTGGTTGGGTGGCGTCTTCCGGTGGCGGGGTGTCGCTTTCGCCGGACTGGTGGGCGCGACTGCCCTCGCCCTGGCTCAGATCCTCGGCGGGCCGAACGAGCTGCAGACCGTAGGGCGGGTCTCCTGGATCTTCATATTCGGAGTGGTTGCGGCCGTCGCGACGGCGTCGCTGGTCAACATCTGGAGCGGGCAGGTGGATCGGTTGGAGGCGCATCAAGCCGCGCTAGCCGCTGCCCTCTCCGCGCTCGGAGAGGAGCGGGAGCGGGCCGTGACGGTCGTGCACACGGTGGACGTGGGCCTGGGTGCGCTGGACGCTGACGGCGGCTACACCTCACTCAACCCTCGCCACGCCGAGTTAATGACAATCGCGTATCCGACCGGGCTCGGGGTCGATGAGCTCGGTGAGATCTATGCGACCGACAACCAGACCCGGATCGACCGCGACCGACTGCCCTCGATGCGAGCCCTGAATGGTGAGCCCTTCACCGACACACTCTGGATGGGTGACCAGCCGACCACGCGGCGAGCGGTCGATGTCTCCTCCAGACCCGTCCAGCATTCCGACGGAGGTTTCGCGGGCGCCGTGATCGCGTATCACGACGTCACCACCATGATGAGAGCACTGGCGGTCAAGGACGACTTTGTCGCTTCGGTCTCCCATGAGTTGAGAACGCCGCTGACCTCGATCATCGGCAACCTCGAGATAGCCGCGGAACTCGATGCTGACGACGCCGACCAGTTGCCGCATCTGCTTGCCGTAGCCACTCGGAACGCTGACCGTCTCCTGCATCTTGTCTCGGATCTGCTGACTATCTCCGAACTCGCTCAAGGGGGTATGACGATGGCCCCGGAGGCCGTTGACTTGTCCGCACTCATCGAAAAGTCCGTGATCGACATCTCCGCCCAAGCCAAGGGTCGCGCTGTGGAACTGACGACCAGTATCCAACCCGGTTTGTTCCTGGTCGGCGACCGCAATCGCCTTCACCAGGCTGCAGAGAACCTGCTCTCGAACGCAGTGAAATACACGCTTCCTGGCGGCAGTGTCTGGGTCACGCTCTGCCAGAACGAGGCCGACACAGTACTTACGGTTACGGACACCGGCATTGGGATCAGCGAGCCCGATCAGGCGGCCGTCTTCACAAAGTTCTACCGCAGCCACAACGCCACAGGCCACAACGTGCCTGGCGTCGGACTAGGCCTGGCGATCACCAAGGAGATCGTCGAGGCTCACGGGGGCACAATCGGTCTGGCAAGCAGCGAGGATGCCGGCACCACGGTCCTCGTCACGCTCCCCTCAGGACTACAACTCAGACTGAACTAAAGGGGGAGGTTCCGCCCGTGAAACCTTCCAGGACTGGCCGCGGCATTCGTCACCCCGCCCCCAGTTGAGCGTCCGGATCTAGCCGCGATCCGAGCGGTGTTAACTTACGGCCGGTTTCGAACACTTTCACGCTCAATACGGAGTTCCGGCGCAACCGGGCGTCTCAAAACCCGTGTACGAAATACGTGTCGCACATTTGACGGTTCTGACGGATTTCGAACACTGCGGCTGACCGGCTGACCGGCTGACCGGCTGACCGTTGGCCTCTGGGCTGCCCCGCGACGCGTTGACCTGTGCCAGCTCGCGTGGTGCAGCGACGAGGCAGTGATGCGGACAGCGACCCGGCGAGGCTCTGTCAACAGGCTGTCCACCGGTCTGGGGTCGGACGTAGACTGGGTGCATGTCGATGAGTGCACACGAGTTCTACGAGGCGGGCATGGCCCTGTCCCCTTCGGTGCGCAAGGACATCGCACTTCGCCTGCTCGAGTCGGTCGAGGTCGTCGACGACGAGTCGGTCGAGGCGGCGTGGACGACTGAGATCTCGTCGCGCCTCGACGACATCCGCAGCGGCAACGTTCAGACCATCCCCGGCGAGCAGGTCTTCGCCGACATCGCCGCCCGACGGGCCGCGCGTAACGCATGACCCTCGCCTTCGACTTCCACCCGGAAGCCCAGGCCGAGTTCGCTGCTGACGTCGACTGGTACGACGACCGCGAGTTCGGCGTCGGTGGTCGCTTCGCGGAAGCCGTCCGCGCCGCGCTTGATGCTGCCATCGATGAGCCTATGGCCTGGGCGACTTGGCCCGGGTGGGATCGTGAGCCAGTCGTGCGGTCGAAGGGCGTCCTCGGCTTCCCGTATCGGGTCATCTACTTCGTCGAAGGTGACTTGCTGACAATCGTCGCGCTGGCTCACGCCAAGCGGCGCCCGGGTTACTGGCGAGACCGGGTCAGCGGGTGACGGCATGTGGCAAAAATGTGGCAGGAGAGTCGACGAGCGGCGTCGGCGACCAACGACATCCAACGCGTTTGTGCAGGTCAGCGGCACAATGCCGTCAGTGACCAACCACAGCCGCTGAGCGTGCCGTGCTTTCCCTGGTACTACTGAGTCGACACGTTTACGCAGTTCAGGGCTTAGACGACCTCCTCAGTCCGCACACAGTCCGCAAGAGATTCGCGCACCAGGGCAGCAGCTGCCTTCCGGGTGCGGTCCTCGGCGGTCGGCCAGAGGTGGGCCTAGGTGTTCAACGTGGTGGTCGCCGAGGCATGACCAAGCGCCTTCTGGACGGCCACGACGTCACATCCGGGCTGCGATCAGCCCGGAAGTGAAGAAGTGGCGAAGGTCGTGCAACTTGACCGCAGGGAGGTCAGCACCACTGCGAGTGGCCCTCCACCGCCACGTCACCGCGTTGTCGTAATCGATCTGCAGGTCGCCTGGGCAGTTGCATAGGCAGTTCGAAAAATTGCCGTGGGGTCTTGCGGGTTACTAATTACGCATGCTAAACATGCTTAGAAGCCATCAGCGGTCACCGCGATCCGTCGTCGTGACCTCAATCACAGGGAGTTTGTCGATGAGGACCCAACTCGCGGTTACAGCAGTGGCTGTCTCGGCTCTGCTGATCAGTGGGTGCGGGGCCACTGATTCCACGTCGTCCGGTGCCGGGCAGAACGGCAAAGGTTCGTTCACGATCCTTGTCGCCGGGGATGGCGGCTTGAACTACGATCCGCAGACCAATGCCGCCCCCTCAAGCGGCGAGTTCCGCATGCCGGTCTTTGACACCCTGGTGAACGAGGCGGCGGACGGCAGCATCTCGGCCGGCCTGGCAACCGCATGGAATCTCTCGCCGGACAAGCTGACCTTGACGCTCACGCTGCGAAAGGGCGTGAAGTTCCAGGACGGGTCCGCGTTTGACGCCGACGCAGTGAAGAAGAACATCGTCCGCGGTCAGACCGATCCGAAGTCCGTGATTGTCGGCCAGTTTGCGGCGATCGGTTCGGTCGACGCGACGAGTCCGGACACGGTCACCCTGCACCTGAAGGAGCCGAGCGGCTCGCTCCTCGGCTTCCTCGCGGGTCCGGCGGGAATGATGGCCAGCCCCAAGGCATGGGCCAACGCTGACTTCGCGACGCACCCGATCGGGACCGGTCCGTGGGAGGTGTCGGACAAGTCAACGCCCGGCAGCGACATGGTCTACACGGCGTTCCCGGGCTACTGGGACCCGTCGGTCCAGAAGGTCGACACTGTGCACGTGCGAATCGGAACGGAGTCGACGTTCATTCCCAGCCTGGTCGGCAACAGCGCGCAGGCTGTGATGTTGACCGGTGCGGCGACTGATGCGAAGACCCTGACGGATGCCGGTCTGCCGGTCGCCGGAACTGGGATCAGTTACCTCCATCTGCTCTACCTCAACAAGTCCGGTGTCTTCGCAGACCCCAGGGTTCGCGCGGCCGTTTCTCTTGCGATCGATCGGAACGCGATCTGCACGTCCTTGCTGGCCGGCGCCTGCACGGTGACTGGCCAGCCACTACGGCCTGACTCCTGGGCGTACGACTCCTCGCTTGCCGCCCCGGAGCAGAACATCGCTCAGGCGAAAGCGCTGCTGATCGCGTCAGGCCACCCGAACGGGTTCTCGTTCAAGGCCATCGTCTCTTCAACGGGCACGCAGTTGCAGACGGAGCTCTCTGCGATCCAGCAAATGCTCGCGAAGGTGAACATCAAGATGTCGACCTCGCCTATGCCTGTCACGCAACTCGTACCGACTTTCGACAGTGGCGCGGCCCAAGCCTACTACTCCGTCACTACCGGAGGAGCAGATCCGGCCATCCAGCTCGCGAGCCTGGTTGCACCGGCGTACAACCCGGGTCCGTACACGGACCCGACCCTGATGCCGGCGTTGGCCGCCGCTACCAGCGCTTCGACTCAGGAGGAGCGGGCGGCAGCCTACAAGAAGGTCTCGGCTGCCTACCAGGAGTCGGTGTTCAACGTCAGCATCCTCAACCAGAAGCTGCAGTATGCGACCGCAAAGGGCGTCTCGGGCGTCACGCCACACGACCCGCTCATCCTCGACGCCCGCGGCGTGTCCGTGCGATGAGCGGCATCTCAGGTCGCGGTCCGGTGGTGGCTCTCGTCGGGGGAGCCACCGCCGGTCGCGGCGCGAAGCCTGCGAATCGGTTCGTCCAGAAGGCGGCGCCGCTGCTGCGGATGGTGGCGCGCCGGGTCGGGATCGCCGTACCGCTGTTGGTCCTGGTGAGCTTCTCGGTGTTTGCGATCTCATCGATCTCCACTGCCGATCCGGCGCGGGCAATCCTAGGAGAGGGAGCCACTCCTCAGTCCGTGGCGCAGCTGCGCCATCAGCTCGGCCTGGATCAGTCCTTCCTGCACCGGTATTGGGACTGGTTGTCTGGTGTGGCGCACGGCGGCCTGGGCAACTCGTGGTACGGCAACATCCCCGTTCTCACCAAGATCTCCCAGGGCTTGCCGACCACGATCTCGTTGGTGCTCGCGGCCATGATCCTCACTGCCGTCGTCGGCATTCCGCTCGGCCTGTACGCCGGTATGCGTCGCGGCGGCAAGGTCGACACGATCGCGAACTCGCTGGCCGCGATCGGCCTGGCGATGCCCGAGTTCTGGGTGGCGCTGGTCCTGATCCTGCTGCTTTCGGTGAAGCTGAGGGTGCTGCCCGGCACGGGCGCCCTGACCCTGTCTGGAGACCCGTGGCAGGCCGCCCGGCACCTGGTCATCCCGGTGGTCGCGATTGCCTTGCCACAGATCTGCGCGCTCTATCGGCAGACCAGGGCTTCGGCCGCAATCGTGGCTCAGCAGGACTACGTGCGAACTGCGCGTGCCGGCGGGATCTCAGAGTGGTCGCTGCTGCGCACCCGGGTTGCCAAAAATGCGCTGGTCGCGCCGGTCACCCTGCTCGGCCTTCAACTCGGAAGGATGATCGGCATTGCAGCCGTGGTCGAATCAGTCTACGGATTGCACGGAATCGGCTCGATTGCAGTCCAGGCCGCACTCACCTCTGATCTACCCGTGGTGCTCGGTGTCGTACTGGTGACCGCCGCCGTCGTCATGGCCGCAAACCTCCTGACGGACATCGCAACGTACTACCTCGCTCCGAAGGCGCGAAACTCATGAGCGCGGAATTGCCGCTCCGGCTGCACCCAGGTCTGGGGACGGATGCCGAAGTCCTGACGTCCGCAGGGGTCGGAACCTGGCGCTCGTTCGCTAGGCAACGCCTCGGCCTGGTCGCATTGATCGTTCTTGTGTTCATCGTCGCGGCGACGCTCTTGGCACCACTCCTGCCGTTGGCGGATCCGAACGCCCAGGTCCTGATCGACCGGCTTCAGGGTCCGACCTGGCACCACTGGCTGGGCACCGACGAGCTCGGTCGCGACGAGCTGGCGCGGCTGTTGGCGGCTACCCGGATATCGCTGTGGGCGGCGCTCCAGGCAACAGTCGTCGGAGTCGCCCTCGGTGTACCGATTGGCTTGACAACCGGCCTTCTCGGCGGCCGCCTCGACGGGGTCGTGAGCCGGTTGTTCGACGCGGTGCAGAGCATGCCGGCCCTGATGCTGGCCATCGCCAGTGTCGCTGTCTTCGGCCGGCAACTGACCCCCGCGATGGTCGCAGTCGGGGTCGCATTCTCTCCGACGTTCTATCGCGTCTCACGCGCCGCCGCGTCCACGGTCTCGCGGGAGACCTATGTTGAAGCCAGCCGTTCGATGGGCCAGCGGACAACCCGCATCGTCTTCTCCCACATCATCGGAAACGTCGCCTCGACACTGATTGTGCAGATCTCCACGACGTTCGCGTTCGGGATCCTGGCTGAGGCGGCGCTGAGCTACCTGGGCCTAGGCGTACAACCTCCAGCCGCGAGCCTGGGCAGCATGCTCACGAGCGCCGCGATCCTGCTCAACACGTCGCCGCAGCTGACCCTGCTGCCCGGCTTGGTGATCATCCTTCTCGCGCTATGCGTTTCCCAGGTCAGCAACGCGGTGGAGTACCTGACCTCGGACGAAGTCGGTGTGCGATGAATCGGACAGCCGACGTCGGAGCGCTCTCGATCGGTGGACTGGAGATCTCGTTGGTGCAGGGCGGCCGGCCCGTGCCGGTCGTCACCGGTGTCAACCTCTCGGTCAACAAGAAGGAAGTCCTCGGCCTTGTTGGCGAGTCCGGTTCAGGGAAGTCGCTGACCAGCCTCGCTGCCACCAGACTTCTCGACCCTCGGGTGGTGCGCACCACCGCCGGCTCCGTGAAGCTCTTCGGCAAGGAGCTCCTCACCCTTCCCGAAGCCGAGATGCGTCGGGTCCGAGGCAAGGAGATCGGAATCATCTTCCAGGACCCCATGACCTCTCTCGACCCCGCGTTCACGATCGGCTACCAGCTCAGCTGCGGACTTCGCTGGCACACCGATCTCACTCGCGCCGCAGCACGAAACCGGGTCCTCGAACTCCTTGGCCTCGTCGGCATCGGAGACCCACGTCGACGAGTGGACCAGTACCCGCACCAGCTGAGCGGCGGCACCCGGCAGAGGGTAATGATCGCGATGGCCATCGCCTGCGAGCCGAAGGTCCTCATCGCAGACGAACCGACCACCGCCCTGGACGCGACGACCCAAGCGCAGATCCTTGAGCTGATCGCCTCGTTGGCAACCACCATGGAGATGGCGACCGTGATCACGACGCACGACCTGGGTGTTGTCGCTGACGTCTGCGACCGGGTCGCGGTGATGTACGCCGGCCAGATCGTCGAGTGCGCAACCACCGACGAGCTCTTCTACCGGCCGAAGCACCCCTACACCGAGCGCTTGCTGCAGTCCCTTCCTGGCGTTCGGGCCGGGCGTTTGCAAGGGATCCCTGGCCAGCCGCCGCGCTCGGGCCGGTTCCCCCAGGGCTGCCGGTTCGCTCCGCGTTGCCCGTATGCCCGGCCCGGGTGCTCCGCCGACGACCCCGAACTGACGCGACTCCAGACCGACCACGCTGCACGATGCCTGCGCGAAGCAGAGCTTGAGTTGACGGGAGTCGGCGCATGAGTGGCGTCAACGGAGTGACAAAGCATGACGGCAGCGCTCCGTTGCTGACACTTCGGAACGTGAGCCGCAGGTTCGTCACCGGCCGGGACTTCTTGGGTCGTGTTCAACAGTCGGTGTGTGCCGTCGACAACGTGAGCATCGACGTCGACCCTGGTACGACGTTGGGGATCGTCGGGGAATCCGGATCGGGCAAGTCGACACTCGGACGGCTCGCACTTCGGATGATCGAGTCGGACGCAGGAGAAATCGACTTCTCCGGCGAAGATCTGAGGCGCCTGTCGCCGAAGGACCTCCGACAGCTTCGCCCGCAGATGACGATGATCTTCCAGGATCCCTACTCGGCGTTGAATCCCCGGTGGACAGTCGGCCGGAGCATTGCAGAGCCCTTGAGAATCAACGGGTCGTCGACGCGCGAGGCGACCCACTCCGCAGTGGTGGACATGCTGGCACGGGTCGGCCTCGACGCTGATGCGATGCATCGGCGGCCGGCCGCCTTCTCCGGAGGACAGCGCCAACGCATCGTCATTGCGCGGGCCCTGATCACGAGGCCGAGGCTGGTGTTCTGCGACGAACCCGTGTCGGCGCTCGACGTGTCGACCCGCGCCCAGGTCATCGGCTTGCTCGAGGACCTGCAGCGCGACCTGGGCCTTACCTATCTCTTCGTCTCACACGACCTCGGCATCGTGGAGTCGGTCAGCGACCGGATCGCCGTGATGTACCTCGGCTCGGTAGTCGAGATCGGCAACGCCGAGACGGTGGCGCGCGAGTTCCGACACCCCTACACCGCATCGCTCGTCTCGGCCGTACCTGCGCCCGATCCTCGCGCTCAACGCGTCCGTCGTCGAATCGTCCTGAACGGCGATCCGCCGTCGCCTGTCGACCCCCCGTCCGGATGCACCTTCCATCCACGCTGCCCGTTGGCCGAGCCGATCTGCGCCCGCGAGAAGCCGCCGCTCCAGATCGACGCGGCCGGACATGGAGTGGCTTGCCACGTGACTCAGCGAAGCACCGACCTCATCGGGGCCAACCTGCTGGCTCGGATGACGGACGCGCGAGAACCTGGCATCAGCACGACCGTGCCAGCACGCGTACCCGCACCCGATTCCGCGCCGGCATCGGCGTCGATGCCATGACCGGACCTATCGACGCCAACCCTCCCAACCAACCTCAGAAAGGCCATTCGCAATGAAGATCGCCTCAATCGATCCTGGCGATGGACCATCACTCGGACTCCTGGACGACGACGGCTCGATCATCGACTTGTGCCACCTCGGCGACGACTTCCCGCGAGGGATGCGTCAGCTCCTTGAGCTCGGGCCCGAGGCCCTGGCCGAAGTCCAGACGCGCAGCGCGGGGATCACCGAGCGGCTCGACCCGGCGACCGTGGCCTTCCTTCCGCTCGTTCCTGATCCGCACGCGCTGTGGTGCGCGGCGCTGAACTACAACACCCACATCGACGAAGGCAACTGGCAGCGCCCGTCGTGGCCGCCGTTCTTCCTTCGCGTCGGCGCCAGCCTTTGTGGCCATCTCGCGCCGATGGTTCTCCCGACCGTCTCTGATCGGCTGGACTACGAAGGCGAACTGGCCATCGTGATCGGACAGCGGGCACGCCACGTGGCCGAAGAGGATGCCTACGACGTCATCGCGGGATATGCCTGCTTCAACGACGGATCAGTCAGGGACTGGCAACGCCATACGACGCAGATCACTTCCGGAAAGAACTTCGCGCAGACGGGCCCCTTTGGTCCATGGCTCACGACAAAGGACGAGGTTCCGGACATCGAGTCCTCCGAACTCTCGACATTGCTCAACGGCAAGATCATGCAGCAGGCAAAGATCGGGGAGATGATCTTCGGCATCCCCAAGCTGATCAACTACCTGTCGACCATGGTGGAGTTGATGCCAGGCGATGTAGTCGTCACTGGCACGCCCGGTGGCGTCGGTATCCGCCATGACCCGCCAGTGTTCCTTGGCCAAGGCGACGTCATTGAAGTGGTGATCGAGGGCGTCGGCCGACTCACCAATCCCATCGTTCTCGAGGAGGACTGAGCCTATGACCGACACCTACGAGCGCCAACCTGCGAAACAGGACGCGAGCAGCGCACTCCACGATGTCGGCGGCGTCATGCTGGCCCGGCCGTTCAAGATCCGCCGTCTGGGCCACTTCGGCTACAACGCGGTTAACCTCGACGACGTCCTCGACTTCTACGTCGAGGGCCTCGGGCTCATCATCTCCGACCAGTCGGGCACCATGCCGGCCCGGCTAACCGCCGAAGAGCAGGACCAGTTGACGCCCAACGAGAGACTCCTGCATTTCACCCGGTTCGGCAGCGAGCACCATCAGCTGGTGTTCATCAGTTCAAAGGTGTGGGACTGGGTGGGGCAGAGCAACGGCTCGGCAGGAGCGTCGATCAACCAGGTCACCTGGCAGGTCGGAAGCCTGGCCGAGGTGGTCGATGGGGCCGCGTGGATCTGGGGCCAGGGCGAACGGATCCTGCGGTCCGGCCGGGACATGCCCGGATCCAACTGGCACACCTACCTCTTCGACCCCGAGGGCCACATCAACGAGCTGTTCTACGGCATGGAACAGATCGGCTGGGACGGGCTGAGCAAGCCCCGGGAAATGTGGTCGGGGGTCCTCAACGAGCGGCCCTCACTGCCGCAGCCATCGGAGGCGACGGAGGTGGCCCACGCCCAAGCGGCCGGCGTCGACGTCTCCTCGGGACATCGTCCTCACCGGGTGGCCCAGAAGTCGTACGACGTCGACGGCGTCACGATGGAACGGCCTTTCAAGATCGTCGGCATCGGCCCGGTTAGCCTGTTCGTTGCTGAGCTGGACGATGCTCGATGCTTCTACACCGAGGTCCTCGGCTTCGACGTGCGTCGTGAGGTCGAATGGGCCGGCCACCGTGGCGTACTGCTCAGCTGCGGGACTGACCACCACGCCCTTGCCCTCTACGAGGACAGCTTGCGCGACGCACTGGGGATGGCCGCCCGTTGCGACTCGATGGCGCTCGGCTTCCGGCTCGCCAACTACCGCCAACTGCGCGCCGCAGTCGCGCACATGGTTGCACGTGGCGCAAAGGAGGTGTCCGTGGCACCGGAGCTCGTTCCTGGCTTCGACTACGTCGCCCACCTGAGCGATCCCGACGGCAACCTTGTCCAGCTGTACTACTACCAGCGCCAGGTCGCCCCGGACGGGCCGGTACCCCCGGCCGTCGCGGGTGCCGCGCACTCGTGGCCCGACGTCATCGACGCACCGCCAGACGTCTTCGGTGGGCAGGTGTTCCTCGGACCATGGGAGTAGACGACCAGGTGACACCGACCGAGGCCCTTCTCGCCCGACGGCAGCTCGAGCAGCTGCTCATCGAGCGCGGTAGAGCTGCCGATGCAAAAGACGCCGACGCGATCGTCACCCTTCACGTGCCCGGGTCCCGCGACACGCACGGAATCTTCGACGGAACGATCGAGGAGTTCGCCGAGTACCTACGCCAGAACCACTACAGCAACGGCCGGTACGGAACCCAGCGGCACACGATTTCGAATGCCGTCATCGAGTTCGACGGTCCACTGCGCGCTCGCGTCGAGTCGTACCACTTGGCCTACCACCGGCTGGTTCTGGATGGGCAGAACTTCGACGTACAGATTGGCGGGCGCTACTTCGATGTCTGCGAGAAACAGACGGGCAAATGGCTGATCGCAGAACGCTCAGTCATCTATGACTGGTCGCGATCCTGGCCGGTCGACCCGCGGACACCAGACGACGAAAGGGCTGGACACCGATGAGCATCAATGAGGGAACCCGCCTCGACGAACCTGTTGGCGAGCACGAGGTGTTGGCAGAGCTGTTGGCCAAGCAGCAGATTACCGAGGTCCTCTATCAACGGGCTCGCGCAGCAGACCGCCGTGATGTCGATCTGGCGCTGCGGTGCTATCACCCCGGAGCCACCGAGGATCACGAAGGTTTCTCCGGCAGCGCCGCGGACTTCATCCGCAACGTCTCGATGATCTCGCCCGACTCGACCGCACCTGTCCAGGGGCTGTGGCACTTCATCTCGAACGTCCTGATCGATCTGCACGACGACCAGGCCGAGGTCGAGAGCTACCACATCGCGCTCGTCGAGCGTCGGGGCGACGACGGGGACGTTCAGTCCTGGATCGGTGGCCGTTACCTCGACACCATGGCGCACCTGGATGGACGGTGGGCAATCATGCATCGCACGGTGGTCTTCGACTGGAGCCGCAGCGATCCCGCAAGCACGCCGTACTGGGAGCTGGTTGGTCTCGACGAGTCCAAGCTGCTGCGCGGTCGTTTCGGTGACGACGACCCGCTCTACACCCAGACGCCTGTGACTCGGGGCTAGGGCCGATGCTCGATCTGGTCGTGGTCGGGTGCGGCCCAGTGGGCGCGGTCGCGGGAAATCTTGCCGGGCGAGCTGGTCTCACGACACTCGTGCTGGATCGGTCGCCAGAGGTGTATTCCCTGCCGCGAGCCATCCACTTCGACGCGCACATCATGCGGATCCTGCAGCAGGCGGGACTGGCCGATGAGGTGTTGCCCAACGTCCGGGAGTGGAGAAGCAGCACCTTCTACGGGGCCGACTCCAAGCCCATCCGGGTCCACGAGTGGCCCAAGACTGATCTCTTCGGATGGAAAGCGCACTACCTGTTCTACCAACCGACTCTTGAGCGGATCCTGCGTGGTGGTCTCAGCCGGCTGGACAACGTCGACGTCGCACTGAGCACGGAACTCGTCGGCTTGTCCCAGCACCAGGACCACGTGTCGGTGACCGTTCGTGACATCGGCACCAGCGATACCCAACAGGTCGAAGCCAGGTTCGTCGTCGGGGCAGATGGGGCGTCGAGCTCTGTCCGGAGGAACGCAGGGATCGAACTCATCGACGGGGCGTTCGACGAACCCTGGTTGGTCGTCGACGTCATCTGCGAGCAACAGATCGGTCGACCGAACGAGTCCGAGATGTTCTGCGATCCGCGGCGACCCTCAACGCGGGTGCCCGGACCGGGGAACCATCATCGCTGGGAGTTCATGCTGCTTCCGGGCGAAACGGCCGAGCAGATCCAGCGACCCGAGTCGATCGAAGAGCTGCTCGCCCCGTGGGTCTCGATGGACGAGGTGACGGTGCTCCGCGCCTCGGTCTACCGATTCCACTCGCTTGTCGCCGCGAGCTGGCGCGATCGCCGTGTCTTCCTCGCCGGCGACGCCGCACACCAGACTCCTCCGTTTCTCGGCCAGGGAATGTGTCACGGCATCCGCGATGTACAGAACGTGGTCGAGAAAGTTCTGGCCGTGTTCTCCGGCGGACCACCCGACGAGCTCCTGAACAGCTATGAGACGGAGCGCCGCCCACACGTCGAGCAGATCATCCACATGGCTGTCACGTCTGGTCGCGAGATCTGCCTGCTGGACCCGGTCGCTGCCGTCGATCGGGACCGGAGGATGCGTCGAGCCGCGGCAAGGGGGAAGCTACCGTCGACCACATTTCAGGGGATGCCGCCGCTGCGCGGTGGACTCTTCAGTGACACGCCTGGCGCCGGCGAGCTGTTCCAGCAGCCGATCGTCAACCAGCGGGGTCGTCGTGGTTCGCTGTTCGATGATGCGTTCGAACATCAGGTCGTTGTGGCGGCTCACCATTCGATCGTCCCCGACATCAAGGCGTTCGCGGCCAAACTTGGAGTACCGGTCGTGGGAGTCCTCGATCCGACTGGTTCCGACGTCGAGATGCCGTCGTTCGATGCCGTCATACGCGACCCGCAGCTTAGTGAATGGTTTGATCGCCACGCGGCCCAGGTCGCGGTGATCCGGCCGGACCGGTACGTGCACGGCACCGCTGCGTCGGTGAGCGAAGCAGAGGCGTTGCTGCTGGCGGCTGCTCGCTACTTTCCTTCGCGGAGCTGACGAATCCTCAAGCAGGCCGGCTGGTGCCTTGCCCGTGAGGAACGAGCTGCTTGCCATGGACCTGGGCAGCCTTGCGTGCAGCAGGTACGTCGCCAGTTGCGATGGCGTCCGCAATGTCCTGGTGCACCTGGACCCGGCGCGCATTCACCATTGCCTGATCCTGGTCGGAGCGGAACGCAAGTCGGGGCTCGTGAGACTGCACGATCTCAAGGAGCGCGGTGTACATCTTGCGGAGTACGTCGTTGCTGCACAACTGGGCGACCTCGCCATGAAACTCGAGGTTGGTCCGAAAGAACTCGGCTGTGTTCGCCGCAGCGCGCAAGGCGCTCATTGCGTGAATGAGACCTTCGAGATCCTTCCCTGAGTGCGTCGTCTCGGCCGCGTTGATGATGACCGCGAGCTCGAGAACGTTGCGCACCTCCAGGGCGTCGGCAACCTCGCTCGCCGATCCCGTGACCGACATGATGCTGCGCGCGAGGCGGATCGTGACTCCCGGCTCCGCGACAAAGACCCCGCCGCCAGGACCGGTTTTGGTGGTGACTCGCCCGCGGTCTTCAAGGAGCTTGATGGCTTCACTGACCGTCGAGGGCGCGACTCCGAGGGAAGCGACGAGCTCAGCCCGGGTGCCCAGGCGGAAACCCGGCGCCAGGTCGTCCTCGGTGATTCGCTGCTCGACAGCGCGTGCGACCCCATCAGCACGTGACGCCCGTCGGGGCATCTCGAAAGACGTTGCGGACATGCTGCTCCTCACGACGTAGGACCTTCTAATACTAG
The DNA here is from genome assembly GCF_025965215.1 of Marmoricola sp. GTDB lineage: Bacteria > Actinomycetota > Actinomycetes > Propionibacteriales > Nocardioidaceae > Marmoricola. The sequence continues at coordinate 17,896 of NZ_JAOPXI010000199.1, forward strand.
TGTTTAATACTAGCATTTTGCTCGACGATCGCGAACGCAGGAGCGACCCCTAACCCGGTTCGGCGGGACAGGGGCCGCTGGCGTGCTGGCCTGGTCAACTGGCTCAGGCGGGGACGTCCTCGGCGAATTCAATGACCTTCTTGCCAGGCCACACGCCTTGCGCGGACGCCGCGACGGTCGCGCGGATCTCGCCCATGGTCTCGACGCCGAGGGTCACCTCGTCGCCTGCGACGAGCCAGGGGTACTTGTCCTGCCCATGCCGGATCGACAGCTCGAGGATGCAGCCGCCCTGGCACGTCCCGCTACCGACGATCGAGCCGGCCTCGACGCGCGAGCTCCAGGAGGAGTAGGAGATCAGCTCTTCCATCGACCAGTACGCCGACGTCCAGCGGTCTCCGCCGTACCGTTGACCGTTGACCGTTGAGGTCATTTCGAGCTCGTAGCCGTTTCCGTGGCGGCGATCCTCGATCTCGTCGGGGGTGACGAAGATCGGCCCGAGCGAAGAGCCGAAGTCCTTGCCTTTGAACGGGCCGAGGCGTCCGTCCATCTCGCGGAACTGGAGGTCGCGCGCGGACCAGTCGCTGAGTACGACGAAGCCAGCGATGTGACCGGCCGCCTGCTCGGGTCTCACCGAGACGGCGTCACGCCCGATGACCGCGGCGACCTCGAGCTCGAAGTCCATGTTGATACAGCCGCCCGGGATCTCGATCGTGTCGCGTGGGCCGCGAATGGTGGCGGCATTGCTGAAGTAGCCGATCGGCTGTTCGTACCAGACGTCAGGTCCGCGCTTCATGCCCTGCATCTGCCAGGCCGGCAGCACGTGCTCTTCGAAGATCATGAAGTCCCGCATGGCGACGGGCTCGACCGGCTTGAGCAGTTGCAGGCTTTCCAGCTGGTGCTCGCCGGCGGGGTTGGCGTGGATCGCTTCACCGAGCTGGTTGAGGGCCTCGCCGTCGTCGCCGAAGTGGGCTTCGAGTGTGGTCTCTTCAGCCGCGAGTTCGACGATGTCGTCGGCGCGCAGGACGCCGATCCGGTGCCCGTTTGCCGTTTGTGCCTTGACGAAACGCATGATTCCTCCGGGGGAGTGGGTTGGGTTGGGACGTCTGGTTGCGAGGGAGAGTGGGCTAGGCGCGTTGGGTTCTGCTGCGTACGACGGACGCGACCGTGACAGCCACGACGAGGCCGGCGCCGTAGAAGGCGTCCTGGACCCAGCCGGTGTAGCCGAGGAGCTGAAGGCCGAGGATTCCGGTCTCAAGGAAGTAGATGCCGAGGAACGTCCCCATGGGGTTGAACTGACCTGGGCTCACGATCGCGGTGCCGAGGAAGACGGCTGCAAGCGCCGGCAGGAGGTAACTCGAGGACGCGGTGGGGTCGAAGCCACCGACGGTCGCGACCAGGAGCAGTCCCGCCATGCCGGCAACAAGGCTCGCAGCGATGTAGCTGCCGGCGCGGATCCGGTCGACGCTGATCCCGGCCAGCCGGGCAACCTCGCGGTTCGCGCCGACGAAGACGATGTGACGCCCGATCGGCATCCAGGTGAGGACATAGGCGAAGCCGGCGCAGAGGATCAGCCCGTAGTAGAAGGACAGAGGCAACCCGAGGAAGTTGCGCAACGCGAGGTTGGAGAACGTCGGGTTCGACACCGAGACGATCGTAGAGGATGAGATCAGCTCGGCGAGACCGAGGAAGAGACTCGCCGTACCCAGGGTGACCACAAGGGACGGCACTCCGAGCTTGACGATGAAGAACGCGTTGATCAGGCCGCAGCCCAGTGCCGCCAGCAGCGCGATCCCGCAGGACGCAGCCAGGGGGACGTGGTGGAGCGCCGTGAGCACCGGGACGATCGTCGCCGAGAGCCCCATCACGCTGGCGAAGGAGAGGTCGAACTCGCCGACGACGAACGTGCACAGGGCAGCGACGGCGAGGAACAACAGTGCCGACTGCGAGCCGAAGATCGCCTGCGCGGTCGAGACGCTGAGGAACTTGTCCGGCATGATCACGCCGTAGAACCCGGCCATCACGAGCCAGACGCCGATCAGCGCATAGCGCGATCCGAGCGAGCCGAGCTGCTCGCGCAGCGTCGCTGTCGCAGTACGGCGGGCAGTTGGTGTGGCCGTGGCCGGTGCTGGATCGGCTCGCTGGTCGGGTGGGATTGTCGGGATCGGTTCGGGTGAGTCGAATCCGTTCACGGCGTACTCCCGGGTCTGGGTGTGGTTGCTCTGATCGGACAGCGTCATGATGTGCTCCCTGCGGATTGGTGCTCTACCGCGTAGATCTGGTTGATGAGACCGTCGGGCGTTCGTACGGCGGTCTCGACTGCGCCGGTCGAGGCGCGATAGATCAGGACCCGGTCGCACGCGGCGGCAAGGTCTTCGGTCTCGCTGCTGACGAGGATCACGGCCATGCCGTTCTCGGCAGCCCGCCGGAGCGCATGCAGGATGTCCAGTCGCGCGCCGACGTCGACGGCCTGCGTCGGCTCATGGAGGACCAATACGGTCGGTCCCATCGTGAGCCACTTGGCGAGCAGGACTTTCTGCTGGTTGCCGCCGCTGAGCTGCTTCACCAATGTCGACGGAGTCCGCGGACGGATGCCGAGGGTGTCGACAGCAGAGTCGGCGTCCTCGCGTTGCCACTTGTGTCCGACATACCACCGGCGTCCGCGCGTGCGCAGTCCCGGCAGGCTGATGTTGTCTCGCATGCTCAGCTCGAAGGCGAGCCCGTCGCGGTCGCGACGCTCGGGTACCAGGACAACCCCGGCGCGCAGGCAGCCGATGACACCGGCTCTGGTGAGATCGACGGTCGTGTCGGAGGTGCTGATCGTGCCCGACCTAGCCGACTGGGCGCCGGTGAGCAGGTAGGGGATCTCCTCGTAGCCGTTGCCGGGCAGGCCGGTGATGCCGAGGATCTCGCCACCAGCAAGGGAGAACTCGACGTCGTGGACGCGCTTGCCGGCCAGACCGCTCACCGTGATCGTGGGTGCCTTCGGGGTGGCCGGTATCGGCGGTCGAGCCACCGTCTGGGCCAGGTTGCTGCCGAGCATCCGGCGAGCGATTTCTTCCTCGCTCAGCTCGGCAGTCGCCAGGCCGGAGCCCGCGAGTTTGCCGTCGCGCAAGATCGTCATCCGGCCGGTGACGGCCATCAGCTCGGTGAGGTTGTGGCTGATCATCACTGCGGCACTGCCGTCGGCGGTGATCCGCCGGAGCATCGTGTGCACGCGGGTGAGGTCGTTGCCGCTGAGCGCGCGGGTCGACTCGTCGAGGATGATCAGTCCGGCTCCCTTGGCGTGGTCGCGCATCGCCCGGGCGATCGCGATCTCGGCCCGTTCCGGAGCGCTCAGTGTTCCGACCAGTCGGGTCGGCTCGAGCTCGACCCCAAGGCGGTCCAGCGTGCGAGCCGCGAGCTGGTCGCGCTTGTGCCGGTCGATGCGTCCGGTCACCCGTGAAGTGGGAAACCCGCCGACGCAGATGTTCTCCGCAACGGTGAGCTGGTCGAGCAGGCCAAGATCCTGGTGGACCACCGAGATGCCGGCGGCCCTGACCTGCTGCCAGCGGACCGGGAGCCGGATGGGCTGCCCGTTCACCTGGTAGTCCGCACCCGGATCGGGCGTGTAGAGGCCGGTCAGGATCTTGATCAGCGTCGACTTGCCCGACCCGTTCTGGCCCGCGAGACCGTGGATCTCGCCGGCCAGAACGGTGAGCTCAACGTCGGTGAGCACCTGGACCGACCCGAAGGTCTTGTTCAGCGAGCGCACCTGGAGTCGAGCGGCGGTGGACGACATTGTTATGCAACTCCCCAGGCGGTCAGGAAGCTTTGCTGGAAGTCATCCGAGCCGTACCAGGCGTTGCTGGCATAGACATCGGGCGTCAGCGTCAGGTCGCCGACGTTGGACTTGTTGAAGACCCGGAAGGTGCCCAGACCGTTGACCGGCAGCTGGCCCACCATCATTCGGGCGATGCCGTCGGTGAACTGCCAGCCGAGGTACGTCGCACTGAGGCCGATGTCGGCGACCTGCACCTGACCGGCCTTGATGCG
>NZ_JAOPXI010000120.1 GCF_025965215.1 Marmoricola sp.
TCGCCCTTCTACGACCCGATGCTGGCCAAGGTGATCGCCCACGCGCCGACCCGGGACGCGGCGCTGGACCGGCTCGCGGACGCGCTGGGCGAGAGCCGGGTCGACGGCATCGTCACCAATCTCGGTCTGCTGCGTTCGCTCACCGGACATCGCCAGCTCCGCGAGGCGGTTCACTCGACCACGACCCTGGCAAGCGTGACCGACCCGGACCCGCGCATCGACGTCGTGGCCGCCGGCCCGTTCACCACGGTCCAGGACCTGCCGGGCCGCCTCGGCTACTGGCACGTCGGGGTACCCCCCAGCGGCGCGTTCGACCCGGTCTCGTTCGGCGAGGCCAACCTCGCGGTCGGCAACCCGGCGGGGGCGCCGGCCCTGGAGGTCACGTCCGGTGGCCTGGTCCTGCGCTTCTCCGCTCCGTCGGTCGTCTGCGTCACCGGGGCGCCGCTCACGGTGAGGGTCGACGGCGTCGAGGTGCCCTGCTGGGAACCGGTCGAGCTCGTCGCCGGAGCTACCGTCGCCCTCGGTACGACGACCGGACCCGGGCTGCGTGCGTACCTGGCGGTGCGCGGCGGTCTCGATGTCCCGTCGTACCTCGGCAGCGCTGCGACCTTCACCCTCGGCGGCTTCGGCGGGCACGGCGGCCGGGCCCTGCTCGCCGGCGACGTCCTGCGTCCGGGGACGCACTCCACCACGGAAGCCACGGGTGGCCCGACGCCGGAACAGCGCCGGCCGGCACTGACCCGGACCTGGCAGATCGGCGTCACCGAGGGACCGCACGCCGCTCCGGAGTTCTTCACCCGGGCCGACATCGACACCCTCTACGCCACCGACTACGAGGTGCACCACAATTCGGCCCGGACCGGCATCCGCCTGATCGGGCCCAAGCCGACCTGGGCGCGCCCGGACGGCGGCGAGGCGGGCCTGCATCCGTCGAACATCCACGACACCCCGTACGCCGTCGGGGCGATCGACTTCACCGGTGACACCCCGATCATCCTGGGACCGGACGGTCCCTCGCTGGGTGGGTTCGTCTGCCCGGCCGTGGTGGCCAGCGGGGAGCTGTGGAAGCTGGGGCAGCTCTCCCCCGGCGACCTGCTCAGGTTCGTGCCCGTGCACGAGCGCGACGCCGCCGGCCTGGTCGAGCACCGCAACTCGGCCCGGGTGGTGTCCTCCGGTGGGGACGGTGACGACGGCGTCCTGGCCCGCCTCGAGGATCGCGACGGGAGTCCGGCCGTGACGTACCGCCGCGACGGCGACGACAACGTCCTGGTCGAGTACGGGCCGATGGTGCTCGACCTGGCGCTGCGGATGCGGGTGCACGCGCTCCAGCAGACCCTGGAGAAGAACCGGCCCGATGGCATCCTCGACGTCACCCCCGGTATCCGCTCGTTGCAGGTCCACACCGACTCCTCGGTGCTGCGGGCCAGGGACCTGACCCGGATCCTCATCGAGCTCGAGGACGAGGTTCCCCCCAGTCATGAGCTGGTGGTGCCGTCGCGCCGGGTCCGGCTGCCGCTGAGCTGGGACGACCCGGCGACCCGGTTGGCGATCGAGCGATACATGTCCGGGGTCCGCGACGACGCCCCCTGGTGTCCGTGGAACATCGAGTTCATCCGCCGCATCAACGGCCTGGACTCGGTCGACGACGTCTACGGGTGCGTGTTCGATGCGCAGTACCTGGTGCTCGGACTCGGCGACGTCTACCTCGGTGCCCCGGTGGCCACGCCGCTCGACCCGCGGCACCGGCTGGTGACCACGAAGTACAACCCAGCGCGTACCTGGACCGCGGAGAACTCGGTCGGCATCGGCGGCGCCTATCTCTGCATCTACGGCATGGAAGGGCCCGGCGGCTACCAGTTCGTCGGCCGCACCGTGCAGATCTGGAACCGGTTCCGGCGCGGCGGGCTCTTCGCCGAGAACCCGTGGGCGCTGCGGTTCTTCGACCGGATCGAGTGGTACCCGGTGACAGCCGACGAGCTGCTCGAGCTGAGGGCCGAGACCGATGCCGGCCGCGGAGTCTTCGAGACCGAGGAGGGCACGTTCTCGCTGGCCGAGCACAACGCCTTCCTGACCGCGAACGCCGAGGCGATCGGTGCCTTCCGGGACCGGCAGTCGGCTGCCTTCGAGGCCGAGAAGGAGCGGTGGCGCGCGTCCGGCGAGTTCGACCGGCGCGACGAGCCGCCGCCGGCAGCCGCGCTCCCGATCGAGGTGCCCTTCGGTTCGGTCGCGGTCACGGCGCCGTACACGGCAACCGTCTGGCAGACGACGGCGCTCGTCGGGGACGAGGTCGAGGAGGGCGATCCGATCCTGTCCGTGGAAGCCATGAAGATGGAGGCGAAGGTGGGAGCACCGGTGAAGGGAACCCTGGTCGAGGTCTACGTGAAGCCCGGCGACCAGGTGTCGGCGGGCCAGGTCCTCGCGGCGGTGAAGCCGTGAACGCCGTGGAGCGAACCCAGGAGCGGGTCCGCGCTGCGTATGCCCGGATCGACGCGGTCGACCGCCCCGAGCTGTGGATCACCCTGCGCGACCTCGACGACGTCCTGGCCGAGGCCGCGCAGGTGGATCCGTCGCTCCCGCTGGCGGGCGTCCTGGTCGCGGTGAAGGACAACATCGACGTCGCCGGTCTGCCGACCACGGCCGGGAGCCCGTCGTTCGCGTACCGGCCTAACGTCGACGCGACCTGTGTCGCCAGGGTGCGCGCGGCCGGGGCCGTCGTGATCGGCAAGACCAACATGGACCAGTTCGCGACCGGCCTGGTCGGGACCCGCAGTCCGTACGGCGCCGTGCGGAACGCCTGGGACGTGCAGCGGATCTCCGGCGGGTCGTCGTCGGGGTCCGCGGTGGCCGTCGCGCTCGGGATCGTCGACCTGGCGCTGGGCACCGACACCGCCGGCTCCGGACGCGTCCCTGCGGCCCTGAACGGGGTCGTCGGCGTCAAGCCGACCCGCGGACTGATCCCGCTGACCGGGGTGGTGCCCGCCTGTCGCTCGATCGACTGCGTGACCACCTTCGCCCGGGACCTCGCGCTCGCCCGGGCCGCTGCGGAGGTGATGGAGGGGCTGGACGTCGCGGACCCCCTGTCGCGGCCTCCCTCTCCGGAGCGGACGACGCCGTCGCGACCGCGGATCGCGGTGCCGTCGGCGGCGTACCTGGACGGCCTCGCGGAGGGCTGGCGGGAGGCCTTCGGTGCTGCGGTCGCGCGGTTCGCCGAGGTCGGCGCCGAGGTCGTCGAGGTCGACATCGCGGCGTTGCTCGAGGCTGCGACGCTGCTCTACGACGGCGCCTTCGTGGCCGAGCGCTACGCCGCGGTGGGAGCTCACCTCGAGAAGCACCTGGACCTGATCGGTACCGACCTCGATGCCACCGTCGCGGCGATCATTCTCGGCGCGAAGGAGCCGACCGCCGCCGACTGGGCCGCCGACACGGCCCGGTTGGCGACGCTCGGCGCTGCGGCGCGCGAGGCTCTCGGCGACTACGACGCCCTGCTGACCCCGACCACCACGTTCCATCCCGCCCTGACCGAGGTCGCAGCGGACCCGATCGTCACGAACGCGCGTCTGGGACGGTTCACCAACTTCGCCAACCTGCTGGACTTCGCTGCGCTCGCGGTCCCGGCCGGATTCGTCGAGGGGCTTCCGTTCGGCGTGATGCTCTCGGGTCCGGCGTTCTCCGACCGCTCGCTCGCCGAGCTTGCCTCCCGCTTCGCGAACCGCGCGGTCGACCTCTTCGTCGCCGGTGCCCACCTGTCCGGGCAGCCGCTCAACGCACAGCTCGTGGTGGCGGGTGGCACCCTCGTCGCTCAGGTGCGGACCGAAGCGTCGTACCGGCTGTACGCGCTGGACACGGTGCCGCCGAAGCCGGGCCTGGTCCGGGTGCCGGACAACGGCACCCAGGACGGTGCCTCGATCGCCGGTGAGGTGTGGCGGTTGCCGGCCGTCGGGTTCGGCACGTTCGTGGCCGGTCTGCCGGCGCCGATGGCGATCGGACAGGTCCGGCTCGACGACGGTCGCTCGGTCTCCGGGTTCCTGGTCGAGCCCGTCGCGCTCGAGACCGCCCAGGACATCACCCGGTTCGGGGGCTGGCGCGACTACCTGGCCGGCCCCCTGTGACGGCGCCTGGCGCGCGCACCATCCTCGGCGTGCTCACGCCGTCGTCGAACACCCGGCTGGAGCCACTCACCTCGGCGATGGTGGCCGGGCTGAGTGCGGTGAGCGCACACTTCTCGCGCTTCCGAGTCCTCGACGTAGGACTCGCGGCGGCCCACCAGTTCGATCCCGCCGGGATCCTGGCCGCGGCCGACCTGCTCGCCGATGCCCGTGCGGATGCGATCGTCTGGAGCGGAACGTCGGGTGGCTGGCGCGGGATCCCCGACGACCGCGCCCTGTGCGCGGCGATCACCGAGCGAACCGGGGTGCCGTCGACGACGGCGACCCTGGCGTTGCTCGAGGCGCTACGCCGCAGCGGCGCTCGCACTGTGGGGCTGGTCACCCCGTATCCGCCCGACATGCACGCTGCCGTCGTGGCGACGCTCGCCGGGGAAGGCGTCGAGGTGATCTCCTCGTCCGCCGTCGGCACGACCGGGTCGAACTGGGAGCTGAGCCTCATCGAACCGGACACGATCGCGACGGCGGTCTTCGAGGTCGCGGACGCGCGCCCCGACGCGATCACCGTCTTCTGCACGAACCTCGCCGGAGCCGATCGCGTCGAGGAGTGGGAGCGCCGGCTCGGGCTCCCGGTCCTCGACTCCGTGGCCCTCGCGGTGTGGCACGGCCTCGAGCTGGCCGGGTACGCCGGAGATGCCCCCCGGGGTTGGGGCTCCCTCTTCGCACTGGCCAGGGCACGGACGGCATGACAACCGGGCAGTCGCGGCAGGCCCGCATCTACGGCCGAGCGCGTCTGCACGGACGTGCCGACCTGTGCGACCTGCACGTCGCCGCCGGCCGGATCGTGCGGATACGTCCGTCCGGGTGCGAGCATCCCGACGTCGACCTGGCAGGCGCGCTCGTGCTCCCCGGTCTGGTCGAGGCGCACCTGCACCTGGAGAAGGCATACCTGCTCGATCGGATGCCGCGCGAAGCAACCTCGCTCGCCGACGCCATCGCGCTGACCTCGCAGCTCAAGAGCACCTTCACGCCCGCCGATATCCGGACCCGGTCACTGCGGCTGATCCGGGCCGCGCTCAGCTGCGGAGTCACCACCGTGCGGGCGCACGTCGAGTTCGACGACGTGCTCGGCCTGACGGCAGTGGAGGCGATCCTGGCTCTGCGCCAGGAGATCCGGCCCTTCCTCGACCTGCAGGTCGTGGCGTTCCCTCAGGAGGGCCTGACCTCGCAACGCACGGCCCGCGCCCTGTTCTGCTCCGCGATCGAGCTCGGTGCCGATGTCGTCGGCGGGATCCCGTACGCCGACAACGACCCGGGCGAGCACCTCGACCTCGCGTTCGACCTCGCCGAGCGCACCGGCAAACCGCTCGACTTCCATCTCGACTTCTCCGACGACCCCGACCAGCTCGACATCATCGGTGTCGCCGAGCGCACCCTTGCCCGCGGTCTACAGGGCCGGGTGACCGTAGGGCACCTGACGTCGCTCGGCTCGGTCGAACCGGGGCGGGCCCGCGCGATCGCGGACCTGATCGCGCAGGCGGGGATCAGCGTCGTGGCGCTACCGGCCACCGATGTCTTCCTGAACGGTCGGGCCGACCAGGTGGCACCGCGTCGTGGCCTGACCCCGGTCCGGCTGCTCCTCGAGGCAGGGGTCAACGTCGCCCTGGCAACGAACAACGTCCAGAACCCGTTCACGCCCTTCGGACGTGGACGGATCACCGAGACCGCGAGCCTGCTCGCCGCGCTGTGCCACTTCGGCTCGCTGGCCGAAACCGAAACCGTCGTCGGGATGATCACCGACCGCGCAGCCGTCGCGGTCGGCCTGACCGACCACGCCGTCGTCGAGGGAGCTCCTGCGACCTTCGCCGCCTTCGACGCCCGGACAGCGCGAGACCTCCTCGGCGACGCGGACCGCCCCGTCCTGGTCGTCAAGGGCGGCCTCGAGATCGACCTCGAGCAGGTGCCCCGGTGAACGCCGGGACCAACACCTTGCACGGCCGACGCGCGTTGGTCGCCGGCGGTGGCTCCGGCATCGGCCGCGCCACCGCGGTCCTGCTGCTCGAGCGGGGCGCCGACGTCTCGGTCCTGGACCTCGACGTCGCCGACAGCCCGCCCGGCTGCACCGCTGTCCAGGTCGACGGCCGGGATCCGGACGCGGTCCGCGACGCCGTCGGGTCGGTGGCGACCAGGGGCCTCGACATCGTCGTGAACGCCATCGGGATCGAGCACGTCGCCCTCCCCCAGGACACCGGAGCCGAGGACTGGGACCGGGTGCTGCGGACGAACCTGAGTTCCTACCACTACGTGATCCACGCTGCACTCCCCCACCTGCGCCCCGGCGGCACGATCGTCAATGTTGCCTCCCAGCTGGCGCTGGTCGGCGCACGTCGGTTCAGCGCCTACACGGCCACCAAGGCGGGGATCGTCGGATACTCGCGCAGCCTCGCGCTCGACCTGGCACCGCGCGGCATCCGGGTCAATGTGGTGTGCCCCGGAGCTGTCGACACACCGCTGCTCCGGCGGCAGTTCGCCGCCGGCAACGGCCCGCAGGGGACCCTCGACGACCTGGTCGCGCTGCATCCGCTGGCCAGGCTCGCAACGGCGGCCGAGATCGCCGAGCCGATCGTGTTCCTGTGCACCGGCGCCGCCTCGTTCATCACCGGCAGCGTCCTCGTTGCCGACGGCGGCTACACCGCCCAGTGATCCCCGGCCGAGGTGGGATCCGGCAGCTTGAGGGCCCGGGTACGGATCTGGGCGATGCGCCGGTCGCTGCAGCCCAGCATCCGCAACACGCCGGTCGCGACCAGGTCCGGCAGGTCCGGATCGGCCGACCTGCCCTCGGCACGCATGGCGATCACGCTCTCGGCCAGGGCGAAGGCCAGTGCGGTGGCCACGGTCTCGTCCTCGGCGGGGATCGCTCCCTCGGTCATCGCAGCGGCGACGCGATCGCCGTACGCCCGTTGGAGCAGGGCCCGCTCCTCGCGGAACGGTGCGAACTCCGGGGTCCGCAGCTCCGGCATCGTGTAGAGCGCGCCGATGTTCCAGTCCCCGCCGCTCAGCAGCGTCACATCGAAGCGGGTCAGGGCGTAGAGCTGGACCAGCGCCGGTTCGCCCGACGGCGCGAGCCACCGGCTGTACTCCAGGGACGGGCGCACCGTATCGGCGAGCAGCTCGGCGAGGATCTCCTGCTTGTTGCTGAAGTGGTAGTAGATCGACGCCTGTCGTACGCCGACCGCATCGGCGATCTGGCGGGTGGTGGCAGCGCCGTACCCCTGCTCGGTGAAAAGCTCGGCTGCGGCATCCAGGATCTGCGCCCGCCCACCGGTGCCTGCGCGCCCGATATCCGCATGCCGCGGGCGGCCCGCGCGTTTACCTGTCACGCGACACATGGTGGCACACCCGGAAACGCCACTCGGGGCGATCACTGAGGGCCTCGATGGCCCTGCGGACTTGGAAACGTACTTGTTACCTGCCGGAAGCGTGACGCGTCATTGACGCGACTAACTTGTCGCATGACAGGTATTACAGGCCCTCACCCTCGACACGAGGGGCGACCGGACGGAGGTGGCGACCGCGATGAGCGCACAGTTGGCTCCGGAGGATGTCCTGACGGATGAAGGGTACGCCGTCGTCGCCACCGCCGAGGATCTGCACGTCACCTTCCGCCGCAACGGCAAGGCGATCCATGCCCTGCGCGGGATCAGCCTGGAGATCCGCCGGGGCGAGATCCTCGGGCTGGTCGGCGAATCGGGTTCGGGCAAGAGCGTTCTCGGACTCACCCTGCTCGGGCTGCACGGCGCCGGCGCGACCATCTCGGGACGAGCGACGGTACGCGGGCGCGACATGGTCTCCGCGACCGACGCCGAGCGTCGCGCGGTCCGGGTCGCGCACCTCGGAGCTGTCTTCCAGGACCCGATGACCTCACTCAACCCGACGATGCGGGTGGGCAGGCAGGTCGCCGAGGCAGCCGGATCGGACGAGGAAGCCCTGCGCCTGCTGCGACTCGTCGGCGTCCCGGAGGCCGAGAGCCGGATGTCCGCCTTCCCCCACGAGCTCTCCGGCGGACTGCGGCAGCGGGTCATGATCGCGATGGCCGTTGCCGGCAACCCCGACCTGGTGATCGCCGACGAGCCCACGACCGCTCTCGACGTCACCGTGCAGGCACAGGTGCTCCGCCTGCTCAGGACGCTTCGCGACGAGCTCGGGTGCAGCGTCCTGATGATCACCCACGACCTGGGCGTCGCCGCACAGATCGCCGACCGGGTCGCGGTGATGTACGCCGGCCGGCTGGCCGAGCTCGGCGAGTCCGATGCGGTCCTGCGGAGCTCGGCGCACCCCTACACGCTGGGCCTGATGCGCTCGCGCCTCACGCTGGGAGTCGACCGCACCCGGGCCCTTCCCGCGCTCCCAGGCGAGGTACCGAGCCCGGCGGCACCCCAGCCAGGCTGCGCGTTCTCCCCCCGGTGCTCCGTCGCCGGGCCGGACTGCGCCGAGACCTCACCGGAACCGGTCGAGGTGGAGCCGGGTCACCACAGCGCCTGCCTGCGTCCGCTGGCTGTCGTACGGAGCACGGACACGGTGAGCCCGGTCGCGCTCACCGCACGTGCCGAACCGGCCGGGATCGACCAGGACACCGCCGCGTTGTCGCTGCGGTCGGTGGTCAAGACGTTCGGTGTCGGCAAGGGCTTCGGGCGCAAGCGGACCCTGCACGCGCTGCGGGGTGTCAGCCTCCAGGTCGCCCAGGGCGAGTCGGTTGCCCTCGTGGGTGAGAGCGGGTCGGGCAAGTCGACCCTCTTGCGGGTCGCCGCCGGACTCGAGACAGCCGACTCGGGCGAGGTGGAGCTGTCCGGAGGGTCACGACCGCAGATGGTGTTCCAGGACTCCGGGGCGTCACTGACCCCCTGGATGACCGTCGAGCAGATCCTCGGCGAACGCGTGCGCGACCTCGGCCGGGCCGCGCGCGCGGCCAAGGTGCGCGAGGCCCTATCCCTGGTCGGGCTCCCTGCCGAGGTCGGCGCCGCGCGCGCCACCCAGCTGTCCGGTGGCCAGCGTCAGCGGGTCTGCCTGGCCCGAGCCACGATCGTCCCGCCCCCGGTGCTGCTCTGCGACGAACCGACCAGCGCTCTGGACGTGTCCCTGGCCGCGTCGGTGATCAACCTGATCGCCCGGCTGCGGCGGGAGCTGGGCATGTCGGTCCTGTTCGTGACCCACGACCTCTCGGTCGCCCGCGTCGTCGCCGACAGGATCGCGGTGATGTACCTCGGTCAGATCGTCGAGATCGGCGCGTCCGACCGGGTCACCTCAGCCCCGCTGCACCCGTACACCCGCTCGTTGGTCAGTGCCGTTCCCGACGTCGGGCTGACGCCGGTGATCCTGCCCGGGGAACCCGCGAGCCCGCTGAACCCGCCCTCGGGCTGCGCGTTCCACCCGCGGTGCGCCGACGCGACCGAGTCCTGCCAGGACACCGAGCTCGGACTCCGGCTGCAACGAGTCGCGAACGACGACGTCGACCGGGTGGCGTGCATCAACATCGACCTCAGCCACGTGCCGACGCCCGTGTACATCACGCCGAAGGGGGCCTGACGTGGCCGTCGCAGAGCCCTTCGTCGTACCCCGACCGGCCTGGCGCCGCCCGCTGTCGCTGGACCTGCGGGCACCGCGGACGTGGTCGATCATCGGGGCTTCGCTCTTCGCGGTGATGACGCTGATCGCCCTGGCCGCACCGCTACTCAGCCCGCACGACCCGCTGGTCCCCGTCGGCATCCCCCTGGCTGCTCCCGGCCACGGCGGGTTCCTGCTCGGCTCGGACAGCATCGGCCGCGACGTCCTGAGCCGCTGCCTGTACGGCATGCGGGCCAGCTGGTTCGCCGCTCTGGTGGTGATCGCCGGCGGCTTCCTGATCGGCGGGTTGGTCGGTCTCGTCGCCGGATCATCGGGTGGGTGGATCGACAACCTGCTGATGCGGATCACCGACGGCTTCCTCGCCCTGCCCGCCCCCGTGCTCGCGATCGCCGTCGTCGCCTCACTCGGGCCCAGCTTCACCCACACCCTGATCGCGGTCTCCGTCGTGTGGTGGCCGTTCTACGCGCGGATCGTGCGCGGCGAGATCAGCAAGCTCGCCGCCCGGCCGCACGTCGAGGCCGCGCGGCTCGCCGGTGCCGGCAGGGTCCGGATCGCCCTACGGCACCTGCTCCCGGGCGCTCTCCCGGCAGCCGTGGTGACCGCCAGCCTCGATGTGGGCAACCTCGTCCTCGCGCTCGCAGGGCTGTCCTTCCTCGGCCTGGGCCAGTCGGCTCCGGCTCCCGAGCTCGGCGCCGACAGCGCGCGCAACCTCAGCCTGCTCCTCCAGCAGTGGTGGGTCCCGGTGGTCCCGGGAATCGCTGTCGCCGTCCTCGCGGTCATCGCCAACGTCGCCGGTGACTCCGTCCGCAACCTGATCGATCCGGAGTGAGCCCAGAGATGAGCCAGACATGACTCAGGTGCGCTTCGTCGGCCAGCGGTTCGCCGCGATGGTCATCATCGTGCTCGCCCTCGCCGCCGCGGTGTTCGCGCTGCAGAAGATGTCCCCACTGGACCCCGTGCACGCGCGGCTCGGCGGCCAGGCCTCCCAGGGCGCCATCGCCGCCGAGCGGCACGCGCTGGGTCTCGACCGGCCGATCGTGACCCAGTTCGGCCACTACCTGGCCGGCCTGGTCCACGGCGACCTCGGAGACTCCTACCGCACCCGTCGCCCGGTGACCACCGACCTGCTCGCCTACGTTCCCGCGACAGCCGAGCTCGCCGCAACCGGACTCATCATCGCCCTGGTGCTCGCCATCGCCTTCGCGTTCGCCTCGACGCTCCGGGTCCGCGGTGCCGGACTGTTCCGGCTGGGCCTGATGCTCGGGGCCTCCGTACCGACGTTCCTGCTCGGCGTGTTCGGCATCCTGCTCTTCTACCAGCACTTCGGATGGCTGCCGGCCAGCGGCCGGACCTCGATCGGCAACGCACCCACCGGGCCGACCCACCTGTTGACGCTCGACGGGCTGCTGCACGGGCGCCCCGACGTCACCTGGGACGCGTTGAAACACCTGCTGATGCCGGCAACGGCGATCGCGCTCGGACCGGCGGTCGCCATCGGCCGGGTCCTGCGCTCGAGTCTCGAAGGCGAGCTGAGCAGCGACTACGTGCGCACCGCCCGCGCCAAGGGCCGCAGCGAGCGTCAGATCCTGCTCGGGCACGTCGTGCGCAACGCGGTCGGCGCGGCCGTGTCGATGACCGGCCTCCAGGTCGGCCTCATGTTCGCCGGAGTCCTGGTCGTGGAGCAGGTGTTCGGGTGGCCCGGTCTCGGGCTGTACATCGCCGAGAGCATCCCGGTCGCGGACTTCCCCGCCATCGCCGGGGTCACTCTGCTGCTGGGTTCGGCGTACGTCGTCATCAACGCTGCCGTCGACGTGATCCAGGCAGCAGCGGATCCGAGGATCCGTGTCTGAGCAGAAGGAGGCCCCGTGCCACGCCAAGCCATGATCGTCGGACAACCGGTCCTGGTCGTCGTCGACTTCCAGAAGGGGAGCGACGACGACATGACCGCGGACGAGGTCGGCATCGAGATCATGTCCGGCGGAGCGGCCCGGATCGCGCGCGCAGAGCGCATCCTGGCCGCTGCTCGCGACGCCGGGATCCCGGTGGTCTTCTTCCAGGAAGTGCACCGCCCCAGCGGCATCGACTTCGGTCGCGAGCTGGACGGCGCCGAAAGCGTCCACTGCGTCGACGGGCACCCGTCGACAGAGCTGGTCGAGTCGCTGCGTCCGCGTCCCGATGAGTTCCACATCGTCAAGCGCCGGTACTCGGGCTTCATCGGCACCGAGTTCGAGATCGTGCTGCGTGCGCTCAAGGCCGAGACGCTGATCCTGATCGGCGGCCTGACCGACGTGTGCGTCCACTACACGTTCGCAGACGCCCATCAACGCGATTTCTACGTACGCGTTGTCGGCGACTGCGTGGGCGGATCGAGCACGGCACGGCACCTCGCCGCGCTCGACGCCATGGAGTACCTGCAGGCCGGCGCCGTCCTGTCCACCGACCAGATCATCGACGCCTTCGGCGATCCCGGTCTGTCTTCCACCACCCGCACCCCTCTGGAGGTAGCACTGTGATCACCCGCAACCCGTTCGTCCGGCGTACAACCGTCGCTGCCAGCGCTCTCGTCTCGCTCGCACTCGGGCTGACCGCCTGCGGCGCCGGAGGCGGTACGGCGGCCAGCACGGCGCCCACCGACCACGTCCTGCACCTCTCGTTCCTGCAGGATCCCGGGCAGCCCCCGGACCCGGACATCTACTACGCGGGCCAGGGCCTGATCCTGACGACCAACGCCTACGAGGGTCTGCTCACCTACAAGGGTGGTACCGCGACTCCGACGCTGGAGCCGTCGTTGGCGACGAGCTGGACGGCGTCGAAGGACAACAAGACCTACACCTTCGAGCTGCGCAAGGGCGTCACCTTCCACGACGGGACCCCGTTCACCTCGGCCGCGGTCAAGCCGTCGTTCGACCGTCGCCTGCATGTGAACCAGGGACCGGCGTACATGGTCAGCGACGTCGCCTCGGTGGTCACCGACGGTGCCTACAAGGTCACCATCACGCTGAAGGGCCCCAACTCGGCGTTCCTGAGCTACCTCGCTGCCGCGTACGGCCCCAAGATGATGAGCCCGACCGGGCTGGCGGCGCACGCCGGCAAGGACTTCGACCAGGCCTACCTCGCCACGCACGACCTGGGTACCGGGCCGTACGAGATCACCAAGGCCGTGGTCGGCTCGAACTACGAGATGAAGGCCTACCCGAAGTACTGGGCCGGCGAGCCGTACTACACGACCGTCGAGCTGCCGGTCATCGACAACACCTCGTCGCAGCAGGTGCAGTTCAACAGCGGATCCCTCGCCGCGATCCTGCACGACCTGCCGTCCTCGGCGATCACGTCGTACCTGGGCAACAAGAAGTACAACAGCTACACCCAGTCGTCGATGATCTCTGAGTACCTGTACGCCAACCCGCACATCGGTGCGCTCAAGAGCCAGGCGTTCCGCCAGGCGCTGCTGAAGGCCGTCGACGTGGACGCGATCGTCAAGCAGGTCTACTTCGGCCACGGCGAGAAGGCGACCCAGGTCTACCCGTCGCACATGATGGACCCGCAGTACGCGGTCCAGAACATCAGCTACGACACCTCAGCGCTCAAGTCTGCTGTCGCGTCGTTGCCGGCCAACGAGAAGACCATCACAGTCGGCTACGACTCCAGCCAGCCGGACAACCAGGTCATCTCGAACCTGATCTCGGCACAGCTGGCGCCGCTCGGTCTGACCGTCAAGGTGCAGAGCTACCCGACCTCGCAGATCTTCGGATGGATCGGCAACCAGAAGGGTGCGCCGGACCTGCTGGCCACGCTCGGCTGGCCCGACTCGCCGTCGCCGTACGCCTGGGCGCACATCAGCTTCGACGCCAGCGGTGGCCTGAACTACTTCGGGTGCTCGGCTCCGGCGGCATCGACGGCGATCGCGAACTCGCTGCGCACCGGCACGAACGCCGACTTCTCTTCGGCGGCAACGCTGGCCTCGGCCACCGGGTGCTGGCTGAACATGGTCAACGTCACCGACTTCATGGTGGCGCAGCCCTGGCTCAAGGGCGTCGCCGAGGCCCACGTGGTCGACGCGCCGAACACCCTGTTCCTGTCGAAGCTGAGTCAGTGACATGAGAGGCGGAGTCCGCAAGATCATCCTGCTGACGCTCGGGTGGGAGGAGCTGCCGAAGTCCATCTCGGTGCACGGCGCCGATCCCTCCATCCGGATGCGCGAGCCGGTGCCTGGGGTGCTGCTCCAGACCGACGGCGGGTACGTGCTGCTCGACACCGGGTTCAACACCGCCCTGATCCGGGACCCGGCCCTGTACCGGCGCTTCTTCCCGAGCGTCGAGTACCGCCCGGTGCTCCCGGGGCCCGGGGAGCCGATCGAGGAAGGGCTGGCCTCGGTCGGGATCGACATCGACGAGATCCACGCGGTCGGGGTCAGCCACCTGCACCACGACCACTCCGGCGGTCTCAAGCTGTTCGCCGGCCGGGTCCCGGTGCACGCCCAGCGCAAGGAGCTCGAGTACGGGATGCGCAACGACTCCGGGCCGGAGGAGCACGCGTTCGCGCGGGTCGACTACGACGACCCGCGCATCGACTGGAAGCTGGCCGACGGCGAAGCCGAGATCGCCCCGGGCATCACCGCGATCCCGACGTACGGGCACACGCCTGGGCACCAGAGCTTCATGGTCGAGCTCGACGATTCCGTAGGGGGTGGTGGCTTCGTCTTCGCCTTCGACGCCGCCGACCTCACCGAGAACATCGAGCACGAGCTGGCTATCGGCGGGGTGGTCGACATCGATCCGGCCGAGACCGTCGAACCGATCCGCCGCCTCAAGAAGCTCTCCTCCGAACGGGGCTTCGAGCTCATTCCGGGTCACGACCCGGTGGTCTGGCCGGCGCTGACCGAACGGTTCGCCAGGAAATTCGCGGAGCAGATGCAATGAGAGAGGTAGAGGAACGATGAGTGGACTGACCGACTTCCAGAACATTCCCGTGGTGGACGTCTCCGGCTTGTACGGCACACCTGACGAACAGGCGGACGTCGCCGAGCAGCTGCGGATCGTCGCCAGTGAGGTCGGCTTCCTCTACGTCACCGGGCACGGCGTGCCCGAGGAGCTGTTCACCGGTCTGCTCGCCCACGCCAAGAACTTCTTCGCCCAGCCGCTGGAGAAGAAGATGGAGGTGTACATCGGCAACTCCACCAACCACCGCGGCTACGTCCCGACGGGCGAGGAAGGCGGATCGTCGAAGCTGCCCGATGGCAGCAAGAAGCCACCGGACCTCAAGGAAGCCTTCGACCTGAGTCTCGAGCTGCCTGCCGATGACCCGGACTACCTGGCCGGCAACCCGATGCTCGGGCCCAACCAGTGGCCGGCGATCCCCGGCATGAAGCACGAGGTCAACGCCTACTACGACGCGACGATCGCGTTCGGAAAGATCCTGCTCCGCGGCTTCGCGGCGGCTCTGGGTGAGCCCGCTGACGCTTTCGACGACCTGGTGGCGCGGGCGCCCAGCCAGCTCCGGATGGTCCACTACCCGTTCGACGCATCGGCGACCGACGCCGAAGGGATCGGCGCGCACAGCGACTACGAGATGTTCACCATGCTCCGGCCGACCAAGCCGGGCCTCGAGGTGCTCAACGCGGCCGGCGAGTGGATCGACGCACCACCGCTCGAGGGCGCGTACGTCGTCAACATCGGCGACATGCTCGAGATCATGTCGAACGGCTACTTCACCTCGACGACCCACCGGGTGCGCAAGGTGGCCGAGGAGCGCTACTCGTTCCCGCTGTTCTTCAACGTCGACTACGACGTCCTGGTCGAGCCGTTGCCGCGCTTCGTCCGGCCCGACGGGGAGAACAAGATCCCGCTCAAGGCCGGAGAGCACCTCTTCGCCCAGTCGATCCAGACCTTCGGCTACCTGCAGCGGCGACTGGATGCCAAGGAGATCGCGATGCCGGAGGTGTGGGTCACCCCCGACACGTTCGGGCGGCAGGCGGTGGAGGCGAGCGCAGGAGGATGATCCCGGCCGAGTTCACCGGCGGCTGGGCCCGGCAGGGCATCGGCATCGACGGGCGGCCGCCGGTCGAGGACGCCGTGGTCTGGTGGCTGCAGGCGCCGGTGCGGCATGCGGACCTGCGCGTCCCGGTCTCGGGGACGGGACCGTCGACGAGCTTCGCGGGGGTGACCAGCTGGGACGGATCGGCGCTGACCTGGTCGCGGCAGGTCGACCTCGAGCACTTCGACGGCACGGATGTCGGCACGACGACCTGGGACGGCGAGGATCTCCTCGAGTCCGGGACCTTCTCCGAGCCCGACGGTTCGACGACCGACTACGTCGAGCGCTGGACCCGGCTACCCGGAAGCGCTGCGCCGTTGTGGGCCCTGCGCCGGGGAGCAGCGCGACTGGTGCGGGCAGGGGACTACGCCATCACGCTGGCTGACGAGCGCGTCGGCGGGGGCGTGTTCACCGCGACGGCCTGGTCCCGGTCCGGGAACGGCTGGCAGGTGCACCACACGCTGCCCGGCGTACCGCTCGCGCCGGCTCCGCCCTCACCCGAGGGCACGGACGACTCCTGGGCAGCAGAATGATCTGAGCGATGGTCGGCCGCCGTTCCTGTCGTATCGGGCCGGGCCTGTTCGTTGACAGGATGGACGGGGCCGCCGCGGCCCTGCCGACCGAGGAGGAGACATGACCGAGTACCTGATCGCCTTCAACGACGAGTGGGTGCCAGAGCACACCGACGAGGAGCTCCGCGAGAAGTCCAGGACGCTGAGGCCGCTGATCGCGGAGATGAAGGCCGCCGGCGTCCTCATCTTCACCGGTGGCCTGGACGACACCGCGCCGCTGTTCAGCGTCGATGCCTCGAGCGGCACGCCCGTGTTCACCGACGGTCCGTACGTCGAGACCAAGGAGCACCTCGGCGGGTTCGCGGTCGTGGACGTCGCCGACGAGGAAGCAGCACGCCTGTGGGCCGGGAAGATAGCGGTGGCCTGCGGGTGGCCGCAGCAGGTGCATCGCTTCCAGGTCCCGAGGCGGCTCTGATCACCTGACCTCGACGCTGTCAGCGCGATGTCGGGCGACCAGGACGCACCCTCCCAGGGTGAGCACGAAGCCCAACGCTGCGAACGGCTCGGCGCCCGGCAGTACCCGGTCGCCGAGCCAGACCAGCCCGATCGTGGCCGGGACGATCGTCTCGACCGTGACCGTGACCGCCGCCACCGTGGTCACCGGCGAGTGCTGCAGCGCCATTCCGTAGGCGACCATCGAGGTCAGGGCGAACACCACCAGCCCCCACGGCACCGGGTCGAGGACCAGGCGCCAGACAGCGTGCGGAACCACCACGACGCGCGCCGCCACACCGACGCCGGCGAACCCCAGACCGGCGCACACCGCGAGCACGTTCCCGTTCGCCCCTCCCGCTCGAGCCGCGAGGACGCTGAGGACCAGCACCGCGACCGCAGCGCCGAGAAGGAGCCACGGCGCCGGGCCGGACAGCGGGACCCCGCCCCCTTCACGGGCACTCAGCGCCAGGGCGACCAGGCCGACCGCGACCGCGATCAGCGCCACCGCGTCACGCCGACCCAGTCGATCACCGAGGAACACCACCGCCAGGACGGCCGTGACCGCGACGCTGGACGCGATCGCGGACTCCACGACGAACAGCGGCAGGGTGCGCAGGGCGGCGATCGAGGCGAAGAACCCGGCGATATCGAGCACGAGCCCGAGCACGTAGAGGCGACCGGCCCAGAGTCTTGGCCACCAGTCCTCGTCGATCGCGTCGGCCGCTCGTCGTACCCCGACGGCCTGGAGGATCGTGCCGGCGCCGTACACGAGCGCAGCGCCGAACGCACTGAGGAGACCGGGAAGCATGCCTGCACTGTCGCAGCCCGGCGCAGCTCACACACGTCGGCGCGCGTCCAATCCGCCAGGTGTCGCCGCAGCGAACACCTGCCATGAGCGATCACGCGCGGACCCGCCTCACCGGCCTGATCTCGGTCGCCACCGCACTTCGGCTGATCACGGTCGCCGGGCTCGCCGTCGACGCGAGGGTCCACTTCCGGCTCGCCCCGGCGTACGACGGCATCAAGTCGAGCACCGTCAGCCAGGGCGACCTGTTCCGGATCGAGGCGGTCGCCGCCGTGATCGCCGCCCTCGCCATCCTCGTCCTCGGCAAGCCGATCGTCGCGCTGGCGGCAGCTTCGGTGGCCGGCGGCGGGTTGGTGGCCCTGCTGGTCTACCGGTACTTCGATGTCGGATCACTCGGTCCGCTGCCGCCCATGTACGAGCCGGCCTGGTACCCCGACAAGACGCACACCGCGTGGGCCCAGGCGATCGCGACCGTCGCCGCCCTGGGGTTCGCAGCACTGGCGATCCGCAGGACCCGTCGCGAGGGACGCCGGTAACCTTCGCACGTGCTGACGCGTTGGGGCCGGGAGCTGGACCCGGACAACCCGCTTCCCGAGTACCCGCGTCCACAGGCGCGGCGGTCCGCGGAGAGCTGGATCAACCTCAACGGACGCTGGGAGTACGCGTTCGCCGGCGAGGAGCGGCCCACCGGATGGGACGGCGAGATCGTCGTGCCGTTCTCCCCCGAGGCCGAGCTCTCCGGCGTGGGTCGCCAGCTCCAGCCCGACGAGCGGCTCTGGTACCGCCGATCGGGGATCACCACGCCTGCGGGCGAACGGGTCCTGCTGCACTTCGGCGCGGTCGACCAGACGTGCACCGTCTGGGTCAACGACGTCCCGATCGGCAGCCACACCGGCGGGTACCTGCCCTTCACCCTCGACATCACCCGTGCCCTGGTCCCTGGCACCCAGACGATCGTTCTGCGGGTGCGCGACCTCTCGGAGACGGGACCGCACGCGCGTGGCAAGCAACGCCTGGACCGGGGCCGGATCTGGTACACGGCCCAGTCCGGCATCTGGCAGACCGTCTGGCTAGAAGCGGTTCCCGGGGTGTACGTCGAGTCGCTCGAGATCGTGCCCGACCTGGCCGGCGGCCTGCTGGCCGTCACAGCGGACATCGCCATGTCTCGGCAAGCTCGACGACCGCAGCCGGGCACACCGACTCCGGTCATCGAGCGTGCCGAGCTGCGTGTAGGCGTCCGCGTGCTCAGCCATGGCGCACCGATCGCCGAAGCCAGCGGCCCGGCAGGGACGGCGATCCACGTCCCCATCCCGGACGCCCACCCCTGGACGCTCGAGGACCCCTTCCTCTACGACCTCGAGATCACCTGCGGCGAGGACACGCTCACCTCCTACGCGGCGATGCGGGACTTCGGGATCGCGCAGGATGCCCGCGGGCGCCGGTGCTTCACGCTCAACGGAGAGCCGATCCAGCACACCGGGGTGCTCGACCAGGGCTACTGGCCCGACGGGTTGCTGACGCCGCCGAGCGACGACGCGATGATCCACGACATCTCGACGATGAAGGACCTCGGCTTCACGATGCTGCGCAAGCACGTGAAGATCGAGCCCCTGCGCTGGTACCACCACTGCGACCGGCTCGGGATCCTGGTGTGGCAGGACATGGTCAACGGCGGCGGACGCTACCGCGAGCTGATCGCCAACCTGCCCGCGACCTGGCCGATCAGGTTGTCGGACCGTCGCTACGAGCTGTTCTTCCGCGGCGACCCGGACGCACGCGAGGAGTTCGACAGCGAGGTCCGGGAGACTGTCGTGCTCCTGCGCAACGTCGCCTCGATCGCGGTGTGGACGCCGTTCAACGAGGGGTGGGGGCAGTTCGACGCCAACCGGGTCGCCGACACCGTCCGGAGCATCGACCCGACCCGGGCGGTCAACCACGTCAGCGGCTGGATCGACCAGGGCGGCGGGGACATCAAGAGCTACCACTCCTACCTGCGCCCGTTCCGGCTGCCGCGACGCCGGCGGGACAAGCGCGTCCGGGCCCTGACCGAGTACGGCGGCTACAGCCTCTTCGTACCGGGACACGACGCGAGCGACCGAGCCAGCAAGGACGGGTTCAGCGGGTACCGGCACTTCGAGACCGCCGAGGCCCTTGCCGCCGGCTTCACCGCCCTGCACCGCGACCAGATCTCGGTCGCTGTCGGCCGCGGGCTGGCCGCGACCGTCTACACCCAGCTCAGCGATGTCGAGGACGAGCTCAACGGCTTGCTGACCTGGGACCGCGAGGTGCAGAAGATCCCGACCGAGGTCATCCGGGCTGCCCTGGCACCCCTCACGAGCTGACGGGCGCGTCCACCCAGCGTCGGCCGCGGCGGAACAGACCGGCCGATCCCTCCGTCAGCTCGGCGACGATCTCCTCAGTCACCCCGACCGCGATCGACGGCACCGCGAGCTCGAGGGTGGCCACGTCGGTGTAGTCGATGCGTAGGACCTTCGCGCCACGAGAGCGCAGCTCGTGCTCGAGCCGTCCGGCCGCCGAGAGCTCGACCGTCACGTCACACAGCTCCTGCTCGACGCGCTCGATGAGCGAGGTGGTCTTGAAGGCCGCGCGGACGGCGTCGGCGTACGCGCGGGTCAGCCCGCCGGTGCCGAGCAGGGTGCCACCGAACCAGCGAGTCACCACGGCGACCACGTCGCTGACCTCGTGCCTGCGCAGCACCTCGAGCATCGGCGCCCCGCCCGTCCCCGGCGGCTCCCCGTCGTCGTTGGCACGCTCGGTCGAGCGCTCGGGCCCCAGGATGAACGCCGAGCAATGGTGCCGGGCATTCCAGTGCTCCTTGCGCGCCTGCTCGATCACGCTGCGTGCCGACATCTCGTCATCGACGCGCACCAGGGCGCAACGGAACCGCGAGCGGGAAACCTCGATCTCGGCCTCGCCGTCACCGGCGATCGTGAGGTAACTCAACTGTCCCGCCCGTCCGAGGTCTGAGGGCGGTGGCGGGGTACCCCTCCCAGGATCACCCCGCCACCTGACCCGCTGTGCACCTGGCCAGAGGCCGGCGCTGCACCCCAGCGGATCTCGGCCGCATCCATGTGGGGTACGGATACCGCGACCGTGCCCACAC
>NZ_JAOPXI010000122.1 GCF_025965215.1 Marmoricola sp.
GGGATGCCGAGCTTGAAGAGCTCCCGCTCGGTGTCCATCATGAAGCCGAGCACCCGCGCGGGGATCGCACCGAAGTAGTGGTCGTCGAACTCCTGGCCCTTCGGCGGCCGGGCACCGAAGAGGGTGCGGCCGGCGTTCAGCAGGTCCGGGCGAGCCAGGAAGAAGTGGCTGTCGATCAGGAAGTACTCCTGCTCGGGACCGCAGTAGGCCACCACGTTGTCAGGGTCCTCGTGACCGAAGAGCCGCAGAACACGCTTGGCCTGCATCGACATCGCCTGCTGCGAGCGCAGCACGGGCGTCTTGTGGTCCAGAGCCTCACCGGTCATCGAGATGAAGATCGTCGGGATGCACAGCGTGTTGCCGTTCGGGTTCTCCAGCACGTACGCCGGGCTCATCACGTCCCAGCCGGTGTAGCCGCGGGCCTCGAACGTCTGGCGCAGGCCACCGTTGGGGAAGCTGGAGGCATCCGGCTCGCCCTGGATCAGGGTCTTGCCCGAGAACGACGCGAACGCCGAGCCGTCGCCGACCGGGTCCAGGAAGCTGTCGTGCTTCTCCGCCGTCAGGCCGGTCAGCGGGTAGAAGACGTGCGCGTAGTGGGTTGCGCCCTTCTCCATCGCCCAGTCCTTCATCGCCGACGCGACGGCGTCGGCGACCAGCGGGTCGAGCGGTTCCGAGCGCTCGATCGTCGCGATCACGGACTTGAACACCGACTTCGGCAGGCGACGCTGCATGACCTGGATGCTGAAGACGTTCTCGCCGAAGATGTCGCCGGGCGTCTCCTCGGGGTGGATCGGCGTCGGAGGCACGTAGGCCTCGACGCCTTTGATGGCCTGCAGACGAACGTTGTTACCGCTCAAGGAGCACCCCTAGGTGAATTCAGGTTTGAACGGCGCCAAGGGCGGCGCTCGATCCAACCTAGGTGCGCAGGATTCCCTGATCGTCTCGGGAATGTTTCCGGCCCGTGAAGTTGGCTGAGGATCGCCTGTGACTCCGCCGACACTCCTGAGATCGTGCACGCGATGTAACAACCTGTTCAAAGACCCGAAACCCGACGGCCGCGGACGGCATGGCAGGCTCGTGCCATGGCCGTACTCAGCGACGAACAGCGAGCGATCCTCGACTTCGAGCGACAGTGGTGGCGGTACTCAGGAGGCAAGGCTGCCGAGATCGAGCAGCACCTGGGCATGACGCCGGTGGCCTACTACCGCGAGCTCAACGCCATCATCGACCTGCCCGGCGCGCTCGAGCACGACCCGACCCTCGTGCGGCGGCTCCAGCGCGCCCGGACCCTGCGTCGGCGCAGCCGTTCGGTGCGGGCGTTCAGGCTCGCGCACGCGCACTGACGCAGTCGTCGTTCGGGATCAGTCCAGCTCCTCGGACTCCACGTCGAAGTACTCCTGGTAGGCCCGGGCCCGCTCACGGAACTCACCCTCGTCGAGGCCCGTCTCGGCGAACGAGTACCTCTTGAGACTCCCTGCCTGGTCCCCGGGATGACGGGCCAGGAAGTCGCGCATCCGCGTCTCCGCCTCGGCACTGAGCTCGAGCCCGATCTGCTCGTAGATCCGCGCCACCGCACCGACCAGGTCGCCGCGGATGTCCTGGTAGCGGATGTCGATGACCTGCCCCGGCGAGAAGACCCCGTCGCGACGGGCCTGCAGCGCGCGGTCCAGACCCAGCAGGATGTCCTCGCCGTACTGGGGGGCCAGGTCGCGCACCTCGAAGGAGTCGGTGGTCATCTCGCGCAGGCTGGCCCCCAGCGCACTGATCGAGGCGATCACCTTGAGCGGGTCGCGGTGGTTCTGGATCACCACGGCGTCCGGGTACTCGGCAACCAGAGCGGGCAGGCACCACAGGTGGGCCGGTGACTTGAGCAGCCAGCGCTCCGCGTGGTGCTCGGACTGCAGGTGCTGGAGGAACCGGCGGTGCCACGCGTACGCCGGCGCCATGTCGGCCTCGCGCAAGAGCCAGTCGTTGTAGCGCGGCACGTTGAACTGCAGCGAGTGCTGCATCGAGCGGAAATCGCTGGTGAAGATCCGCACGTCCTCCTGGGCCAGCTGCGCACCGAGCTCGTGGAAGGACGCGAATCCGGGGATGAACATATCGACCAGGTCGAAGGAGGCCTGCGCCTCGGCAATCCGCGGGTCGGTGGCATACGTCGCACTCCGGGGGGCCGGCACGGGCCGCTCGACCTCCCAGCTCAACGGCGCTCGGTTCGCCGGGTCTTGTGCCATCAGGTCGAGCAGGATCGTGGTGCCGGTCCGTGGCTGTCCGACGATGACGATCGGGCGACGGATCTCCTGCTCGGCGACCGCGGGGTGGGTCTTGCGCCAGGCCTCGATCCGCAGCCGGTTGGCCAGGTCGCCGACGACGCCGTCCTCGGCGACCCCGACGCCGATCTCGTTGAGCTGGGCACTCTCGGCCAGCGATTCGAGGAAGAGATCGAGTCCCTCCTGCCAGCTGTCGGCGCCGAAGTCGTCGGCTCCGGCTGCCTCGATGGCAGCGGCGACGAGTCGGTCCCGGCGTTGTGCGGTGCTCTCGGTCATGACGCCCCTTGAGCGAGGTGGACAGCGCTGAGCTGCGTCTGGATCAGGTCAGGCAGGTCGCCACGCCCGCCGTCAGCGACCCAGTCGTCGCAGGCGAGTCGTGCAGCCGTCATCGTCAGGGCGCCGAGCATCCGCGGTCGCGGGTCGGCGTCGACCAGATCGGAGAACCGCGAGGCGGTGGCTCGGGCGATCGCGATCTCCCAGTCGACATACAGGTACAGGGTCCACGCGAACATGGCCGCCGAGGAGCGGCTGAGCTCGGCCTGTTCGAGGAACATCGCCCGGTTCGCGTCGAACCCGGTGCCGAGGTGCCGGTACGCCGCCCGCACCGCCTCCAGCGGCCCGAGCGCAGGATCGACCTCGCCGATCACGGCAGCCAGCACGTACGCACCGACATCCGAGAGCCCGGTGGCGACCGCCAGTTCCTTGGAGTCGAAGTACCGGAAGAACGTGGCTCGCCCGACCCCCGCCTCGGCGGCGATCTCCTCGACGGTCGTCGCCGTGACCCCGTGGGCCGAGGCCAGCCGCACCGCAGCGTCGGCGATCCGGCGCTGGGTGGCGGTGCGTTTGCGCTCCCGCAGTCCCTCCGGGCGTCGAGCTTGCCGAGACGCCTCGACGTTGGTCACCATGGTGTAGAAAATGATACGGAGTATCATCTTTTTGTCCAGACCGGAGGAGCCCGATGCGCGCGCTGCAGGTCAACCGGCACGGGAACCCGATCGACGTCCTGTCGGTGAACGACGTCGACCGACCTGAGCCCGACGCCGGCGAGGTGCTGATCAAGGTCTCGGCCGCAGCCCTCAACTTCAACGACATCCTGCGCTGCCGCGGCGGCCTCGTCTCGGTCCCGAAGGAACCGCCCTTCACGCTGGGCATGGACGTCTGCGGTGTGGTCGAGGCAGCCGGCTCCGGCGCCGAGGGCTGGATCGGGCAGCGCGTCGTCGGAGTCTCGAAGGACGCGTTCGGCGGCATCGCGGAGTACACGACGGCGCCGGCCGCCGGGGTCTTCGCGGCACCCGAGCAGCTCGACGACGTCGAGGCAGCCGCCTTCCTGCTCCCGTTCCACACCACCTATCTCGCACTCTTCGTCCGGGCGGACCTGCAGCGCGGGGAGACTCTGCTCGTCCATTCCGGGGCCAGCGGCCTGGGCACAGCGGCCATCCAGCTCGGCGCGAACGCCGGCGCGCGGGTGATCGCGACGGTCAGCTCGCCGGAGAAGGCCGAGCTCTGTCGGTCGCTGGGGGCGGATCTCGTCATCGACCACACCCGGACCGACTTCGCCGAGAGCGTGCTCCAAGCCACCGATGACGTGGGCGCCGACGTGATCTGCGACCTGGCGGGGGGCGACTTCGTCGGCAAGTCCTGGACGTGCGTCGCCCGGGGCGGGCGCTACCTGCCGGTCGGCTTCACCGATGACGACCAGAACGGGATGACCGGTCGCCCGCTGCGCCTGGCGAGCATCGGGAACTTCTCGGTCGTCGGCGTCCTGGGGGCGTGGGTGGCCGAGGTCGACCCCGGTCTGCGCCGCTTCGGCTTCAACCCGTTCACCCGGGTCGAGGGCGACCGGGTGCACACCGCCCTGCTCGACCTGGTCGCCGCCGGGGCGATCCGCCCGCACGTCGGCCAGATCACCGACATCGACGGAGCCGCCCAGGCACTGGGCGACCACGAGCACCGGCGCTCGATCGGTCGAACCGTCGTCCGGCTGGACTGATCAGGAGGCGGCGCGCCGGGTCTCGGCCACGAGGAAGGACTCCACGAGGTCGAAGGGCTCCCAGGACTTCTCCGCCCGGGCGAGGGCGACAGCGCCTTCGGTCGCGGCGATCGTGACGGCGGCCAGCTCGGGGGCGCGATCGGGCTCGAGCCCGCCCTCGACCAGCAGCGAGGCGAGCTGGTCGCGCCAGTCGTGGAAGATCCGACCGGCGTGGGTGAGCAGGTCCGGTTCCTCCGCGGCGACCGTCACGGCCAGGACGGCACAGCCCGCACGCAGCTCCGTCGCGGCGAGGAGGTGGCGCCACAGTGCCAGGAACTCGGCGATCACCTCGCTGGCCGGCTCGCCGCGGACCGCTTCCAGGGCGGCGCTCGCGTGCGCCCCGGCGAGGTCGAGGGCGGCGTCGATGAGCTCGTTCTTTCCGCCCGGGAAGTGGTGGTAGGTCGACCCCCGGGATCCGCCCGTCACGGCGAGAACCTCGGCGAACGACGTGCCTTCCAGACCCTTCTCGGCCAGCAGACGGACAGCACCGGCCACCATGCGCGAACGAGCCTCGCCCTTGGCCACGATCACTCCTCCATCCCGAAAACTATGCAAGTCTGCATAGCCAGGTCTACTATGCAGTAGACCATAGTCTTGAACCCGTCACCGAGGAGATCAGCCATGCCGATGATCGACGTCTACGCCGCTTCCGGAACCTTCGCCGACACCCACCAGCTTGCCGCCGACCTTGCGCGCACCCTGATGGAGGTCGAGCAGGTGCCGGTGATCCCGCTGTTCCGCACCAACACGGCGGCCTTCGTCCACGAGCTGCCGACCTCGGCGTTCGCCAACGTCGACGGCGAGAGCACCCACGTGCGCATCACGGTACTGACCAACGCCGGCGCGCTGGATCGCCCCAAGCAGCTCGAGGCCGTACGCCGACTTTCTGACGTCGTGGCCCGGGCGGCCGGCGACGCCTCGCTGGTCGAGCGCACCTGGGTCCAGCTGACCGAGGCCATCGAGGGCGGCTGGGGGCTCGGCGGTACGGCGTACACGAACGCGGAGCTGGTCGGGCTCGCCCGCGCCCAGCTCGGCGGTCAGTGACCGGGCTGCTCCTCGGGTCGCCCGACGCCCGGCCGCTACCCTGCTGGCGTTAGCGTCTCGGGTATGGCACACACGATGAGGGTGCGACGCGCGTTTGCTCTCGGGACCCTCCGCCTGACGAGGTGGCGCCTTTCCGGCGAGGTACCGGCGAGCGGGATCCTGGTCGGTGCACCGCACACATCGCAGTGGGACTGGGTCGTCATGGTGCTGATCGCCTGGGCCAACAGCGCGCGCCCGCAGGCACTGATCAAGCACACCTACTTCACGGGCCTCACCGGGTGGATCCTGCGCAAGACCGGCGGCGTCCCGCTCGACCGCGAGAATCCCGGTGCAGCCATCCGGGCGCTCCTGGTGGAAGCACAGGGAGACGAGCCGTTCCTGCTGGCGATCGCAGCCGAGGGCACCCGCGGCAAGGGCGAGTACTGGAAGCCGGGCTTCTACCGCATCGCCCAGCAGACCGGCCTGCCGATCAGCCTCGGCTTCGTCGATGGTCCGACCCGCACCCTGGGGATCGGTCCCACCTTCCACCCGACCGGTGACGTCCGGGCAGACATGGACGTCGTGCGCGCCTTCTACGCCGACAAGCAGGGCATCCGCCCGGAGAACAGGACCGAGCCGCGGCTGCGCGAGGAGGACGCCGACCGGTGATCAGCGTTCCGGGAGATCCACGGTGCGCAGCGTCCAGATCGGCTGACGCCGCTCACGCCAGGCAGCCGGGCCTTCGGCTGCATCCGGGTGCGCCATCAGGATGTGGTGTGCCTCGGTCTCCCGGACCTCGACCTCGTCGGCCGAGAGGTCGTCCCAGAGCAGGCGCTTGCTCAAGGCAAGGGCTGCCGGGCTGACATTCACCGCGACGTCGTGAGCCACCTCGAGGGCTGCGCCGAGCACCTCGTCGGCGGGCAGGCACCGCGAGGCGATCCCGTACGTCGCGGCCTCGGTCCCCGAGAACGTTCGCCCGGTGAGCAGGAGCTCGGCGGCGACGGCGGTACCGGCCAGGTGCCGCAGTGTGTAGTGGCTCTGGGCATCGCCGATCATGCCGCGGCGTACCTGCGGGATGGCCAGCTTGGCGTCCTGCGCGACGAAACGCAGATCGCACTGCAGAGCAAGGGTCAGTCCGATGCCGATCGCGTGCCCGTTGATCGCGGCGATCACGAGCGTGGACAGCTCCCAGGGACGCGGTGTGACCGGAGACGCCGAGAAGGCGGTGCCGCGCGCGTCGAAGGCCCCCGATCCGGCGGCAAGGTCCGCCCCCGCGCAGAAGGCGCGCCCGGCGCCGGTCAGCACGATCGCGCGGACGCTCTCGTCCTGGTCGCACGCGCGGAACGCCTCGCCCAGCTGCACAGCGGTCTGGCGCGAGAAGAGATTGAGGTCATCGGCCCCGTCGAGGGTCACGACGGCAACCCCGTCGACAGCCGACACCGTCACGTCGGTGCTCATGGCATCACCCTAGCCACGCGCCCGGCGCTCACTGTTCAGCGCGAGAGCGTCACCCTGACGTCGTCGAGGTAGAAGCTCGTGGCCAGGCTGGCGTTCTCCCGGCCCACCCACTTGATGTTGACCGTCCTGCCGGCGAACCGGTTCAGGTGGATGGTGACCTTGACGTAGCGCGGGCCGCGCGCGAGGTTGCTGCGCGTCGAGAGCGCCGTTCCGGTGACCATCAGGACCAGCTTGTCGTGGGCGATACGGCTTCGGTCGGCGCTCGAGACGCGGAGGAAGTAGGTCAGCGTCGAGATACAGCCCTTGGGCAGCACCAGCGCTCGCGCGAGCCGGTCGACGTGCGTGTGTCCGGTGCCGTCCAGCAGCGCGAACCGGTTGCCGGTGTGCGCCAGCCGGTGGCGGGTGTGGATCCGGGCAGCCGCGACCGACCAGCCTGCGGTTCCCAGCTCGAAGCCGGCGTTGTTGACCAGGTTGCCGGTGCACCTCGAGGCCTGCGCCGTGCTCAGGTTCTGGAAGGCGGCGATTCCTCGCGGCGTACCGAGCCCGGTCGGTCCGTCCCAGCCGGGACCGGCGCTGCAGAGGACCCCGGACAGGCACAGCGCGGCGTTCGAGCCGGTGGTCACGTCGTTGTACTCGGCGAGGTGCGCATACGGGTAGGCGCTCGGCGCACCGGTCGCCGCGTCGGCTCGTGCCGCGATCCCGGCGACCAGGGGTGCAGCCGCGCTGGTGCCACCGACCACCTCCCAACCCTGATCGGAGCTGTCGTAGACGGCGACTCCGGTGGTCGGATCCGCGACAGCAGATATATCGGCAACCCCACGGCCGCTGCAGGTCGTGCCTGCTGATGCCTGGTAGCCGGGCCTGGCCTCGTTCGAGGTGCAGCCGGAACTGGCGCCGGACCAGGCGGACTCGCTCCACGCCCTGCTGCCTGAGGGCGTCGGGGTCAGCGAAGTGCCGCCGACGGCGACCACGTACGGCGAGGTCGAGGGATAGCTGACACCGCCGGTGAAGCCGCCGTCACCGGTCGCCACGGAGTAGAAGACTCCCGTCCGGCTCAGGTAGGCCGCATCCGAGGGGGCGTCGTACTGGTCGTCGGGGCCGCCCCAGCTCATCGACACGTACTGGGCGCCGAACCTCTTGGCCTCGCCAGTGGCGAGCAGGAGGTTATTGCTCGGGTCGTTCGCTTCGATCAGCGTGATCGAGCACGCCGGGCAGGCCGCCGAGACCATGTCCAGGTCGAGCGACGTCTCCACTGCCCAGCCCTGGTCGAAGATCGGCATCGGGGAGGTCGCACCGTGCTGGTTGAGCTTTTGGAAGCAGCCGTTCGCGACGGTGCACGCAGGCAGCCCGAACTGCCTGCGGTAGATCGCCAGATCAGAGGCCGCGTTCCTGTCGTCGAAGGCGCCGATCACGTAGATCCGGCGACCGGCACCCGAGGGCGCCGAGCCGAGCCCGTACGCCGAGGCCAGCTGCGCCGGGCTGTAGCCGCTCGGGGCCACCGTCGCCCGGGCCACCGTTCCGGACCGGTTCGGCTGGACCACACGCTCGGCGAAGCAGGCGTAGTAGCCGGGCTTCACGTTCTGGTCGCACGCCGCCGAGATCACCGGAGCACTCGCGGTGGCCGAACCCGGCACGACCTGAACGGCGGGAAGCAGCATCCCGATGACGACCAGCGCCCACCAACGACGTCTCATTGCTCTCCTGGTGATCCCCCGGCCAGCCAGCGCTCGCCGTCGCCATCATGGACCTCGCACGCCGGCAAATGCAGCCGATCACATAGGAATCTCAGCAAGTTCGCAGTCGCCACGCCACGCGGATGCA
Source organism: Marmoricola sp. (assembly GCF_025965215.1). Lineage (GTDB taxonomy): Bacteria > Actinomycetota > Actinomycetes > Propionibacteriales > Nocardioidaceae > Marmoricola. Next base: position 8,599 of record NZ_JAOPXI010000122.1, read on the forward strand.
GCTACAGACAGGCAGTCGGGGTGTCGATCGTCATCCGGTCCAGCCGCATCAGCAGGTCGAACTGCGGACCCGTCTTCGGCAGCTCGTAGCCGAAGAAGTACGCCGCCGCGGCACGCTTGCCGTCGTAGAAGTCGCCCGAGGCATCGCCGACTGCCACCAGCTGCTCGAGCCAGATCCAGGCGATCACCGTGTGCCCGACCGCTTCCAGGTACGTCGATGCGTTCGCCAGGCCGAGCACCGGGTCTGCCTGGCTCCAGATCGTGGCAGTGACCTCGGCGATCCGGTCCACGTTCGCGCTCAGGGCCGCTGCGTACCCAGAGGAGGACGCAGTGTCCCGGGCACGTTCGACGGTGGCCCGCATGGCGTCCAACAGCGCGACCAGCCCGGCCCCGTCGGCCATGACCACCTTGCGGCCGAGCAGGTCCTGGCCCTGGACGCCGTGGGTTCCCTCGTGGATCGGGTTGAGCCGGTTGTCGCGGTAGTGCTGCTCGACGTCGTAGTCGCGGGTGTAGCCGTAGCCGCCGTGCACCTGGATCGCGAGGTCATTGGCGGCCAGGCACCACTGCGACGGCCAGCTCTTGGCCACCGGCGTGAGCACGTCGAGCAGCAGGTGCGCAGCGGCACGGGCCTCCTCGGTCTCGGCCGTCTTCTCCTCATCGACCAACCGGCTGCAGTAGAGCAGCAGGCCGAGAGCACCCTCGACGTAGGACTTCTGGGCGAGCAGCATCCGCTTCACGTCGGCGTGCTCGGCGATCGGAACCGGCTCGCTCGAGCCGGCCGGCCGTCCCTGGATGCGCTCCTTCGCGTACTGAAGCGACTTGAGGTAGCCGGTGTAGCCCAGGGCCATCGCGCCGACCCCGACGCCGATCCGGGCCTCGTTCATCATGTGGAACATGTAGGTCAGCCCACGGCCCTCGACGCCGATCAGGTCGCCGACCGCGCCGTTGCCCTCACCGAAGTTGAGCAGGGTGTTCGTGGTTCCCCGGTAGCCCATCTTGTGGTTGAGACCTGCCAGCGTCACGTCGTTGCGGGAGCCATCCGGCAAGACCTTCGGCACGATGAACAGGCTCAGGCCCTTCACCCCGGCGGGCGCTCCCGCCACCCGGGCCAGCACCAGGTGCACGATGTTCTCGGACAGCTCGTGCTCGCCGCCCGAGATCCACATCTTGTTGCCGAAGAGCCGGTAGCTGCCGTCGGCTTGGCGTTCGGCCCGGGTGGCGACGTCCGCGAGCGACGAGCCGGCGCCGGGTTCGGAGAGGCACATCGTCCCGAAGAAGCGCCCCTCGAGCATCGGCAGCACCCAGGTCTCCACCTGCTCCGGAGACCCGTGCGCCAGCAGCAGATTGGCGTTCGCCGCGGTGAGGAACGCGTACCCCGAGGTGCCGACGTTGGCCGCCTGGAACCAGGACATCAGCGCACTGGAGACCACCTGAGGCAGCTGTCCTCCCCCGACCTGCTCGTCCATCGAGGCCGTGAGCAGGCCCGATCCGAAGTAGACCTCGAGTGCCTTCGCGACCTCGGGGATCAGGTGGACCCGCTCCCCGTCGAGCCTCGGTTCGTTGGCGTCGGCCAGCTTGTTGTGCGGCGCGAAGTGTTCGGTCGCGATCGTCGTGGCCAGGTCGAGGGCCGCGTCGAACGTCTCGCGCGAGTGGTCGGCGTACCGGTCGCGGGTGGTGAGCTTCTCGACCTCGAGCCATTCGTAGAGCAGGAAGTCGAGGTCGCGCCGGGACATCAGAAGGGACATGGCCCCAACGTAGGGCGAGATCGGCCTCGGGGCCCATCGTTACAGTTCCCCCATGCGCACAGTTCTCGTGACCGGAGCAGGGCGCGGCATCGGCCGCGCCACCACGGTTCGTCTGGCAGCAGCCGGGTGGCACGTCCTGGCCGGAGTCCGGCGTACCGAGGACGGCGAGCGGCTCGCTGCCGAGGTGACCGGCGCGGTAGAACCCGTGCAGCTCGACATCACCAGTGCCGACGACCTCGCTTCTCTGGCTGGCCGCCTGAGGAGTCTCGATGCCGTGGTGAACAACGCCGGCATCGTGGTGGGCGGCCCCATCGAGGGCCTGCCGCTCGACGACCTGCGACGTCAGCTCGAGGTCAACGTCGTGGGTCAGGTCGCCGTGACCCAGGCCGTGCTGCCGTTGCTGCGCACCTCGCAGGGCCGGGTGGTCTTCGTATCCTCGCTCAGCGGCAGGATCGTCACCCCGATGACCGGTGCCTACAACGCTTCGAAGTTCGCTCTCGAAGCCGTCGCTGACGCGCTCCGTATGGAGGTCCAGCCCTGGAAGATCAAGGTCTCGCTCGTCGAACCGGCCCAGACCGACACCGACATGTGGCAGACGGCCGAGGACGAGCTCGACGCGACCGTGGCATCACTGACACCCGGTCACCGCACCCTGTACGACGCGCACATCGCCGGCATGCGCAAGATGATCCCGATGTCCCAGCGGATGGCCAGCCCGGCCGACAAGGTCGCTGCCGCGATCGAGCGAGCCCTCACAGTCGGGCGGCCACGCGCCCGCTACGTCGTGGGCGCAGGCCCGAAGGTGCAGAACGCGATGGCTCGCGTGACGCCGACTCCGCTGCTGGACGGCATGCTTCGCCGGGTGTCCGGGGTTCCGCGCTCGCTGTAGGACGCGTCCTCACAGGCCCCCGAGCAGACCGCCGAGAAGGCCGCCGCTCGGTGGAGGACTGCTCGGCGGGGGCGGCGGAGGTGGTGGCGGAGCCTTCGGCGTGACCGGGCTGCCGTACCAGATCGTGCGCTCCGACCAGTTGCCCGGCCCGAGCCTCGTCCCCGAGCAGGCGACGATCACGACGCGCTCGGGTCCGTTGGACCGGAAGGCCTTCCTGGCCGGCACCTGCTTGACGGGGTAGCTCTCGCGCTCGGTGATCTGGTAGCACGCCTGCTTGCCGTTCGCGCCGAGCAGGACGATCTGATCGCCGGGCTCGAGGTTCGCCAGCATGGCGTTGCCCAGCGCGGAGCCGTCGGGCCAGGTGTGCCCGGCCAGCAGGACGCTGCCGTGGCGGCTCGCGGGACGTGTCTTCGGATCCATCGACATCACCCACTTGTTCGCGTTCGTCGCGGGAACCGCGCCGATCGCGCCGCTGGACGTGCGCTGGACCTGGGTGACCTTCACGGTCCGACCGATCGAGGGGATCCGGGCCCGCGACGGTACGAACCCGTGGGCGGGCCGCTTGCAGGCTGTCGTCGGAGCGGAGCCCGCCGCCTGCGTGGTCGCCGACACCGAACTCACCATGAATGCCTGGGCCACGACGACGACGCTCAGGCAGGCCAGGGCGCGCCTGAAGGGGGCAGCCGGGCGGCGGGGCGGAGAAACAGCGTTCATCGGGAGGGGTTCCTGATCGTCAGGGGAGGAGGATCGTCCCCCGTGAACAACGAGGCGTAAACCTCAGAGGTACGGCTCGACCAGTTCCGCGTACCGCTGGATCATCGTGGCGACCTGGCCCTGGCCGGTCACGCGGAGCTCCGCCGTCGCTGGGCTGCGTGCGGGCGACGCGATCCGGCGGGGCTGAGGCTCACCGTCACCGACGTGACGGCAGGGCGACCCGCAGGAAGCGCGGCCGGTACCTGCGCGGGTCGTCCTGCACCAGGGTCAGGTCGGTGTTGTTCTCGCTGTAGCTGACCACCACGGTCCCTGGGATCGGGAGCAGGTCAGGATGGGCCAGTGGCATGTAGCGCAGTGTGCCGGTGGCTGCGTCCGACGGGATCGAGGCCGCTGCGGGCGCCGCGACGAACGGCCCGGTGGGGCTTGAGCTTGTCCAGATGGTCAGATCTGAACCGAGGACCTCGTCCTTCTTGCTGACGACGTACCAGGCTCTCCCCTGCCGGAAGACGCTCAACGTCTGCGAGACACCACCCTTCGACCCGATCAGGACTGCGGCCGCAACAGCCTGCGGTTGCCAGGTCCTGCCGTTCCAGTACGACCAGGCCCTGGGGTCGGCCAGCTGTGCGGGCCGCGTCCTTGCCACGCGAAGGTCGAAGCCCTGGAGGCGCGCCTGCGGGCTTCGCGACGTCCCGTAGAGGTAGACCCAGCCGCTGTCGACGACCGCGGCAGCGCCCCACATCGGGCGTTCGGTGTCCGCGTCATCGGCGCCGACGTCGCGGACCGAGACCAGCCTCGGCGTCCCGCCGACCGGGACGACGAACGTCGCCAGCGCCGGTCCGAGCACCTCGAACGAGAACGGATCGGCAGTCGCACCGCTTCGAACTCGTTGTACGCCGACGCCGACCAGGTCGTAACCCTGTCGCTGGATGCGCGCGATCGACATCGGCCAGTAACCGACGTGATCCGCGCGATCGGGGATGAGCGCACCGTGGTCGCGCGGCAGGACCACCCGCCCGCACCCGGGTGCGAAGACCAGCATCGAGTTGTGCACGAATCGCTGGCCGGCGAACGACACAGGGCGCAACGTGTCGCCGAAGACGAAGATGCGCCGGCCGTCCTGGAGCTCGACGCTCGCACCGACGTCACCGCCGGCGAATCCCGGGGCGGCCCTGACGCGCTCGACGAAGTGGTTCAGCGCGGCGACTGAGTCCATCGCGCCCGTGGGGATGCACGGACCCAGAACCGCCGACGGGGCAGGCGCAGGCGGGGCCGATCGACCGCCGACATGATCGATCGAGAGCCATGCCACCGCGACCACGAGCGCCACGACTGCTGCCAGAGACCCACGTGTTCGACCCATCGCCCTGCAATCTATCCGGCGGTCACCTCGCGGCCTTGAGCCACGTTCGGTAGTGCCGCAGTGCCTTGGCGCCTGCGACCTGGTCGACGACCAGCGCCCAGGCCGCGTGCACCCCGACCCGGGGAGAAGCACCCCGCGACATCCGCCGCAGCTCGCCCGCCGGGCCGGGTTTGCGCCCGCGGCGCCGTACCGGCACTTCGCGGATCGCGAGGCCCTGATGACCGCCGTGGCCACGGTCGACTATGCCGAGCTCGCGCAACACCTGGCGCAAGCCAACCCTGCGCCGGCGACCGCCGAGGACCTCGCCGACGTCGCCGTTGCCTACGTCGACTTCGCCGTACGCCGCAGCGTGCTGTTCAGCGTCATGTTCGGCGAGCCGTGCGACCACGACAGCCCGGAGCGAGTGGCGGCCACCGAGGCCGTGTCGGCGTACGGCGCGGACATCGTGAGCGGGTGCTTCCCGGACTCGGACTCGGCCGCGCTCGCCACCGCGATCTGGGCGCTCGTCCACGGCCTCGCTTTCCTCCATCTCGACGCAAAGCTGGACGCGTCTGCCCCGAGCGCCATGTCCGCCACCGTGCGGGCGGCCGTGCATGCGGTGCTCGACCTGGCGAACGCCCCGGCGGTGCTGCCCGGCTGAGCCCACCAGGCCGCACGCCCTGGTGGGACCGACTACGCCGCCGCCATCACCGTGACGTCGTTGGACAGCGCACCCCGGACCACGTCCAGGACGTCGCCGACCACGTGCACGGTCAGAGTCTCGAGCACATCAGCCGGTACGTCGTCCAGGTCGGGCTCGTTGCGCAGCGGGACGAACACCTCGGTCAACCCGTTGCGCTGAGCCGCCAGCAGCTTCTGCTTGAGCCCACCGATCGGCAGCACCCGGCCGTTGAGGGTGACCTCGCCGGTCATGCCGACCTCCGAGCGCACCGGTCGGCCGGTGGCCAGCGAAGTGAG
>NZ_JAOPXI010000206.1 GCF_025965215.1 Marmoricola sp.
CCGATGGAGCCGGTGCCGTTGGGGTGTAGGTACTGCGCCCCGGCTGCGGCACCGGTGCCTGGGTTGATCAGTGCCAGCGGGTCACCGTTGGGGTCGTCGATGTAGCGGCGGCTGGTGGTGCCGGTGATTTCTGAGGTGAGTTCGGGCAGCGGGTTGTTCTTGTCCCAGGTGTAGTTGGTGGTGGCCGTTCCGGTGGTCGCGGCCAGACGGTTGCCGGTGCCGTCGTAGGTGTAGTTCGTGGTCGCGGCGCCGGTGGTGGCGGACTTGATGCGATTGGCGAGGTCGTAACCGTAGGTGGTGGTGGTCCCGCCGGTGGCGGCTTGGCTGGTCTGGTTGCCGTTGGCGTCGTAGCCGTAGGTGGTGGTGACCGCGGCGGTGAGGAGATAGGCCGGTTTGACGCTCTGGGTGAGCTGGTCGGCGGCGTTGTAGGTCGACGTGACGGTGCCGGAGTAGTTCGACGCGTTGATCTTCTCGGTCAGGCGGTTCCCGACGTTGTCGTAGGTGAAGTCGGATGCCTGGGTGAGGCCGGTCAGGCAGGTGCTTGACCAGCAGACGTCGGTGAGGCGGTTGTCGGCGTCGTAGGTGTAGAGCTCCCCGCCGGTGGTGGTCGAGTAGGAGCGGGCGATCGTGGTGGGGTTGCCGTTGGGGTCAAGGGTCAAGGTGACCCCCGAGATCGTACTGAGTCCGCTCGTCGTGTTCTGTGCGGTCAACCGGTCGGCTGCGTCATAGATCCGGGACTCGGTGACCGTGTTGCCGAACGTCGTGCCGGTTCGGTTCCCGGCAGCGTCGTAGGTGTAGGACGCCGAGACCGCTGCTGCGCCCGCGTTCGTCGCGCTGGTTGGGCGCGAGTCGGCATCCCAGGTCTGCGTCACCGTCCGTGTGGGCACCGGGCTGCCGGTGCCATCAGGAATCGTGCGAGTGGTCAGGCGCCCGTCGACGTCGTAGGCATAGGAGTACACCGGGGCCGAGCTGCCGGTGCCGCGGGTGACCGAAGTGAGTTCGCCGGCATCGTCGTAGCCGTAGTACTCGCTCGGCGCGCCCGAGACCGCGTTGTCGGTCATGCCGGTTCGCCGGAGTTCGTCATAGGTGTAGGCGACACCCGGGGTGGCATCGGAGTAACCGATGTTCGTGGGTCGGTCGAGCGGGTCATAAGTGGTGGTGATCGTGCCGTCACCCGTGGTCGAGGTCGCCACGCCTGCTGCGGTCTCGGTCTGGGTGATGTTCCCGTCGGCGTCGTAGGTGTATTTCCAGGTCCCGACCGGGTTGGTCTTCTGGGTCACCCGCCCGGCCAGGTCATAGGTATAGGTAGTGAGGTGGGTGTTGGCATCTGTGCGGGTGGTGAGGTGGCTGTCCGCGTCGTAGCCGTAGGTAGTGGTCTTGCCGAGTGGATCGGTGAGCGAGGTGAGCCGATTGAGGACGTCGTAGCCGTAGGTGGTGGTGTTGTTGCGCGCGTCCTTGCTGGAGGTCAGGTTCCCCACGCGGTCATAGGCGTAGGTCGTGACATCGCCGAGCGGGTCGGTCGTCGTTTTGAGGTGGCCCTCGGGGTCGTAGACCTTCGTGGTGGTGTAGGTGCTCGGTGTTCCGCCGGTGACGTTGCCGCGCGGATCGACACTGGTGACCAGATGCCCGTCGCCGTTGTAGGCCCAGGTCGTCTTGTTTCCTAGCGGGGTGGTCTGTGAGGTCTTGTTGCCCGAATCGTCGTAGCCGTAGGTCGTGACCTTGCCGGCGGCGTCGGTCATCGTGGTCTTTTGGTCGGCGTCGTCATAGCCGTAGCTCGTGACACGGCTCAGCGGGTCGGTGACCGTGGCAACAAGGTCATCGGCGGTGTAGGTGGTCGCGGTGACCTTGCCGTGCGCATCGGTGACACTGACCGGGCGGTTGCGCTCGTCATAGCCGGTCAGGGTTGTCCCGGCGGTTGGGTGCGAGGTCGAGATCTGGTTCCCGTTGCCGTCGTAGGCATAAGTCCAGGTGAAGTTCGCCGGTGTTGCTCCAGTTACGTTGCCTCGTGGAGTGAGCATGGTTGCGACGCGGTTGACGTCGTCGTAGCTGTAGCTGGTGGTGCCGGCCGGTCCGTCGACGCTCAGGACGTTGCCGGCATCGTCATAGACGGTGCTCTTCTGTGCGCCGCGGGGGTCGGTGACCGTCGTGACCCTGTTGTCGGCGTTATAGGAATAGGTGGTGACCTTGCCGTCTGCATCGGTCACCGAGGTCAGGTTGCCGGCGTCGTCGTATGCGTTGGTGAACCCATGACCCAGCGGGTCGGTGGTGACCAGGAGCTGGTTGTTGGCGTTGTAGGTGTAGGTCGTCTTGTAGTCGGCCGGGTTGGCACCCGATACGTTCCCGCGGGCAGTGACTACCGAGGTCATGCGCCCATAGGCGTCATAGGCGTAGCTCGTCAGGTTGCCTTCGGGGCTCAGTGTCGAGGTCCGGTCCCCAGCGGCGTCATAGCCGAACGTGGTGGCCTTGCTGCGGGGATCTGTGATCGTGTTGGGCAGCCCGTTGGCGGTCCAGGTGTAGTTCGTGACCCGGCCCAACGGGTCGGTCTTTTTCTTCAACAGTTCGTTGGGGAAGTACTCATAGGTTGTGGTCTTGCCGCGGCCGTTGATATACGTCGCGACTGCGTTGAACGGCGTGTAGGTCCACGACTCGGTCACCGAGGATGGCGCTGGACCGGTGCGGGTCAGCATGTTCCCGGCCGCGTCGTAGCTCATCTTGGTGGTTTTGCCGCGGGCGTCGGTTATCGAGGTCCGGTTGAGGTGCTGGTCGTAGGCGTAGTTGGTCGCGTTGCCGAGGGGGTCGATTTGCCAGACCAGCACGTTGCCTGAATACATTTCGGTCCAGGTCTTGCCCCGCGGGTCGGTTCTGGTCGCGGTCTGCGTGCTCGGGTTCCAACCAAACGTCGTGATCTTGCCCCGGGGGTCGCTCTGCTGGGTGACGCGACCTGCCGAGTTGTAGGTCGTTTGGAACAGGTAGTGACCGTTCGGGTCGGTGATTGAGGCCAACCGACCACCGGTGTCGTAGGCGAGCGTTGAGATCTTGCCGCGCATATCGGTGACACTGCTCAGGTGACCGCCGGTGTACCCGTACTGGACGTTGCGGCCATCTGCCAAGGAGACCTGGGTCAGCAAACCTGAGGTGTAGTTGAAGGTCACTACTCGCCCCGCAGCATCAGTTGCTGTGGCCAAGTTGGTCCCGCTGTAGGTGAAAGCCAGGCCTTGTCCGAGCCGGTCCTTGTCCGCGCTCAAGCGGCCTGCCGGGTTGAACTGCAGGGTCGACTGATCCTGTTTGGTGAAGGTCCACCCAGTGCTTGGGCTCCCGGTCAACGTGGCCGTCGTTCCCGGCGGTGCCAGATACGTCGTGCCGGACGCTGGAGCAGTGAAATACAACTGCTGACCGTCCTCGCCGCGGACGACAACATCATTGCCGACGAACGCCAAGGAAGCGTTGTACCCGAACGTCCAACCAGGCCCCATCGGGCCACTCGTTGGATCAGCCGAGGTATACGCGCGGGTCATTTTGAAGTCGACACCCGGACCCGGCAGCGAGATGTCAGTGAAGTGCTCCGTCAACGCTCCGGTTGCGGTGTTGACCGGACGGTCGGTGTGGAACTGCTTCGGTGCATCGCAGTTGCAGGTGCCGTTGCCGAACGTCTGGGTCAGCGGCACACCGGTGTAGCCGGCGCCATTCGCGCACAGCATGTCGAGGATCTCGCGGTTGGCCTCACCGATAGTGAAGACCACATGGTCGATGACCGCCGCTGATGCCGCTACCCGGTACTCGCTGACGGTTCCGGTGTCGATGTTCGGGCCGCCGGGGCCGGCGGTGGCCAACAGATGGCCCGCTGCGTCATAGGCATCGAGTGTTGCGCTCGAATTGATCGACCCCAAAAGACTGAACGACGACACCGACCCATTGGCGAAACTGATCGTGCCCGAGGTTCCTGGGAAGTCCAGCCACGCGCCGCCCAGGGCCTGGGTGACATATCTCGGAGAGTTGTAATAGCGGATGCTGCGCCAAATCCCGGGCGAGGTCGCAGCGAAGACGAACCCGTTGATGCTGCCCATGCCGTCGAGAACGGTGTAGTCGGCGTTGTTGAACTGCTCAAAGTCCAGCGAGTAACCCGATGCGCAACTGACCGCATTCGGATTGATTCCATCGCGCACCCCACCCACAGCTGCGACAGCCGTCATCGGTGCCAAAGACGAGCTGTAGACCGCGTTTCGGACAGAACCACGCGATACCGCCAGTGCCCTGGACGGCACTGATGCCGCAGCCGGAGACGCAGCCCGACCGGGCGTCGTCTTTGGACCAACCACCCCATCAGGCGATGACGAACTCGCACCGACCTTGGGGAGACGGCGTCCGAACCAGGAACGCACCTCCGTCCTTTGAGCTGCACGCCAATCCACGTGACCCTTTGGCAGCGTGACCACGCGATGACCGCGTGCGGTGCCTGCCCGAGACGGGGGCTTGGGCCGCGAAGCCGCCGACGCATGCGACCCGGCTATCTGCGACCCGACCACAGCTCCAGCAGTCCCCAACGGCCCCGCCCCGACGGCAGGTGCCGATCCGCCCGTCATCGTGAAGGCGACAACAAGAACCAGAACTGAAACTGGAAACGAGAATCGAGAACGCATGACATCTCCCTCGTAAGGTCGCCACACAGATGTGCGCCCGGCACAGACTGACACCGATCAACCATGAGATCCACAATTCATGACAAATCGGTCACAATATTGCTACTGGTCTACCGCTCCTACGCGTGCCGGTCTACTTCACCACGACTCTGCAAGGCCACCGCTGGGCGAACAACACCCTCAGCGGCCTGGGCCAGACGTTCGATCTCCAATCGGCCCTCCGGGCGGTTCGGGTGCTGATCAAGCCGCTAGTTGGTCGATCCGACACTGTCCGAAACCGTCCCTTTGTGAGACGCCGTGTGGCTCATCCAGTTCGCCGCCATTGGGGGTCTGCACCTGCGGACCACTGCACCGCCTGACCAGGACCTTGTCCGGCGTCTTCGACCCTGCATTCCCGCTTCCAATCACGCCCGTCCTCTTCCAACGATCCGACCCTGATTTCTCTTCAATCTCCTTATCCCACAGGCGTTTCCCCTCTTCCAAACTGTCGGCACGCATGCTACGAAGGTCGTAGATGGGCCGCCCCTGGTGGGGCGGCCCGGACTGCGTTTTCGGGCCGTTGATTGGTTGTGGTTGGGCATGCATGGTGGCGTGAAGGTCTATCGCGGAGCGGCTTCCGCAGCGCGTGCGTACGTCGAGGCCGACCGGTCGCGAGCCGATGACTACTACCTGTCCGAGGGCACTGGTCTGGCGCGTCGCTTCAGCGCCGCACCTGGCGCACGGGTCGAGGACCTCGGAACCCTCGACGGGAACAGCTACGAGCAGTGGGTCGCCGGCTACGACCCGGTGACCGGCCAGGCACGCGGGCGGCTCCGCCAAGACCCCAACGCGGTCCGGTTCGTGGAGATCACGGTCAACGGCCCAAAGACCTGGTCGCTCGCAGCAGCCTTGAATCCTGAGGTCGCCGCGGCGTACGACGCCGCCCAGGACCGTGCCGCGGCGCAGGTGATCGGCTGGGTAGCCGAGCACGCCACGACGCGGATCGGGCCGAGGGGGCGGCAGGTGCAGGTTCCGGTCGAGCGGATCGAGGCGGTCACGGTGCGGCACTACACGTCTCGGGCTGGGGACCCGCACCGACACCTGCATCTCCAGGTCAACGCACGCGTCTTCGCCGAAGGGACGTGGCGGGGGCTGCACACCGTCGGGGTCCGCGATTCGATCGAGGCCTTGAATGGGATCGGCCACGCGGCAATGGCCACCGACCCCGAGTTCCGCACAGCCCTGGTCTCCGCTGGGTTCACCTTCGACCCGAACTCGGGCGAGATCAGTGAGCTGGCACCGTACGCCGCCAACTTCAGTGCCCGGGCTGCGCAGATCGGGCGCAACATCGACCGCTACGAAGCCGAGTGGCGCCAGACGAACCCTGGCCAGGAACCCGGCCCGGTGCTGCGCCAGGCCTGGGACCGGCGCGCCTGGAAGCAGGCACGCCCCGACAAGGTCGTGCCCACCGACGGCACCGAACTCCTCGAGCGCTGGAATGACGAGCTGCGCAGGCTCGGCTACCAAGACCCGAGCCCGCGGCTGCCGCTCGTGACCAACACCCGGCCTGTTCCTCGTCCTGGTGAGCTGGACCGGGAGGCGGCCGTTGAAGTCGTGCTGAGCCGGCTGGGAGCGCGTCGCTCGGCGTGGAACGCAGCCGATATCCGAGGTGAGGTCGAGAAGTGGATCGCAGCAACCGGCCTGGTTGCTGATTCCGCGGTGCGGATCGAGTTGGCCGAGGACCTCACCGCCCGAGCAGTCGAGGACTGCACTCCCCTGCTAGGACGCACGAACGTGCCTGGACACATCCGCTCGCTCAGCACCGACCATGTACTCGGCGTCGAAGCCGACATCGTCACTCGCCTCGCCCGTAGGGCCGGCGGCGGGGCGCGACGTCGGCCGCTGCTGAGCGAAACCCTCGACGGCGCCCAGAAGACCGCAGCCGAGACCCTGGTCGGCACCAGCGACCTCGTCGTGGTCGAGGGAGCGGCCGGATCCGGAAAGACCACCACCCTCAAGGACGCCGCCGAGACGATCGCCGCCCAAGGACACCGAATGATGGTTGTGACCCCGACACGCAAGGCCGCCCAGGTCGCGGCCCGCGAGATCGGTGCCGATGCAACCTCCGTTGCCTGGCTGCTCCACCAACACAGGTTCCGCTGGGACCCCGACGGGCGCTGGACCCGAGTCACACCAGAGATCGGCTCGAGGCCCGAGTCGCGAGCTGTTCTTCGTCCTGGCGACCTGCTGGTTGTCGATGAGGCTGGGATGCTGGACCAGGACTCCGCGCTCGCACTGCTCACCGTCGCTGATGAGGCCGGTGCACGGATCGCGCTGGTCGGGGACCGCCACCAGCTCCCCGCCGTCGGCCGCGGCGGGGTCCTGGACCTGGCACACCGCTGGGCCAACCCCGACGCGGTCGTCGCCCTCGACACAGTTCACCGGTTCAGCGACCCCGAGTACGCCGCCATCACCCTGGCCATGCGCACCGGCTCACAGACCTACCGATCTAAGCCAGCCAATGACAGCCACTGTGAGCGAGAGAGTGAGGCACCCGGTGAGGTGTCTGGTGAGCGTGTCGGTGAGGTCTTCGGCACCCTACTGGCGCGTGACCAGATCCGGATCTACGCCTCCGAGGCCGAACGCGCACATGCGCTCGCCAACCTGGCCGCAGCCGAGCACACGGCGGGACGGGCCGAGTTCCTTATGATCGCTGATACCCGGGAGCAGACCGCCGCCCTGAACGGGGTAATCCGCGACCTCCTTACCGAGGCCGGCCGCGTCGATGACCACCAAGCGTTTACCAACCAGGCCGGTGAGCGGATCGGTGTCGGGGACCGGGTCGCCACCAGGCACAACGACCGAAACCTCGGCGTGGCCAACCGCGACACCTGGACCCTGACCGCAATCAGCGACGTGCACCTCGTCCTGCACGGCGGTCGGGGCGAGGTCCGCTCGATCCCCGCCGCCTACGCCGTCAAGCATCTGGAACTCGCATACGCCACCACCGTCTACGGCGCCCAGGGCGAGACCACCAGCACCGGGCACCTGGTCCTCGGAGAGCACACCAGCGCCGCCTCGGCCTACGTCGCGATGACCCGCGGACGCGACAACAACGTCGCCCACGTAGTCGCCACCGACATCGACGATGCCCACCGCCAATGGGAGCAGACGTTCTCTCGCGACCGTGCCGACCTCGGCCCCACGGTCGCCGCCCACCGGGCCGCCGAAGACGTCGAGCGCTACGGCCCGAACCGACCCGAGCGACCGGCCTACCCGGGCGCCCGGCGAGTGCGGCGGGCTCCGCAGCCTGCCCCGGCCAGACACGAGGAGCCGCCCTACACGCGCCCCGCCAACCCGAGCCAAGGAATCGGTCGATGACCAACCGGCCAGGCCGTGCGCAACGAAATTCGTGGGTCAACAAGGGCGCCACGTGAAACTTCTTGAAGTTTCGGACGGGCGATCTCCTGACCTGCACAAACCGCGGAAACCCGTCCCCCGCCCGTCCCCCGCCCGTCCTAGGACGGGCGGGCCTAGGACGGGCGCGAATTGGTGCGCCCCTTGTCGAAGATTGAGGTCCGCAATGTCCACTCGCATCCGGGCATAGCGCTTGATGTTCAAGCCCCGCCCAACACCACCGCAACGGAGGATCACGATGAGCACCTACCGCACCGTCGAAACACCACACGAGCACGACGAACTGATGAGTATCACCGAAGTCGCCGACATCATCCGCGTCCCGATCGCCACCCTGCGCTACTGGCGCCACCTCGGCTCCGGACCACAAAGCTTCCGCATCGGCCGCTCCGTGCGCTACTGGCGCACCGACGTCCTCCAATGGCTCGAAAAGCAGTCCAACCATCAACAGACCAAGCGCTGAACCTCGTCAATGTCGGCAACGCGAGAGACCATGAGACCAAAGGAGGTGGGCTCAGATGGCCAGCATCAACAGGCGAACGATTCGGTGGACCACGAAGGATGGCGAATCACGCTCCACCGACAAGTACGAAGCGCTCTATCAGGATCGTGCTGGCAAGCGCCATCGCCGCCTCTTCGTCCTCAAGAAGGACGCGAAACGATGGCTGGATGAGCAAACCGCTGGCATGGTCACTGGCCAGTGGGCCGATCCACGCGCCGGCAAGAAGACCGTCCGATCGTACGGCGAAAGCTGGCTGGCACGGCAGGTGATCTCGGCCGGCACCGTGACGGCGTACAAGACAGTGCTGGCGAACCACATCTATCCGACGCTCGGCGACATGCGTATGGACGCGATCCACCGAACCGACATCCAGATGCTGGTGAAGTCGTGGGAGTCCTCGGCAGCAGCTCGGACGGTCGAGGGCCGCTACTCCATCCTGGCCATCTTGATGCGTGCCGCTGTCAAGGATCGGGTCATCCCGACCTCTCCGTGCATCGACATCAAGCTGCCCAAGATCGAACCCAAGTCTGCGCTCGTGCCCATCACGACCTCCACCGTGATCGCGCTGCGCGAGGCGATTCAGCCGCGGTACCGCGCCTTCATCACGGTCGCGGCCGGCACGGGGATGCGGCGAGCTGAGTTACTTGGCCTTACGCTGGACCGGGTTGCCTTCGACTTCGCCACGATCCGGGTTGACCGGCAGCTCGGCCGCACCAGCCGATCCGATGCGATCTCGTTCGGACCGCCCAAGACCGAGTCGTCGACCCGGACCATCCCGGTCGCCCAAGTCGTTCTTGAAGCCATTCGCGACCACGTCGACACCTACGGTCACCACGAGTCCGGAGTCATCTTCACGACCGAGAGTGGCTCGCCCCTCACGACCAGCACACTCCACGCTGCCTGGCAGCAGGCAGCCCGCCACATCGGCACGGACGCGACACCGCACAGCTTGCGGCACTACTTCGCCTCCGTGCACATCCGCGGAGGCCAGTCCATCAAGGTCCTGCAGGCACTCCTCGGCCACAAGTCCGCCGTCGAGACCTGGGACACGTACGGCCACCTGATGGGCGACGAAGACGCGCGCACCCGCAGCGTCATTGAGGATGCCCTGGGAAATCCCGACCGCAGTACAACCGCAGTAACACCCCTCTGACTGCGTTTCCGCAGGTCAGAGGGGTGGTGCGGATGGGCTGGCTCATAGGCCGGGTTCTGTTCGCCCCGGCGCCTCACGACGCCGGAGTTGGCGACCATCCATCTAGAGGTTCCGTTGCCGGCACCTTCGTGCGATCTACCCGTGAACTCGGGCGGGCCGCCCTCGAACGTTCACTGTCTGATCTTGCTCCAGGTGGGGTTTGCCTAGCCGCGACGGTCACCCGCCGCGCTGGTGGTCTCTTGCACCACCGTTTCACCCTTACCGCCGACCGGAGTCGGAGGCGGTCTGTTTTCTGTGGCACTTTCCCGCGAGTCACCCCGGGTGGCCATTAGCCACCACCCTGCCCTGTGGAGCCCGGACCTTCCTCGGTGGAGTTGCCTCCAACGCGGTCGCCCGGCCAGCCCATCCGCGGGCTCAGGATACCGCGGCGGACCGAAGTCGCCTCACAGCCGAAACAACCCCGAAATGACCGTTCTCTAACCTGCCCAAGATGACTCACCTCTTCGAGTCGTACGACGCTCTCGGGCCGCCGTACGACGAAATGTTCGCGGGCTCCGTACCGCGCGAGTCCTACGCGCGCCTGCACGACACCCTGGGCGCCCTGTCCGCCCGGGACCTGGCGGCCCGGGTCGAGGGCCTGGCGAGCAGCTACCTGGACCAGGGCGTCACGTTCGACATCGGCGGCGAGGAACGCGCCTTCCCGATCGACATCGTGCCCCGGCTCATCGACCAGGACCAGTGGGCGATGATCGAAGGCGGCGTTCAGCAGCGGGTCCATGCCCTGGAGCTCTTCCTCGCCGACATCTATGGCCCGGGCGAGGCGTTCCGCGACGGTGTCATCCCCCGTCACGTCGTCACCACCTCGAGCCACTTCACCCGCGAGTCGCACGGCATCGAGCCGCCGAACGGCGTACGGATCCAGGTCTCCGGCATCGACCTGATCCGGGACGGCGAGGGCGAGTTCCGGGTCCTCGAGGACAACGTCCGGGTGCCGTCCGGGGTCTCCTACGTGATGACCAACCGCCGGGCGATCTCGACCGCGTTGCCCGAGGCATTCGCCGAGCACCGGATCCGCCCCGTCACCGCCTACCCGCAGCGGCTGCTCACTGCGTTGCGCGCCGCCGCGCCGGCGGGTGTCGACGACCCCACGGTCGTCGTGCTGACTCCGGGTGCCTTCAACGGTGCCTACTTCGAGCACGCCCTGCTCGCCCGGACGATGGGTGTCGAGCTCGTCGAGGGCCGAGACCTGGAGTGCCGCCGCGGGCGGGTGCTGATGCGCACCACCAACGGCCTGCAGCAGGTCCACGTGATCTACCGCCGGGTCGACGACGAGTTCCTGGACCCGGTGCACTTCCGGGCCGACTCGCTGCTCGGCTGTCCCGGTCTGGTGAACGCCGCTCGCTCGGGGAACGTGACCATTGCGAACGCCATCGGCAACGGGGTGGCCGACGACAAGCTCGTGTACACCTACATGCCCGACCTGATCCGCTACTACCTGCACGAGGAACCGGCGCTGGCCAACGTCGACACCTGGCGCCTCGGCGAGCCCAAGCACCGCGCAGAGGTGATGGACCGGCTCGACGAGCTGGTCCTCAAGCCGGTCGACGGCAGTGGCGGCAAAGGCATCGTGATCGGGCCGAAGGCGACCCGTGCCGAGCTCGACGAGCTGCGGAGCCAGGTCCTCCAGGAGCCGCGGGCGTGGATCGCCCAGCCAGTGGTCCAGCTCTCCACGGTGCCGACCTACGTCGACGGCGCGATGGCTCCGCGGCACGTCGACCTGCGGCCGTTCGCGGTGAACGACGGCAGCAAGGTCTGGGTGCTCCCAGGAGGCCTGACCCGGGTCGCGCTGGCCGAGGGCGAGCTGATCGTGAACTCCTCGCGGGGTGGCGGGTCCAAGGACACCTGGGTGCTCGCTGGGCCGGGCGCCGCCCCGGTCGCGTCCGACCTGCCGACCAGCGGACCCCGCGAGATCGCCCCGCTCGACGGAGGACCGGTCGGCGACAGCCGTGCGGCG
>NZ_JAOPXI010000189.1 GCF_025965215.1 Marmoricola sp.
CGTAGTGAACGAACGATCCGATAACGAGGGTGCAACCGGAGCCGATGGTGGTGTGGTCGGATTTGAAGGTGCCGTCTTCGAGGGAGTGACACTGGATCACGGTCCCCGCGTTGAGCGTGCAATCGTCACCGATGGTGACGAGGGTCTTCTCGACTATGGCGCAACCGTCGTCGAAGACCCTGCTGCCGATGCGCACCCCTAGCAGCCGCCAGAACACGGTTCTCAATGGTGTGCCGCTGAAGGAGTTCGGCGCGAACATCTTCCAGAAGCGTTCATGCCACCAGAAGTAGGCGTCGTAGATCGAGCAGAACTGCGGGTTGAGGGCCCGGAATCCGCCGGCGGCACGTTCGAGCAGCACAGAGTAGGCCGTGGAGATCAACAGGATGAGGATGGTGGCAACCGGGACCACCAACGCGCCGAGACGGTCGTAGAAAGCCAGAGCAACCAGTCCGGCCAGGGTGGTGACGTAAAATCTGCTCCATTGCGCGAGCAGGTAGAGCCCCATGGTGACGATGTTGTGTCTGTTCTTAGCAGCGAGCCGGCGACGGAACTCCTCCCCGTTCTTTAGGTGGTCGAACCGGCTGTCACGCTGGACCGATCGCGGAATCTCGAAGCAGGGCGAGCCCAGCAGTCCGACATTCTCCCGGATGGGCCCGTCGATCGGGACCATGGTCTTGGTTCCGAGAAGACAATTGTTGCCCATCCTGGCACCTGCGGGATAGACGATGTCGTTTCCGAAGAAGCTGTTCGTGCTGATGGACACGCGGGCCATGCTGAACGATGTGCTGGAGACGTTGGTATTCATCATCGACAGCCCGTCGGAGACCATCGTCCCAGGGGCAACGGCGCTTAGGTACGGCGATTCGTGCTTCTGCTCGACACCGAAGTTCGAGCCGGTCTGCTCGACACCGGACAGGCCCCATCCGAGCGCGCGCAAATAATGGACGATGTAGGAACTGTCACCAAAGACGCTCATGTAGACTCGCGCGTTCGTGATGCGTGCGATCGTCCGTTGAGCCCAGTAGTGGAAGCCGTACAAGGGATAGGCTTTCCCCGTCGTCAATGCGAGATTCAACGCACGCGGAACTGTGAGCACGACCACCAATCCGACGAGCAACCCGCCGAAGAACAACGCGAAGGACACGGCCAGGGTATCGAGGTAGAACGTCCATCTTGTAAGACTCGCCTGGCCCGGCTCCAGGATCTCAGCCACCAACGGAACACGGGAAAAATACGTGACCATAAGGCTCTCCCCCAGTGACAGGGACAGCAGCACATTCAATAGCTGCAGAGTGCTGAAGGAGGTCCTGCGCAGAGTGCTGCAGCGGATCGGGTCAACCCTCCGGTAGTCCACGTCGGTTCGCTGCGCAGGGGAGCCGTGCCAGCGCTGGCCGGCTGGCACCACCTGGGAGGAGTAAAGGCACGACGCGTGGCCGAGTTGGGCTCCATCACCCATCGAGGTCTCGATATCGATCACGGATTTCTCACCGACCAATACCTCTTTGCCCAGCGTCACCGCACCCGTCTGGATCAGTCCGGCGTGGGCTCGGTAGCAGTTGAGGTAGGAGTCCTTGCGGATGACGGTGCTGTCGCCGATGGTAAGCAGATCGGTGCACACGGGCACGTTCCGCGAGAAGATCACGACGCCTCGGCCGATCCGGGCGCCCAGCGCCCTGAGGTAGACCACGTACAGCGGCGAGCCGGCGAACATGACCATGGGGTTGGACCGGACCAGCGTCTTAACGATCCAGAAGCGGACGTACGCCAGGCTCCAAATTTGGACTTCCTGGCGCTTCCAGCGACCGATGAGTATCCACTTCACCAGGATCGGAACAGTGCACAGGCCCACGAAGCTCGCGACACCGACAGCGAGCGAGCGAAGGTAGGTATCGGTGAACCCGGCGCCGGCCGAGACCCACTCCGAGCCCGCGGTCAGCATGAGCCCAGCCACGTAGACGTATCCGAGGAACAGCAGCCCCTGGAGTGCTCCACACAGTAGATACTGCAATTTGCTGACCCGCGCCGCCGCTTCCCTGGAAGCCTCAACCCGCGATACGACGGGGGCGGCCGCGGCGTCCGGGATGGCGGCGGCCAGGGTGCGGACCGTGGGGTGCAGGTAGATGTCCTTCATCGACACCGCCGGCAGGTCTTCGCGTTTCCTGACCAGGGTGCAAAAGTGTGCCATCAGCAGCGAGTTGGCACCCAGGTCGTCGAAGAAGTGGCTGTCAACCGACACCCGCTCGACGCGCATGATGTGGGCCAGGGCGTCGGCAAGGACCCTCTCGGGGTCCGTCGCCGGGCCCACGTACTCATGCTGGGTGGCGATGCTCCGTGGACCTTTCGGCTCGGGGAGTTTATTACGGTCCGCCTTATCGCTCGGGAGCATCGGGATAATGGTGAGCTGTTCGAGGTAGGCCGGGACCATGTAGGCGGGCAGACGCTCGCGCAACTGCTGATAGACCCGCTGCTGATCGACACTGGCGGTGTCCTGGTGCAGGCTGTAATAACCGACCAGCTCCACCAGGCCGGGCTCTGACTCGTAAGTGTCCACCACCGCCTGCGCGATCCCCGGCGTCTGCGCCAGCACCGACTCGATCTCGGTCAGCTCGACACGGTAGCCCCGAATCTTGACCTGCGTGTCGGCGCGGCCGCAGTACTCGATCTCACCATTGTCCAGTTGCCGCCCGAGATCACCGGTGCGATACAACCGACCCCCGCCCGGGGCCAGCTGGTGGCGGACGAACCGATCAGCGGTGAGATCGGGACGGCCCACGTAACCGCGCGCGACGCCGGGGCCACCGATGCAGATCTCTCCCACGTCACCAGCGGGTACCTGCTGCAGCTCGCTGTCGAGCAGAACAACCTTATAGTTGGGCAGTGCCCTGCCGATCGTCACAGGTCGCCCCGCCCGGAGCTCACCACACGTCGCGGTCACGGTGGCTTCGGTCGGACCGTAGGTGTTGAGTATCCGTCGCCCCGGTGAGCTCCAGCGCTCGACAAGCTCGGCCGGACACGCCTCCCATCCTTCAATCAGACTGCGGATCGCTGGCAAGTCCCCGCTGACGGTCGCCAACAGCGTGGGGACGCAGTAGAAAACGGTCACGCCTGCTTCGTCGAGGAAATCACCCAACTCCGAGCCGAGACGACGTGAGTCGTTCGGGCCCACCACGAGAGTCGCTCC
>NZ_JAOPXI010000024.1 GCF_025965215.1 Marmoricola sp.
ACCTGCCAGGTGGGTCACTCGACGGTCCCGGCGCCAGCCGGGCCTCCAGCGAGGCCAGGCGGCGGGTGAGGCGGAGGAGGGTGACGGCGAGGACGGCGGCCAGGATGGCGAGCCCGATCGCGACCGCCAGCACCACCCACGCCATGGCAGCCAACCCTATCTCCCGCGGATGATCCGCCGGACCCGCTCCCAGCGCTCCTTGACGGCGGCCTCCGCGCCGAGCGTGGTGGGCTGGTAGTACTCCGCGTCGAGGACGACGTCGGGGGCGTACTGCTGCTCGGCGATGCCGTACGGCGCGTCGTGGCTGTAGGTGTACGACGTGCCGTGGCCGAGCGTCTTCGAGCCCTGGTAGTGCGCGTCGCGCAGGTGTGCGGGTACGCCGCCGATCTTGCCGGCCCGCACGTCGGCCGTGGCGGCGCCGATCGCCATGGTCACGGCGTTCGACTTCGGCGCGATCGCGAGCGCGATGGTGGCGTGCGCGAGGTTGAGCCCGGCCTCCGGCATCCCGATCAGCTGCACGGCCTGGGCCGCGGCCACCGCGGTGGTCAGCGCGGTCGGGTCGGCGAGGCCGATGTCCTCGCTGGCCAGGATCACCAGCCGGCGCGCGATGAACCGCGGGTCCTCCCCCGCCTCGATCATCCGCGCCAGGTAGTGCAGGGCCGCGTCGACGTCGGAGCCGCGGACCGTCTTGATGAACGCGCTGATCACGTCGTAGTGCTGGTCGCCCTGCCGGTCGTAGCGCACCGCGGCACGGTCGACCGCTGTCTCGGTCGTCGCGAGGTCGATCAGGTCGCGACCCTGGGCGACCGCCGCGCCCGCGGCGGCTTCGAGGTAGGTCAGGGATCGTCTGGCGTCGCCGCCTGCAAGCCGGACCAGGTGGTCGCGCGCGTCGTCGTCGAGCTTGAGCGCGTCCGCCAGGCCGCGTTCGTCGGTGAGCGCGTCCTCGATCACCGACCGGATGTCGTCGTCGGTCAACGGTTCCAGGGTCAGCAGCAACGAGCGCGAGAGCAGCGGCGAGATCACCGAGAAGAACGGGTTCTCGGTGGTGGCCGCGACCAGGGTGACCCAGCGGTTCTCGACCCCCGGCAGCAAGGCGTCCTGCTGTGCCTTGGTGAACCGGTGCACCTCGTCGACGAACAGGACCGTCTCCTGGCCGGTGGATGCGAGCCGGGCCCGGGCGCTGTCGATCGCCGCCCGGACCTCCTTGATCCCGGCCGCGACCGCCGAGACCTCCACGAAGACCCGGTTCGTCTGGCCCGAGACGATCGCGGCGATCGTGGTCTTGCCGGTGCCCGGCGGTCCCCACAGCAGCAGCGACATCGACTGATCGCCCTCGACCAGTCGACGCAACGGAGCGCCGGGGGCGAGCAGGTGCCCCTGACCGACCAACTCGTCGAGGGTGCGCGGGCGCATCCGCACGGCCAACGGCGCCGAGGCGTGGCCATTTCCTGCGAGCGAGCCGGCCCCGGCGAGCGTGCCGCCACCCGGGGTCACCGGCACGGCGGCCTCGAACAGTCCCTCGTCGTCCATCCAGTCAGCCTACGGACTGTCTCACCAGCGTTGTCTGGTGCGGGGCATCGCAAGGCGGAGGAGGGAAGGCGGCCCTTTGAGCGGAGCGGGCCGTCGACCGACGACAACGGGGCCAGGTCCCGTGCCAGGCCGCGCCGGTCACGTGCCTGCGCGCTGGCCTGTCTTCAGATCCAGCCAGGTGGTGTCGTACCCCGGAGCATTGAGCTGGATGTCCGCGGTCGCGCCCGAGACGGCGTTGCCGTGGTCGTCGACACCACAGATCGCCGTGGTGACCGGGCGCTGCGGCGCGTGGCCCAGTTCGCCCGGGAAGTGACAGGCGACCTTGTGGCGGGGTCCGACCTGGAGCAGAGGTGGCTCGACCTTGGAGCAGATCTCCTGGGCCATCGAGCACCGGGTCCGGAAGCGGCACCCCGACGGCGGGTTGATCGGGCTCGGGACGTCGCCCTCGAGGCGGATCCGCTCGCGCCGTCCACCGATCGCCGCCTGCTTCACGTCGGGCACCGCGGACAGCAGCGCCTGGGTGTACGGGTGGTGCGGGTGGTTGTACAGCGTCTCGCGATCGGCGATCTCGACGATCTTGCCGAGGTACATGACCGCGATCTCGGGGCAGAAGTGCCGCACGATCGCGAGGTCGTGGGCGATGAACAGGAACCCGATCCCGAACTCGCGCTGGACGTCCTGGAGCAGGTTGATCACCTGGGCCTGGATCGACACGTCGAGGGCTGAGACGGGCTCGTCGGCGACCAGGAGCTTCGGCTGGAGCGTCAGGGAGCGGGCGATGCCGATCCGCTGGCGCTGACCCCCGGAGAACTCGTGCGGGTAGCGGTTGTAGTGCTCGGGGTTGAGACCGACCACCTCCAGCAGCTCCTGGACCCGCGGCAGCACCTTGTTCTTCGGTACCACCTTGTGGATCAGCAGCGGCGCCCCGACGATCGCGCCGACCGTGTGCCGCGGGTTCAGCGAGGTGGCCGGGTCCTGGAAGATCATCTGGATCTCCCGGCGCAACGGCAGCAGCTCGCGCTGGCTGAGGTGCGCGATGTTCCTGCCGTCGAAGTTGATCTCGCCGTCCGTGGGTTCGTACAGCCGCGTGATCAGCCGACCAGTGGTCGACTTGCCGCAGCCCGACTCACCGACGAGGCCCAGCGAGCCGCCCTTGGGCACCTGGAAGGAGACCCCGTCGACGGCTTGCACGTGCCCAATCGTGCGTTGGAAGATCCCGCGGTACTTGACCGGGAAGTACATCTGCAGGTCCTGGACGGTCAGGATGGGGGGTGCCGTCACGTCCAGCGGTGTCGCAGCGTGCGCCAGCTCGCTCACGGCGTCTCCTTCACGAGGTCAGGGGCGATTTCCGGGAGGACCTCGGCGACGTACACCTCGTCAGGGTTGGCCAGGTGGCAACGCTTGACGTGGTTGCCGCCGGATCGTGCCGGCGTCAGGTCCGGGACCTGGGTCGTGCACAGGTCCCCCGGGACCTTGTCGCGGTGGTCGCACCGCGGGTTGAAGGCGCAGCCCGGAGGCGGGCTCAGCAGACTCGGCGGATTGCCCCTGATCGGGATCAGCTTGGCGTTGGTGTCGGCAGTGAGGTCCGGGACGCTCGACAGCAGTCCCCAGGTGTACGGCATCTCCGGGTGCGTGAGGATCTCCTTGCAGGGTCCGTACTCAACAGCCCGTCCCGCATACATCACGAGCACGTCATCCGCCATCTCCGCCACCACGCCGAGGTCGTGGGTGATGATGATGATGGCGGAGTTGAACTCGCGCTGCAGGTCCTGGAGCAGGTCGAGGATCTGGGCCTGCACGGTGACGTCGAGGGCGGTGGTCGGTTCGTCGGCGATCAACAGGCCGGGATTGTTGATCAGGCCCATCGCGATCATCGCCCGCTGCCGCATGCCACCGGAGAACTGGTGCGGGTAGTCGTCGACCCGGCGATCCGGTTGCGGGATGCCCACCCGGTCGAGCATCTCGATCGCACGCGCCTTCGCGGCCTTCTTGCTCACCTTGTTGTGCACGAGGTAGGCCTCGGCGATCTGGTTGCCGACGGTGTAGTACGGGTGCATCGCTGACAACGGGTCCTGGAAGATCATCGCCACGTCACGGCCGCGGTGACGCCTCATCTGCTCATCGTTGAGCTGGAGGAGATCGTCCCCGTCGAGCAGGATCTCGCCGCTCACCTTCGCGTTGGTCCCGCGATGCAGTCCGAGGATCGCCGAACTCGACACAGACTTGCCCGAGCCGGATTCACCGACGATGCCGAGGGTCTTGCCGCGCTCGACCTCGTAGGAAAGTCCGTCGGTCGCCTTGACGACACCGTCGACGGTCGGGAAGTGCACGACGAGGTCACGCACCGACAGGTAGCTGGTCATCTGCGCAATGCTCCTAGCCGACCCGCACGCGCGGGTCGATGACGGCGTAGAGGATGTCCACGATGATGTTGGCCACGATCACGAAGGCCGCCAGCAGCAGCACCAGGCCCAGGGTGGTCGGTAGGTCGAACGTCTGGATCGAGTCGACCGCAAGCTTGCCGAGGCCATTGAAGTTGAACACCTGCTCGGTGATGATCGCGCCTCCGAGAAGGCCCGCGAAATCGAGGCCCGCCAACGTGACGATCGGGGTCAGAGCGGCGCGCATGGTGTGCTTGACCAGGATCTTGCGGGGGGCCAGGCCCTTGGCCTTCGCGGTGCGCAGGTAGTCCTCGGACATCGACTCGAGGACGAAGGCGCGGGTGATCCGGACGTACCCGGCCATGTAGAAGAGCGCGAGCGTCAGCGCCGGCAGGAAGAGGTTGCTCAGCCAGCCCCAGACGCCCCCGTCGGCGATCGACGTGTACGACGGAACGGCCACCAGTCCCCACTTGATCGCAGGGAACTCGATCAGGAACAGGCCCATCCAGAACGTGGGGAGCGCATAGAAGACCAGACTTATGCCGACGACGCCGCGGTCCACGATCGATCCCTTGGTCAGGGCAGCGATCGCGCCGAGCGAGATGCCGCCTGCGATCCACATCAGGAAGGCGACCAGGGCGAGCGACGCGGAGATCGGGATCTTGTCCTTCAGCTCCGACGTGACGTTGATCAGGTTCACCTGGGAGTAACCCAGGCACGGCGCCGAACAGTGCGAGATCAGCTGTGGCGCCGACTTCCGCAGTGCCGGATCCTCCGGGTAGTCACGCCCCTTGACCACGCCGACCGCAAAGTCCTTCCACTGCACAGGCCACGGCTTGTCGAAGCCAAGGGCCTTGTCCGTCTGCTTGATGAGCGCAGGAGGGCAGCTCTTGCCGCACGCGAACTTTCCGGGATCGAGCGGCGAGGCGAAGAACAGGAAGTAGGTGACGAAGCTCATCACCACGAGCATGATCACGCCCGTGAAGCATCGCCGGACGACGTAGGCGAACATTCTTGAACCACCTCACCAGGCGACGACGTCGTCGCCCGTGTACCGACTGGTAGGGACAGAGACCGGGGTGGAGGAGGTGTCCTCCTCCACCCCGGCATCTTGTTCGGATCAGTTCTGATCCAGTGTCACTTCACACTGCTGGCAACGTCGATCGGGCCCAGGTCGGGGTATCCGTTCGAGGCTGCGTTGTTGGTGTAGTTCAGGACTTCCGATCCGTGGATCATGTAGAAGATCGGAATGTCCAGCGGGATGTACGCGACATCCTTGGCCAGCAACTGGTCTGCCTGCTGCAGGAACGTCGTCTGGTCGGTCAGCGACGACGAGTTCTGAGCCTTGTCCACCAGTGCGTTGAACGGGTCGCTCTTGTAGGCGCCGTAGTCCTGACCGTTGGACTTCGAGGTCAGGTTCGGGCGACTGTCGAACAGCGGCGCGGTCACCGTGATGGCCGACGGCCAGTCAGCACCCCACCCTGCCCAGATCAGGTCGGCTGCCTGGTTGGGCTGCTGGATGTTGGTGTAGTAGACGTCGGAGTTCGCGACACCCTGGAGGGTGACCTTGAACCCGGCTGCCTGCCATGCCGACTGCAGCACACGAGCCTGAGCATCCGCCGTCGGCGTGCTCGGGTAGGTGTAGGTGAGCGGGTAGGGCATCTTGACGCCTGCCGACTGCAGCAGCGTCTTGGCCTGGGCCGGGTTGCCACTGCCACCCGGGAACAGGTTGGCCTGGTAACCCTTGACCAGCGGGCTGACGATGTCAGTCGCCGGCTTGTAGGCCTTGGGACCACCGCCGGCAGCAACCCAGGCGGTGTCGTCGGTCGACATCGCGATCGCCTGCCGCACCTTCAGGTTCTTCAGGCGGTTGAAGTTGAGCACCAGGTAGTCGACGTACGGCGACGTGACGCTCACCGTGCGGCTGGCCACCGGCCCGAGGACCTGGCTGAACTTCGAGGACGGGATCGACTGCTGCGTGACAGCGCCCTTGTTCGGACCCGCGTCAGCGACCAGCTGGTCGGTGATCTGCTCCGACGTCTGGCCGACCTTGAAGATGATCTCGTTCGGCAGTGCCTTGCGCACGTTCGGCGAGTCGGTCGACGCACTGTAGTTCGGGTTCCGGACGAAGGTGCCGCCGGTCTCCTTGCTCCAGGTGCCGCCCTGCAGCTCGTACGGGCCGTCGGAGAAGATCTGGTAGTTGGACTTGTCGCCCTGGTCCTTGTCGGCCCGGTACGGGTCCATCATGTGCAGCGCCGCGATCGCCTCCGGGAAGTCCGGCCAGGGCTTCTTGAAGTGGTAGGTGATCGTGTTGCCCGAGCAGGTGATGGCCTTGTCGAACAGCGCCTGGCCGTCCTTCTTGTACGGGCCGTCGTACGCCGGCAGACCGGTCTTCGCGTCCGTCGGGATGTCGAGGTAGGTCAGGATGTAGTTCGGCCCACCGGTGATGACGTCCGTAGCGAAGACGCGCGACGCGCCGTACTTGAAGTCCTCACAGGTGATGGCCTTGCCGTCCTGCCACTTCACGCCGTTCTTGATCGTGTACGACCAGGTCTTGGCGTTGTTGGTCGACGTACCAGTGGTCGTCGCCAGGTCCGGGACCGGCGTGGTGGCAACCGTCGGGTCGGACGAGATCGGGAATGCGACGAGCCCGCGATAGACGGTCCGGCTGAAGTTGGTCATCTCGACGCCCAGGTAGCTGCGCTGGGGATCGGTGTGTTCGTAGGCGGACCGCACGTAATACGTCAGGGTTCCACCGCCCTTGGTGTTGGAGTTCGCGTTCGAACTACCGCCTCCACAGGCAGCGAGTGTGGCTGCCAAAGCTGCTGCAGTCGCAACCGCAAGCGCCTTTGTTCGATAGCTGGCCATTACCTCTCCTTCTCCGTGCGCACCCGAGTGGGCGTCACTATCGACAGCTCCGTGCTGCCGAAATCTGGGGTCGTGCTGGGCGTCGTCATCGGTCGCCCTTCGGGTCGAGCGCGTCGCGCAGGCCGTCGCCCAGCAGGTTGAAGCTGACGACGATGATCGCGAGCAGGAGCGCCGGGTACAGGAAGTAGGAGAAGTCCGAGCCGGAGAAGTTCACCGAGTCGCCGAGGATGTTGCCCAGCGTCGGCGTGGGCGGCGGGATCCCGACGCCCAGGAAGGCCAGCGCCGCTTCGGCCGAGACGTAGGCCGGCATGATCAGGGTGAACTGGACCAGGACCGGGGCCCACAGATTGGGCAGGATCTCCTTGAAGTAGATCCGCCCCCGCGATGCCCCCGACAACCTGGCCGCGTCTATGAATTCCCGCTCCCGGATCGACAGCACCTGTCCGCGGATCAGGCGGGCGATCGAAGGCCAGCCGAACAGCCCCAGAACCAGGACCTCGTAGACGCCGTTGGGGATCGGGTCGGTTGCTTCGCCGGGCAGGATCTTCGCGAAGAGCGCGACCCCGGTGGTCGACAGCGCCAGCAGCATCAGGGTCTGCGGGAAGGAGAGCGTCATGTCGATGAACCGGCCGATGACAGCGTCGACGTAGCCGCCGCTGAACCCGGAAATGATCCCGAGCACGACACCGATCACGACAGCGACGACGGTCGCGCAGATCGCGATCGTCAGCGAAAAGGTGATCCCGTAGGAGAGGCGCGACAGGAAGTCAGTCCCGACACGTGGCTCGACCCCGAGCAGGTGGTGCCAACTGGTGCCGCCCCAGGATCCGCTGGGAATCCCACCGAGGTCGATGTTGAGGAGCTTCTGATCCTGCCCGTAGGGCTTGGAGACACCAACCTTGACCAGGATGGGCGAGACGATGCCCGCGGCGAAGTAGAACACCACGATCCAGAAGGAGATCATCGAGAGGCGGTCGCGCCGGAATCGGTTGTAGGCGAGCCGGGTCGGTGACTGACCGGCGACCAAGCCGGTCGCGGTGATCTGCGGGTCGATGGGTTCTGCTACCTCGAGCTGGGACTCCGGAAAGGACATCAGCACCTCATCGACGGGTTGGTCGGACAGATTCCGCGCTGGCCCTCGAGATCGTCGCAAGCCTGCGCCGGACGCGACTCTATGTGACGCAGGCACCAGGAAGGATCACCCTCTGGTAACGATATGAACACGACGTGCCACGGACCCGGCTCAGCGAGTCCTCCGGAAGTTCACCCCTCCGACGAAAGATCCTTCGCCGCGACGGCGTCGACGCCCGCTTCTGCCCGCTGTGCCGGGGTAATGGGAGCGGGTGCCGCCGTCAGGGGGTCGAAGCCTCCGCCGCTCTTCGGGAACGCGATCACGTCGCGGATCGAGTCGGTCCTGGCGAGCAGGGCGCAGATCCGGTCCATCCCGACGGCGATGCCGCCGTGCGGCGGGGCTCCGAAGGCGAAGGCGTCGAGCAGGAACCCGAACTTCTCCTGCGCCTCCTCGGCCGACAGGCCCATGACCGCGAAGACCCGCTTCTGGATGTCCTCGCGATGGATCCGGATCGAGCCACCGCCCAGCTCGTTGCCGTTGCAGACGATGTCGTAGGCGTACGCCAGCGCGCTGCCCGGGTCGGTGTCGAAGGTGTCGGCGAACTCGGGCTTGGGGCCGGTGAACGCGTGGTGGACGGCCGTCCAGGCGCCCGCACCGACCGCGACGTCACCACTGGCGACAGCGTCGGAGCTCGGTTCGAACATCGGCGCGTCGACCACCCAGGTGAAGGCGAAGGTGCTCTCGTCGATCAACCCACCGCGTCGACCGATCTCCAGGCGGGCCGCACCGAGAAGCGCGCGACTGGACTTCACCGGTCCGGCGGCGAAGAAGATGCAGTCGCCCGGGCCGGCGCCGACCTGAGCTGCCAGCCCTGCGGCCTCGGCGTCGGTCAGGTTCTTGGCCACCGGGCCGGCGAGCTGGCCGTCGTCGCCGACCAGGACGTAGGCGAGGCCCCTAGCGCCGCGCTGCTTGGCCCAGTCCTGCCAGGCGTCCAGCTTCTTGCGGGGCTGGCTCGCTCCGCCGGGCATCACCACGGCGCCGACGTACTCGGCCTGGAAGACCCGGAAGGTGGTGTCCTTGAAGTACTCAGTGCACTCGACGAGCTCGAGGCCCATGCGCAGGTCGGGCTTGTCGGACCCGAACCGTCGCATGGCCTCGGCATAGGTCATCCGCGGGATCGGTCGCGGAATCTCGACGTCGATCAGCTTCCACATCGCGGCGAGGACGTCCTCCATCAGGGAGATCACGTCGTCCTGGTCGGCGAAGCTCATCTCGATGTCGAGCTGGGTGAACTCCGGTTGACGGTCGGCGCGGAAGTCCTCGTCGCGGTAGCAGCGCGCGATCTGGTAGTACCGTTCCATCCCGGCGACCATCAGCAGCTGCTTGAACAGCTGCGGGCTCTGCGGCAACGCGTACCAGCTGCCCGGCTGGAGGCGTGCCGGTACCAGGAAGTCGCGTGCACCCTCGGGTGTCGACCGGGTCAGCGTCGGCGTCTCGATCTCGACGAAGTCGTGGGCGTCCAGGACGTCGCGGGCAGCCTTGTTGACCTTGCTGCGCAGACGCAGCGCAGCGTTCGGCCCGCTGCGACGCAGGTCGAGGTAGCGGTGTTTGAGACGCGCCTCCTCCCCGACCTCCACGTGATCGTCGATCGGGAACGGCAGCGCGGCCGATTCGTTGAGGACCTCGACGTCGGTCGCGATGACCTCGACCTCGCCCGATCCCAGGTTCGGGTTGCTGTTGCCTTCGGGGCGCAACGAGACCTCGCCGGTGACCTTGAGGCAGAACTCGTTGCGCAGGTTGCCCGCGACGTCCTCGTCCCGGATCACGACCTGGACGACGCCGCTGGCCTCGCGCAGGTCGATGAACGCGACGCCGCCGTGATCGCGCCTGCGGGCTACCCAGCCGGCCAGGGTGACGGTCTGACCGACGTTCTCAGCGCGAAGGGCGCCGGCGTCGTGGGTGCGGATCACGGGTTCTTCTCCTGGGTGGGGGCGATGCTGGGTCTGAGGTCTTCGGCCGGCGGCGTCCAGGTGGCCGGGTCCACCGGCACCTGGTCGCCGCTGCGGATGTCCTTCATCTGGGGACCGTCCGCGGTAGAGAACAGAACGTACGGGATGCCCCGCCGCTCGGCGTACCGGATTTGCTTGCCGAACCTCTGGGCACTCGCCGACACCTCGCACGGAACGCCGTTGGCGCGCAGTTGCGTTGCCAGCGCATCGCTGGCCGATCGCGACTCCTCGTCGCTGAGCGCGACCAGGACTGCGCTCGGCACGGTGCGGTTGGCCGTCAGGCCGCCCGCGACGAGCGAGATGACGACCCGGGAGAGCCCGAAGGAGATCCCCACCCCGGGGTAGGTGGTCGTCCCGTCGCTCGCGAGGCGGTCGTACCGGCCCCCAGAGCAGATCGACCCGAGCTGGTCGTAGCCCGCCAACCGGGTCTCGAAGACCGTGCCGGTGTAGTAGTCCAGCCCGCGCGCGATGCGGAGATCGGCGACGACGTCCACGCCGTCGATGCCCTGGCAGCCCTCGACGACCTGCGCCAGCTCGTCGAGACCCTCGACGAGCAGGGGGTGCGAGACACCGAGTCCGTTGACCTGGCTCACGAAGGACGAGTCGGTGCTGCGTATCCCCGCCAGGGCAAGTACGGCACGCGCCTGCTCCGCGGTCGTCCCGCCCTCGGAGACCAGCAGGTCGCCCAGCTTGTCCGCCGGAACCTTGTCCAGCTTGTCGACGACGCGCATGACGGCCTCGGTGTCGCTGAGGCCCAGACCGAGGTAGAAACCCTCGAGGACCTTGCGGTTGTTGATCTGCAGCGTCGCCCTCGGGATGGGGAGCGCGGCAAGGGCCTCTGCCATCACCCGGGCGACTTCGATGTCGTGGTGGAAGGGCAGCTCGCCGGCACCGACGACGTCGATGTCGGCCTGGGTGAACTCGCGGTAGCGCCCCTGCTGCGGCCGCTCCCCGCGCCACACCTTCTGGATCTGGTACCGCCGGAACGGGAAGTCCAGCTTGCCGGAGTTCTCCAGCACGTACCGGGCGAACGGCACTGTCAGGTCGAAGTGCAGGCCGAGGCCGGCGTCCTTGCCGCCCTCGTCCTCCTGCAGCCGGCGCAGGACGTAGACCTCCTTGGAGGTCTCCCCCTTGCTGAGCAGCTGGTCGAGCGGTTCGACCGCGCGAGTCTCGATGTTGGCGAAGCCGTGGAGCTCGAAGGTCCGGGACAGGGTGGCGATGATCTGGGTCTCGGCGAAGCGCTGCGCAGGCAGCAGCTCGGGATAGCCGCTCAGCGGCGTCGGCTTGGCTGCCATCACAGTCCCCGGGTGACGTGGCCGACGTCGAGGTCGTCGATCAGGTCGAGCAGGAACGGATTGGTCGCACGCTCGGCGCCGATCGAGGTCTGCTCGCCGTGCCCCGGAAGGACCACGATGTCGTCGCGCAGCGTGAGCACCTTGGTACGCAGGCTCTGCATCATCGCCGGGTGGTCGCCGCCGGGCAGGTCGGTGCGCCCGATCGATCCCGCGAAGAGCAGGTCGCCGGAGAAGAGCACCTCCGAGACGTCCGCCTCCGGGTACGGGGTCCGGAAGGTGATCGAACCCTCGGTGTGGCCAGGCGTGTGGTCGACGACGAACTCCAGGCCGGCGAGCGTGAGCCTCTGCGCGTCCTCGATCTCGACCACCCTGTCCGGCTCGGCGAACTCGTACTTGCCACCGAGGAGCATCGCGGTCGTCTCCGCCGACATGCCAGCCATCGGATTGGCGAGGAGGTGCCGGTCCTTCGGGTGGATATAGGCGGTGGCGTCGTACGTGCCGGCCACCGGCGCCACGCACCACATGTGGTCGACGTGACCGTGCGTCACCAGGACCGAGACAGGCTTGAGGTTGTGCTCGCGTACGACGGCAGCCACACCCTCTGCGGCGTCCTTGCCCGGGTCGATGACGACGCACTCGGTACCGGGCCCGGTGGCCACCACGTAGCAGTTGGTCCCCCACGGCCCCGCCGGAAAGCCTGCGATCAGCACTGTGTTACTCCTGCTCCGGGGTCCGACGTTCGGCGCCCAGCCTACTGTCCCTGACCTGCGGGGCTGGTCATGGCTACGATGAACCCCGCAGTGGATGCTCGGGTGGAGCATCGGGTTGGACATCGCACGCCGACGGAGGGGTCACAGTGACCGCGCAGGGCAACGAAGGCGCCAGTTTCGGCCGGGTCGACGCAGACGGGACCGTCTACGTCCGCATAGGCGGCCAGGAGCGAGTCGTCGGGCAGTACCCGGAGGGATCGCCGGAAGAGGCCATGGCCTTCTTCACCAAGCGGTACGACGCACTGGCGTTCGAGGTCCAGCTCCTCGAGCAGCGTGTCCGCTCCGGCGCGATGTCCCCCGACGAAGCCACGTCCTCGATCACCCGGGTCTCGGCCCAGCTCGCCGAACCACACGCCGTCGGCGACATCACCGCACTGATCGGCCGCCTCAACGCTCTCAAGCCCGTCATCGGCCTGCAGCGCGAGCAGCGCCGCGAGGAGCGCAGCAAGCGCGTCGAGGAGTCGCGAGCACGCAAGACCTCGATCGTCGCCGAGGCCGAGAAGATCGCTGCCGGCACGGACTGGCGCAACGGTGCCAACCGGCTGCGCGACCTGCTCACCGAGTGGAAGGAACTTCCCCGGCTCGAGAAGTCCGCGGACGACGAGCTGTGGCACCGGTTCTCCAGCGCGCGAACCACCTACACCCGGGCCCGCAAGGCGCACTTCGCGGTGGTCTCCGAGCAGCGTGACAGTGCACGCGTGGTCAAGGAGCGCCTGGTCAAGGAGGCCGAGGCGCTCTCCGACTCGACCGACTGGGCAGGCACGTCGACCAAGTACCGCAACCTGATGTCGGAGTGGAAGGCGGCCGGCCCGGCTCCGAAGGACATCGACGATGCACTCTGGAAGCGATTCCGGGGAGCCCAGGACGTGTTCTTCGGCGCCCGCGACGCTGCCAATGCTGAGCTCGACCAGGAATTCGCCGCGAACGCCGAGGTGAAGAAGGCGCTCCTGGTCGAAGCCGAGGCACTGCTCCCGGTCACCGATC
Organism: Marmoricola sp.; assembly: GCF_025965215.1. GTDB lineage: Bacteria > Actinomycetota > Actinomycetes > Propionibacteriales > Nocardioidaceae > Marmoricola. The sequence continues at coordinate 12,910 of NZ_JAOPXI010000024.1, forward strand.
TGACCGCGGCCAAGAAAGCCTTCCGTGACATCTCCGAACGCTGGGACGCGGCAGGCAAGGTGCCGCGTGACGACATGAAGACCCTCGAGGGGCGGATCCGCAAGGTCGAGCAGGAGATCCGCGGCCTCGAGGACGCGCAGTGGAAGAAGTCGGACCCGGAGAAGTCCGCTCGCGCCGACGGCATGGTCGGGCAGCTCCAGGACGCGATCGCCAAGATCGAGGCTGACCTGGAGAAGGCGAAGGCATCAGGAAACGACAAGAAGGTCCGAGACCTCGAGGAGAACCTCGAGTCACGGCGGACCTTCCTGGAGATGGCGAAGAAGACGGCGTCCGAGTTCAGTTGATCAAGGACGCGGCGTAGTTGCGCGCTGAGGTCGCCACGTCTCGGCAAGCTCGATGACCGCCGCTCGCCGCCCTGCGCTTGATACTGGCCGCAGCGGCAGACGTCAATGGGTCACGCGGTACGCGTCGAACACGCCGTCGATGCTGCGCACGGCCTTGAGGATGGCTCCCAGGTGCTTGGGATCCCCCATCTCGAAGGTGAACTTGCTCTTCGCGACCCGGTCGCGACTGGTGTTCAGGGACGCCGAGAGGATGTTCACGTGCTGGTCGGAGAGGACCAGGGTGATGTCGGAGAGCAACCGCGCCCGGTCGAGTGCCTCGACCATGATCTGCACGAGGAACGTCGACGTCGACGTCGGGGCCCACTCCACGTCGACGAGACGTTCGGGCTGGCCGAGCAGCGAGGACGCGTTGGTGCAGTCCTTGCGATGGACCGAGACCCCGGAACCACGGGTCACGAACCCGAGGATCTCGTCGCCCGGGACCGGCGTGCAGCACTTCGCGAGCTTCACCAGGACGTCAGAGGCGCCCATCACGATGATGCCGGAGTCGCCCGCTGTCTTCTGCGGACGGCGCGGGCGGGTGATGGTGACGGTCTCGGCCAGGTCCTCGGCTGCGCCGTCTGTCCCGCCGAAGACCTCGATGACCTTGCGCACCACCGTCTGCGCCGCGAGATTGCCTTCGCCGACCGAGGCGTAGAGCGCCGAGACGTCGGCGAGCCGGAGCTCGTGGGCGACCTGCGTCAGCGAGTCGTGGGTCATCACCCTCTTGAGCGACACACCCTCTTTGCGCATCAGCCGGGCGATCTGGTCCTTGCCCTGCTCGATGGCCTCCTCGCGGCGCTCCTTGGTGAACCAGTGCCGGATCTTGCTGCGCGCACGCGGCGACTTCACGAACCCGAGCCAGTCCCGGCTCGGTCCAGCGTTCGGCGACTTGGAGGTGAAGACCTCGACCACGTCACCGTGCTCGAGGCTCGACTCCAGGGGCACCAGTCGTCCGTTGACCCGGGCCCCGATGGTGTGGTGGCCGACCTCGGTGTGGATCGCGTAGGCGAAGTCGATCGGCGTCGAGGACGTCGGCAGGCCGATCACGTCGCCGCGCGGCGTGAAGACGTAGACCTCGGCGGCGTTGATCTCGAAGCGCAGCGACTCGAGGAACTCGCCCGGATCCTCCACCTCGTTCTGCCAGTCCAGCAGCTGGCGCACCCAGGGCATGTCGTTGGACGCCGTCTCGGCGAGGGTCTTGTCGGTGTCGACCCCGGAGCTGACGTCCTCCTTGTACTTCCAGTGCGCGGCCACGCCGTACTCGGCGCGGCGGTGCATCGCGAAGGTCCGGATCTGCATCTCCACGGCCTTGCCCGAGGGACCGATGACGGTGGTGTGCAGGGACTGGTACATGTTGAACTTCGGCATCGCGACGAAGTCCTTGAACCGGCCCGGAATCGGGTTCCAGCGGTTGTGCAGCACGCCGAGCACGCCGTAGCAGTCCTGATCCTCCTCGACCAGGATCCGGATGCCGACCAGATCGTAGATGTCGCTGAAGTCCCGGCCGCCGTGGATCATCTTCTGGTAGATCGAGTAGTAGTGCTTGGGGCGCCCGGTCACGCGGGCCTTGATCTTCGAGGTCTTCAGGTCCGCCTCGACCACCGAGATGACCTGGCGCATGAACTGGTCGCGCGAGGGCGAACGGTCGGCGACCATCCGGACGATCTCGTCGTAGATCTTCGGGTGCAGGGTCGCGAACGCCAGGTCTTCGAGCTCCCACTTGATGGTGTTCATGCCGAGTCGATGCGCCAGCGGCGCGAAGATCTCCAGCGTCTCGCGCGACTTGCGCTCCTGCGTCTCGGCCTTGACGTAGCGCAGCGTCCGCATGTTGTGAAGCCGGTCGGCGAGCTTGATGACCAGCACCCGGATGTCGCGGCTCATCGCGACGATCATCTTGCGGATGGTCTCCGACTGCGCCGAGTCACCGTACTTGACCTTGTCGAGCTTGGTGACGCCGTCGACCAGCAGGGCGACCTCGTCGCCGAAATCCTTGCGCAGCTGCTCGAGCGTGTACGGCGTGTCCTCGACCGTGTCGTGCAGCAGCGAGGCCACCAGCGTCGGCTCGGTCATGCCGATGTCGGCCAGGATCGTGGTCACCGCGAGCGGATGGGTGATGTAGGGGTCCCCGCTCTTGCGCATCTGTCCGCGGTGGTGGAGCTCGGCCGTGGCGTAGGCACGTTCGAGCAACCCCAGGTCGGCCTTCGGGTGGTTGGCCCGTACGGCGCGGAAGAGCGGCTCCAGCTCGGGGTTCCCCACCTGCTTGCTCGTCCCGATCCGGGCCAGCCGGGCACGCACGCCTCGTCCCCCGGTCAGCGCCGGGCCCGCTGGTGCGGCCGCCTCGGCCGCGACAGCCGGGGTCGGTTCCTTCTCGAGCACTGGCTCGGGACGTTGCTCCGCGCCGGTATCGATGACAGGCGCGACCGGAACCGCCTCTGCGATCACCCGTTCCTCCGCCATCGCACCAGTCTAGTCGCGGGGCAGCGAGCGTGGGCCCGAGAGCGTCAGAGGGTGCGCAGCGCCAGCAGATCGAGGCCGTCGAGCGCATCGCGCCCATGCAGGAACGAGAGCTCCATGAGCACGGCGAGCGCGTGCACTCCCGCACCGCACCGCTCGACGAGCTGAACGGTCGCCGCAGCAGTGCCCCCCGTGGCCAGCACGTCGTCGACGAGGAGGACCCGCTCCCCCGGCTTGATCGCATCGGTGTGCAGCTCCAGGATCGCCTCGCCGTACTCGAGGGCGTAGCTCACGGAGTAGGTGGCCGACGGGAGCTTGCCGGGCTTGCGCACCGGCACGAAGCCCACCCCGAGTGCGAGCGCGACGGGCGCGGCCAGGATGAAGCCACGCGCCTCCATCCCGATCACCGCATCGACGACGGTGTTGCCGGCCCCGTCGCGACCGGCATCGGCGAGCCCGTCGATGACCGCTTCGAAACCCTCGTGATCAGCCAGCAGCGGCGTGATGTCCTTGAACGTCACCCCGGGCTTGGGAAAGTCCGGGACGTCGCGAATCAGCCGGTCGAACAGTGCGTCGAAGTCCGGACGGGTCACTTGCCGCGCTTCGATCGGGGCTGCCGGGTCGGCTGCGGCCGCTGTGCGGACCCGGACTGCTCGACCGGAGCCTTCGGCTCGGGCATTGTCCGGCCACTACCGCTGGCTTCCGGTCGCGGCGCGGGTCGCGGCTCACGCAGCGCGGCGTCGTCCTCGTCGGCGGCGCCACCACCGATCACCGGGCCGTCACGTAGCGGCAGGTCCTCGGTGAACGACGGAACGCTGGCGTACCGATCGGCATCCCGCTTCATCCGCGCCTTGGCCCGGCGGTCCTGCTCGGTGATCTCCTGCTCTCGCGCCTTCAGCTGCACCAGCAACGGGGTGGCGATGAAGATCGACGAGTAGGCACCTGCTGCCATACCGACGAACAGGGCGAGGGCGAGGTCCTTGAGCGGACCCGAGCCGAGCTGGAAGACGCCGACGTAGAGCAGGGCACCGACCGGCAGCAGCGCGACGAACGACGTGTTCACCGAGCGCACCAGGGTCTGGTTCACCGCGAGGTTGGCCAGCTGGGAGTAGGTACGCCTGCTCTGGCGGAGGTTCTTGGTGTTCTCTCGGATCTTGTCGAACACCACGACCGTGTCGTACAGCGAGAAACCAAGGATGGTCAGGATTCCGGTGACCGTCGCAGGCGTCACCTGGAAGCCGGACAGGGCATAGACACCCACCGTGATCACCAGGTCGTGAGCCAGTGCCACGAGGGCCGCGATCGACATCTTCCACTCGCGGAAGTAGCCCCAGATGAACAGCGCCACCAGGATCAGGAAGACGATCAGGCCGGTCAGCGCCCGGTGGGCGACGTCGCTGCCCCAGCTCGCCCCGACCTCCTGGGCAGAGATCGTGCTCTGCGGGACTCCCACAGCCTTGGCGATGGCCGCGGACACGGTGTTGGCGTCCTCGGTCGTCATCGTCTCGGTCGTGATGTTGATGCCCTTGGGCTCCGTGCTCACGATCGGGTTGGCAGCCTGCTTGATCCCGGTTGCCGCGGCGGCGTTGCGGATCTTGTTGGCGTTGGTCTCGTTGGCTTGCGACGAAGGCAGCGAGACGGTGTACTCGACGCCGCCCTTGAACTCGATGCCCAGGTTGAGTCCCTTGACCAGGAGCCCGCTGAGCGAGGCCGCCACGATGACGCCGGAGACCAGGTACCAAAGCCACTTGCGGCCGACGAAGTCGACCGAGACCTTGCCCTCGTAGAGGTCGTTGCCGAGTCTGCTGAACTTGCCCATCAGACAGTGCCTCCTGCGAGTCGCCGGACCGACGGTGGGCCGTCGATGCCGAGGGTCTCCTCCGAGAGCCCCGACCACTTCCCACCGGTGTTGAAGTACGGGCGCCGCGCCAGCAGCGTCACCGCGGGCTTGGTGAACCAGAAGAACACCACGAGGTCGATCATGGTGCTGATACCGAGGGCGAACGCGAACCCGCGCACCACCCCGATGGCGAAGATGTAGAGCACGATCGAGGCCAGCAGCGAGACCGAGTCGGCCGCCAGACAGGTGTTCCGCGCCCGGATCCAGCCTGCCTCGACAGCGACCCGCATCGACTTGCCGAAGCGCATCTCGTCGCGGATCCGCTCGAAGTAGACGATGAACGAGTCCGCGGTGATACCCACCGCCACGATGAGGCCCGCGATGCCAGGAAGGGTCAGGGTGAAGCCGGCTGCCTTGGCCAGGATCAGCACCATTGCGTAGGTCACCCCGCCAGCGACGACCAGCGACGTGATCACGACCAGGCCGAGCCCGCGGTAGTACAGCAAGCAGTACAGCATCACGATGATCAGACCGATGATGCCGGCCAGGATGCCGGCCGAGAGCTGGTCACCGGCGAGCGTGGCGCCGATGACCTCGACGCGCGGATCCGGTTGGAACTTGATCGGCAGGGCGCCGAACTTCAGGGAGTTGGCCAGCGAGCTCGCCGAGGACTCGGTGAAGTTGCCGGTGATCTGCGCGGACCCGTCGTTGATGACGCCCTGGAACCCGGGCGCCGAGAGCACCTGTCCGTCGAGCACGATCGCGAACTGTCCGTGGTTGGCGTACAGCGCGCGGCTGATGTCGGCGAACGTCTGGCGAGCGCCACCCTTCAGGGTGAGATCGACCGCGAACCCGACGCCGTTGGTCGGCACGCCCGAGGACGCGGACCCGAGTGACGTGCCCTCGATGACCGCCTCGGACAGCAGGTACTTGTTACCGGAGGAGTCACAGGCGACCAAGGGCTGGTTCGGGTTGTCTGTCTGCTGGACCGAACCCGCGGTCGGGCAGACGAACTCCGAGAACTTGATCAGCCAGGCCTCGCCGGGATCAGACGCCCAGGCGAGCGGGTTGCTGACCGGTGCGCCCTTGCTCGCTGTCGGAGCCGTCGGCGTCGCGGTGGGAGTCGGTGTCGGGGTCGCCGTTGGAGTCGCCGACGGGGACGCCTTCGCTGCCGTCCCGGGATTGTGCTTCGCGCTGGCGTAGTCCGGAGCCGGGCGCGGGTGTGGCGTCGCGGTCTTGGTGGCGGTGGGCGTGGTCGTCGGCGTCGGGGTCCCCGACGGCTTCGCGGTCGGACTCGTGGTCGGACTCGGCGACGCTGTCGGCTTCGCCGGCAGACCCGAGGCCTCGACCGGCGTACCGCCCGAGCTGGCGACCAGCCGGAACCGCAGCTGCGCGGTGCGCTTGACCTGGTCAACGAGGTCCTGGCGGTTCTTGCCCGGGATCTCCACGACGACCTGGTTACTGCCCTGCGTGGTCACCTGAGACTCGACGACGCCGCTGCCGTTGACCCGGGCCTCGATGATGCCCCTGGCCTCGTTGAGGCTGTCGCGGTTCACCCCGTTCCCGGTGGCAGTCAGCGTGATCCTGGTGCCGCCGGACAGGTCGAGCCCGAGCTGGGGCTTGAACGTGCCGCCCAGCGCAGCCAGCCCGTACAGCACCGCCACTGACATGAAGAAGATCAGCAGGGTGCGTCCCGGGCGGGACGTATTCTTGGCCACGGTCCAGCGTCTCCTCAGTCTTCGGGGTGGTGCTCGTCGGTGGGTTCTGCGGGCGGTTCGGGATCGGGCACGCGCCGTACGACGACCTGGCGGGCGACGGTGATGACAGTGCCTTCGGCGATCTCGATGCCGAGCCGGTCCTCGCTCACCGAGTGAACCGTGCCGAAGATACCTGCCGAGAGGATCACTTCGTCGCCGACCTGCACCTCTGCCTGCAATGTCGCGATTCGTCGCTGCTCACGCCGGGTAGGACGGGTGAGGACGACCCAGAGACCCACCAGGGCGACCAGGAAGATCAGGAACTGCACTGCTGCAGGCACGGGAACGGGCTCTCAGTCGGGATCGTCGTCGGGCAGTGGCGCGCGCTCGCTGTCACGGGCACATTCATCGCGCACGGCACCGCCGGTGAAGTGTAACGGGATCCGCCGCACCGCTCCGACCAAGGGAGCGCTACTCGGAGAACAGGGTCCCGTCGTCGGAGAACGGGGCTGCCGCGGGAACGGACAGGCCCAGGTGAGCCCACGCCGCCGCCGTCGCGACCCGGCCCCGGGGCGTCCGCGCGAGCAGGCCCCGGCGCACGAGGAAGGGCTCGGCAACCTCCTCGACGGTCTCGCGCTCCTCGCCGACGGCGACAGCGAGCGTCGAGAGACCGACAGGACCACCGCCGAAGCGGCGGCACAAGGCATCCAGGACCGCGCGGTCCAGACGGTCGAGGCCGGATTCGTCGACTTCGAAGAGGTCCAGCGCGCGACGTGCGATGTCGAGGTTCACAACGCCGTCGGCCCTGACCTGGGCGTAGTCCCGCACGCGTCGCAGCAGGCGGTTGGCGATCCGGGGGGTCCCTCGCGACCGGGACGCGATCTCGGCGGTCCCCTCGGCGTCGCTGGACACCTCGAGCAACCCTGCCGAGCGCTGCACGATCAAGTCCAGCTCGGCCGGCTCGTAGAACTCCAGGTGCGCGGTGAAGCCGAAGCGATCGCGCAACGGACCCGGGAGGAGTCCTGCCCGGGTCGTGGCACCGACGAGCGTGAACGGCGGGATCTCCAGCGGGATCGACGTCGCGCCGGGTCCCTTGCCGATGATCACGTCGACCCGGAAGTCCTCCATCGCGAGGTAGAGCATCTCCTCGGCGGGCCTGGACATCCGGTGGATCTCGTCGACGAACAGCACGTCGCCCTCGTTGAGCCCGGAAAGGATCGCCGCGAGGTCGCCGGCATGGGTGATCGCCGGACCGCTGGTCAGTCTCAACGGCGCGGACATCTCGGCGGCGATGATCATCGCCAGCGTCGTCTTGCCCAGTCCGGGTGGGCCGGAGAGGAGGACGTGATCCGCCGTACGGGCTCGAGAGCGGGCGGCCTCGAGCACCAGCGACAGCTGTTCGCGCACCCGCTCCTGGCCGATCACCTCGTCGAGCGTGCGCGGTCGCAGCGCGGCCTCGACCGCGCGATCGTCGGCGTCGGCGACCGTGTCGGTCAGCGCGGCCAGGCGCTCCAGGCCGCGTTGTTCGAGCAGGGCCAGCTCGGCCTCCTCCAGCGCCGCCTGGATCGACGACTCCGCGCGCTCGCTCATGCCCGGCTCAACGTCTGGAGGGCGAGGCGGAGCAATCGTGCGACGTCAGGAGTCGCCATCAGGTCCGCTTCGCCGGTGACGGCAGCCACGGCGTGGTCGGCTTCCTTGCCGCTCCAGCCGAGGCCGACCAGGCCACCGTGCACCTGGCTCTGCCAGCCCGAGGCCGTCGGCACACTCATGGCCGTCAGCGTTGCCGAACCCGGGCTCCCGATGCGATCGCGCAGCTCCAGGATGATCCGCTGCGCGCCCTTCTGCCCGATCCCCGGTACGCCGGTCAGCGCCTTGACGTCGTCTCCGGCCACCGCTCGCCGGATCGCTTCGGGAGTCAGCACCGCGAGCATCGCCTGGGCGAGCTTCGGACCCACACCGCTCGCGGTCTGGACGAGCTCGAACATCTGCTTCTCGTCCTCGTCGGCGAACCCGAAGAGCGTCAGGGAGTCCTCGCGCACCACCATGCTGGTCGGGACGGTGGCCTCAGCGCCGAGGGCCAGGTCGGCGATCGTGTTCGGAGCGCACTGGAGCTCGAGCCCGACGCCCCCGACCTCGAGGACGACCGAGGTCAGACCGACGGCGGCCACGCGTCCGCGCACGAACGCGATCATCGACGCACCGCTGCAGCCTGAGCGACCACCGCAGCCTGGATCCGGTTGGTCGCCGGACCACGCCAGATGTGGCAGATCGCCAGCGCGAGGGCGTCGGCCGCGTCGGCCGGCCTGGGCATCGCTTCGAGGCGCAGCAGCCGGGTGACCATCGCGCCGACCTGCTGCTTGTCCGCACGACCGCTGCCGGTCACCGCGGCCTTGACCTCGCTCGGGGTGTGCATCGTGACCGGGATGCCCCGGGTGGCGGCGGCAACCAGTGCCAGTCCACTGACCTGCGCCGTGCCCATCACCGTCTTGACGTTGGCCTGCGAGAAGACGCGTTCGACCGCGATCGCGTCGGGCGACGTCGCCTCTATCCACGCCTCGATGCCACGCGAGATCAGCAGGAGCCGATCCTCGATCGGCAGCTCGGCTCCGGTCTTCACCACGCCCACGTCGATCATCGACAGCGGCCGGCCGATCCCGCCTTCGACCACGCCGACGCCGCAGCGGGTCAGTCCGGGGTCGATGCCGAGCACGCGCATGGGAGCCTCACTGTCGTACGAACACCTGTTCGGACAAACCTAACCGCAGGTCTCCCCCGGTCGTCGTGCGACACGCCACTACGCGTCGATCGCCGCCATGATCTCGTCGGCGATGTCGAAGTTCGCGAACACGTTCTGGACGTCGTCGAGATCCTCGAGCGCTTCGACGAGCCGGAGGACCTTGCCCGCACCGTCCTCGTCGAGCTCGACCTGCATCGAGGGGACGAACACCGCGTCCGCGGAGTCGTAGTCGAGGCCCGCTGACTGGAGCGCCGTACGCACCTCGACCAGGTCGGTGGCCTGGCTGACGACCTCGAACGCCTCCCCCATGTCGTTGACGTCCTCGGCGCCTGCGTCCAGGGTCGCTTCGAGGACGTCGTCCTCGGAGACGGTCCTGCCGTCCTGCTCGCTCGGCACGATGACGATGCCCATCCGGTGGAAGAGGTACGCCACCGAGCCCGGATCGGCCAGCGAGCCGCCGTTGCGGGTCATCGCCGTGCGGACCTCCATCGCGGCGCGGTTCTTGTTGTCCGTCAGGCACTCGATCAGCAGCGCGACACCGTTCGGGCCGTAGCCCTCGTACATGATCGTGGTGTAGTCGGCTCCGCCGGCCTCGGCGCCCGAACCGCGCTTGACCGCACGGTCGATGTTGTCCTTGGTGACCGAGGACTTCTTGGCCTTCTGGATCGCGTCGAACAGCGTCGGGTTGCCGGCAGGGTCTCCGCCACCCATCCGGGCCGCGACCTCGATGTTCTTGATCAGCTTGGTGTTCATCTTGCCGCGCTTGGCGTCGACGATCGCCTTCTTGTGCTTCGTGGTCGCCCACTTGGAGTGGCCGGACATCAGCCCACCGTCCTTACATGTTCGGTGACCAGGTCGACGAAGACCTGGTGGATGCGACTGTCGTCCCCGACCTCAGGGTGGAACGACGTCGCCATCAGTGGTCCGTGACGGACCGCGACGATCCTACCCGCGGCTGGTCCCGACGCGACGCGCGCGAGGACCTCGACATCACTGCCGACCTGCTCGACCCACGGTGCGCGGATGAAGACGGCATGCACCGGATCGTCCAGCCCGGCGAACCGCAGGTCGCCCTCGAACGAGTCCACCTGGCGTCCGAACGCGTTGCGCCGCACGGTGATGTCCAGGCCGCCGAGGGTGACCTGGTCCGCGGTGCCGTCGGTGATCCGGTCGGCCAGCATGATCATCCCGGCGCAGGTCCCGAACGCCGGCATGCCACCCCGGATTCGCTTCTGCAGCGGCTCGAAGAGGTCGAAGGTGCGAGCCAGCTTGAACATCGTGGTGCTCTCGCCACCGGGAATCACCAGGGCGTCGCAGCGCTCGAGCTCCTCAGGCCGGCGTACGCCGATCGCTTCGACGCCGAGTCGGGTCAGCGCACGCAGGTGCTCGCGGACGTCGCCCTGGAGGGCGAAGACGCCGATGGTCGGTGAAGTCATGCCTTCATTGTCCCACTGCCGCGCTGAGCGCTCAGTTGCAGACCGGCGCCTTGTTGTTGCCGTTGCCGAAGGTGTAGTTGATCGACGTCGAGTTGGCGGACAAGGGACCGGAGCCGATCTGCGCCTGGACGAACGCGGTCCCGGTGGTGTTGTTGCCGCCGGTGAACGTCTGGCTGGTCGCGGATCCGCTGAGTTGGGTGCCCGGATTTCGGGTCACCACGTAGTTGGTGGCGCCCGAAACGGCAGTCCAGCTGATCTTGATCGTGTTCGCGACAGTTGTTCCAGCCGTACAGGTGACCCCGGTCGGCGCTGGCGGCGCGCCCCACGTCCCGGTCGTCAGGGACTGGCCCGTGACGGGGACGCTGGAGGTCCAGGCAGCCCAGGTCGGCATCGCCCACACCAGGACTGCTGCGAACACAGCCCCCAAGACCGCCAACGCGCTGACAGCCCCGACCACCGGCCGGCGAGCGGTTCGCATCGGTTCGCGCGTTTCGACGCGGGGAATCTCGACCGCGGTGCTCGTTGCCTCAGCGTCGTCGGTGGGTTCGCGAGGCGTCTTCGGATCCCCGGCCGACCGCCCGATCAACAACAGCATCAAAGCGACGTACGCCGCCACGAGGTACACCCCCGGTGCGCTGGACAACCACGAGACGGCGTACCCGACCTTCGGGACGTGGAACAAGACCCGCTGAACCGAGGTGACGTCGTAGACCTTCGGGTCGATCACCTGGTTGGCGTCACCCTTGAGGGTGAGCAACCGGTGCGACCCGGAGCCAGTGCTGTCGACCACGCGGTGCGTGACCCGTGCGCCACTGTCGGCAATCACCGAGACGATGTCTCCCTTGCGCACCCGCGCCGCAGCGACCGAGTGCGAGAACGCGATGTCGCCGGTGCTGATCGTCGGTGACATCGACCCGGATCGGAAGAGCAGCGGGTGAATCCCGAACGCGAAGCCGATCGCGGTCAACAGCACACAGAGTCCACCCACTACCGCGGTGAAGGTGAGCAACACCTCGCGTGTGAGGCCAGTGAGACGCGACAGAGTCATGAGATGTCAGAGGTTCCGATGAATGTGAAGGCGGACGTGGCTGTCTTGCCTCCCGACAAGGTGGTCTGGTCGGCCGTGCTGGACAACTTGATCGAGATACACAGAGTCTTGTTGCCGCCGCCCGCGATCGCGGCCTGACGAGTCGGGATCACAGCGGTGGTGACGACGTTGGTCATCGCCACATCGGAGACGTACGCCGTCGTACCCGCGGTGCAGGTCACGTTCGGCGCAGTTCCGGTCGGAGCGCCATCGGTGATCGTGAGCCTCAGTGCAGCCTGGGTGTTGAAGGCGGCAGCGTCGCCTGCGTTGACCAGACCGCCTTGCGCCGTCCATTTCAGCGGGACGTTGCCGCCGTTCTTGAGCACCAGAACCTGAGCGACCGAATCGCCGGGGACCATCGTGCTCGCTCCCAGTGTCGTCGTGCTGAACGTCGGGCCGGCCGTCGCGGCGGTCGCTCCCGCGAGCAGAGAGATCGAGCCAGACGTCAACGCCTGCCCCGTGATCGTGGCCGACGAAGTCCAGAACGCAAAGGTCCCCGTGACCGCCAGGCCAAGGACAGCACCGAGGCTGAGCCCAGCACGCACTCGGGTGCTGCGCAGACGACGAGCCAGGTCAAGCTTCAACATGGGAGGGCCTTTCCTCGGGACGGGGGGTGCGGCGTCGGCTGTAGCCGACGAGCCCGATGCCGGATGCACAGAGCACGGCAGCGAGAAGGAGCATGGATGGGGTGACGACCGAGCCGGTGTTGGGAAGCGGGCTACTACCTGTGCCGCCGTGTCCCCCCTGCCCGCCGTGCCCCGTGCCGCCACCGTTGGTGGGCGGCTGGACCGACGCTGCCTGGGTCAGGGCCACGGTGAATCGCAGGTCGAGCTGCGTCGACTGCGACTGGTTGGTCGAGGCCGGGTCGAAGGTCACCCGCACGTTGATCTTGTGCGAGGCGCCGGACGCCACCGGCACCTGGCGGATCAACGCCTGGGTACCCGGAGTGCTGACGTCGGTGAACGGCCCACTGTCGACGCTCGCGCCGACCGTCAGGTCGCCGGTTTCGATCAGGGTCTGTAGGGGACCCGTCAGCATGGTCACGTCCAGTACGGCGGCATCGGCGCTCTGGTTGCGCACGAAGAAGCTCGCGACCTCCGAGTCCCCGGGAACCCATCGGAACGCCGGATCGAACAGCGGGTTCGGCAGGGTGGCTGCCCAATGGGTGCCGTCCGGGCTGAGGCCCAGTTCTCCGGCTGCCTGCGCGGACCCTTGGAATCCGAGGGTCACCAGCAGCCCGATCGCCAGGACGAGGAAGGTACGCACGAGCGGCATCAGCGCACCCCTGCCATCCGCGGTGTCGTCCGATCGTCGGTGGCCTGCGAACCGACCTCCGCGACGGGGGTGCCCTTGCGGCGCCGATCGCGGACTGCTCCGGCGAATGACACCGCCGAGTAGCCGAGCAAGATCAAGACAGCTCCCATGACGACGATCTGGCGAATGTCTCCGTTGACCGCGAGGGCCGGCAGACCGACGTAGGGCACCGAGTACCACCGGACACCGCGGATCTGCACTGGTTCAACCGGTCGCCGATCTGGAGTGTTGTTGGCATCGCCCTGGGTGATGAAACTAATCTGTCCGCTCAATGACGTCATCACCGCGCGCACGCGGTGAGTCACGACCGTCGGGTCGCCGGACTTGATCTGGTACGTGACCACGTCGCCGGTGCGGATCTGGTTGACCGGCGTCGGCCGGACTACTACGACGGTCCCCGGCGGCATTTCCGGACGCATCGACCCGGTGAGGATCGTGTACGCCTTGCCGCCACCGAGCATGGGGATGACCACGGTGATCCCCAGGACGACGACAACGAGCCCCGCGGCCAGCAGGGCGAATGCCCTACCGACCACGGTGCGCACGGTGCGCAAGCTCATCGTCGTCTCTCCTGGATTCAGATCACTCGTGGGTCTGGGTCGCGACCAGGTTCAGCGTGTTCAGCGATGCAGTCGCGTTCTCCGAGGTCGTCGACGTGACTGTGCTCGGGAAGGTGACGTCGATGTTGATCGTGACCGGGTAGCTGCCGGCAGTCGTGACGTGCGCTGCTGGGGAGACCATCGTCGCGGTTGCGGTGATTTCCGAACCGAGGGTGCCGGTGACACTGGCCACCGATGCGGGATCAAGGGCCACGGTCGCACCGATGTGGTCGCCGATCAGGGTCAGCGTCCCGGTGCACTGCTTGGTGATGGTGTCGCCCGGAACGATAGTGGTGACGGGCGTTCCGGTCTCGGTGTGGGTGAAGCTGGCCGGGCAGGTCACCGCGGAAAGCGTGATGCTTCCCGAAGCCAGGCTGCCTGCACCAACGGTCTGGCTCGACGTCCAGAACGCGTACGACCCAGCGCCGCCGAGAAGGAGGCTGCCCGCAGCAGCCGCTGCGAGTGCGCCCTTGGCTGATTTGTTCATGAAGATTCCTTTGGGAGAGGTTCGAACGATATGAGCGAAATGGACAACGAGGTCCACGGCCCATCGTTAGGGCGATCCCGTTCATTCGCGCCCAAAGTCCCGTGTACGCAGTCAAAGGTCCCAAAACGGTCCAGACCGCGCGGCTGACTTATCGGACACTTCTCCGAATCGAGGTCCCACGGTCTCGTATTCGAGGTATCAACGTGGGTTTGGGCGCGCCACGATCGCTCGCACCTCGCGGCCGCGAATCAAGGGGCCGAAGCAGGTGCGAAGCACGATCTGTGCCTTCAGCGTCAGGGCCACTGAAACTGTCACTGGCCGTCGCGCGCCTGTCCTACGCCACAGCCCTTCGAGCTCCGGCGGTCGCCGTCCGGGAGCCCGCCGACCCGTGTCGGTGTCGATTCCCGCGAACGGCTGGTCTCGGCCTGACAAGACCGCCGAGCGCACGACTGATGGCCGGCAGGAAGCACACCCCGACCAGGCCGATCCACCACCACCACGGGATCGCGGGCGACAAGGTGACGTGCAACCAGCCCCGCCCATCCGTCTTCGCCACGTGCACGGTCCCCACCTGTCCTGCCTTGAGCACGACGTGCGGGCCCGCTGCCGCTGACAACCGGATCGGCAGGAGGCCGGTCCCGACGTAGGTGGCGTCCGCGCCACCATGGGGGGCCGGACTGAAGGCCAGCTGTTGGGCATTGACCAACGGACGCTGCCAGACGATCAGGACGCTCAGCACCACTGATCCGAGCATCAGGACCGCCGGCAGCTTCCACGGCGCCGAAAGCACCCTCGTCGCCAGGGCGATCAGGACCCCGCCGAGCACGAGAAGGGGCGCTGCCGCGAGCAACCAGCCCACACCCCACCAGTGCATCGCCACCTTCCCGACGATGTTCGCAGGCCCCAGCCGCCACGGGTCCGGGGCACTGAGGACTCCCTTGGTCATGATGGTCCCGTCGGCGTCACGGCGCAGGACACGGTGGCTGTACGTCACTTTGTTGGATCCCGGAGGCCGGAAGGTGATGAAGTCACCTGGTTTCAGGCTGGCGAAGTCCACCGGCTTGATCCACAGCAACGTGCCGACCGGTGCCACGGTGCCCATCGAGGCGGTCTCGACCCGCTCCCATCTCCCGCCCTCGACGCGCCAGGCCACGCAGATCGCGACCACCGCGAACGCGGCGATCAGCGCCGCCCAGGACAGCAGCCCTCGGGCAACCTCGCGGTGGTGCTCGGCGTGACGGGGCGTCATCGTCTCGTCCTCATGAGATGAACACCCCGGTCGCGCCGTCCCAGGTCAGGATGGCCGTCCAGTTGCTGGCCGGAGGTGCTGAGAGACGCTGACTCAGCGGCGCGTAGAGATGCAGACCGGCCACATAGGCGTTCCACGTCGCGTCGCGGGTCAGCGTGACCGTCGAGGTCTGCGATCCCCCGGCACCGGGCGCGGTGACGGCGTGCCAGGTGCCGTTCGCGAAGGTCGACAACTTGGTACCAGCCGCCGACGCCGTACCGCTCGGACTGGTGAACGTCCAAGCCAGGTCGACCATGCTGCAGGCCGAGGTCGCACCGATGGTCGGCAAGGAGCCGGCGTAGGTGGTGGTCCCGGTGTCGTCGAGCATCCAGACCTGGCTGGCGCCGCTCAGCGCCTGTGCCGCCGTGCTGTACGCCGCAGCCGATGCCGCAGTGAACAGGCTCGACACCGTTCCCGAGCTCACCGAGTTGCCGGCCACGAACGCACCGGAGAGCGACCCTGTCAGGTAGGCCGATGTCGGTGAGTTGCTGACCCCGGTGAAGTCGCCCCAGCCGGCGTGCCAGTAGGCGTTGCCCCCGGTGAGTGCGGTGAGGCCGGATGCCGATACCCCGGCCGCGTTGTCGACGTACAGGGTCGGGGTGGAGACGATGACCGACGCCACGCTCAGCACGGCCAGATGCCAGTTGCCGTCGTTGTACGCCGCCGCCGAGACCCCGCTGGTCGTGGTGCCCAAGGTCCCTGAGACGCGGAACCGGACCTTGCCGGCGTTGTCCATCCACAGCAGCGGTGTCCCGGCGACCGACGACGAGTCGATCGCGCTGGTCGCCATCGAGAGCAGGCCGCCGCCGGACGTGTAGCCGTTGGCCACCTTGAACCACACGCCGAACGCGTAGCTGCCACCGAGCAGCGAGGCAGTGCTGGTGGCCACGACGTCTGAGGCGTACGCGGAGCCGCCACTCAGTGCGACGGCCGAGGAGGTCCCCCACTTGTCGGTCTGTCCGAACGCGACCGCGTACCGGGGCAACATCGGATCTGTCGACGTCTTCACGTTGGCGAACTTCACCGGCGCGCACGACGGCGCGCGGAACTCAGAGGTCAGCTGGCTGGCCGAGAGTGGGCTGTTGTTGGTGAACGTGTCGGTGGCACTGACCCCGCCTACCGTGGCCGCCACGGTCGGGCCGATGCTGCCGCCGCACGAGGTGGTCCCGGACATCCGCGCGGTGAGCGAGCAGGACGTCGCCTGGTACGCATGCGTGACGGCCAGCGATCCGGTCAGGCTGGAGTTGGCGGAGTTGAGCACGACGCCCGCGTTCCAGGACGACAGCGTCCCCGAGCTCGCCGTCCACACGACGGCCAGGGCCACCGTGACCACCCCCCAGGCCCAGCGACCCGGGCCGCGTCGAGGGACGCGCCTCATCACGGCCTACTTGTTGAGGGTCCACGTGAGCGGCTGGCTCGCTGTGATCCCCTGGTCGAGAACGCTCGCTGCACTGTCGAGCGCCACGGTGAAGCGGCAGGTGAACGATGCCGATGCAGCGATGGTCGCCGTGTGGGTCAGGGTCGCGCCGATGCTGGCCGGCGCCCCCGCCACGTACTTGAGGTCGGACCAGGCAGTGCCCGCGTTGTAGGTCGCCCCGTCCGAGCACGAGATCGCGACGGTGAGCTCACCATTGGTGCAGATGTTGTTGGCGGCCGGTGACCCGGAGCCCGCGGTCGGGTTCTGGGTACACGTGCCACGGGTGAGGACGAAGGACGACGCTGCCGAGGAGCCCACGTTGCTGAACACCACGTCGGTGACCTGGTTGGCGCCCGGCGTCAGCGGAGTGGTGACTCCGCCGTACTTGTTGATGGTGCTGCAGGTGAACGAGTTTCCTACCCCGCTGCTCGACAGGCACGTCGCCGACGGTCCGACCTCCTGAAGGATCACGGCCGTGGCGGTGGCGACGGTGTTGGTGTCGTTGCCGATCACGGCGGCGGTCCAGGACGAGAGCGTGCCGTTCGTGCTGAGGACGAGCAGGAGCGCAGAGAATCCGCAGGCGACCCAGACGAGGGCGCTGCGGCTCGTGCGGCGTCGATTCCGGTTCCTGTGGTGACCAGACATGCGGCGCTCCTCCCCGTGCGGTGGTGCCGGGGGTGTGGAGGTTACTCTCCCCACCCCCGGACGTTTAGCTGGCTGTCAGCGTCCAGTGAAGGACCTGCGAGGCAACCTGCGATGAGTACCCGGCGGGCGTGCCCGACGGGAGGTTCAAGGTGAAGGTGCAGTCGGTCGCCGCGCCTGCCGCGAGCGTGCCGACAGCGCCACCGGTGAACGAGCTGAGCACGACGGGCGTGCCGGTCGTGTCGAGCGTCGCGGGACTGGTGCACGCGACCGTGACGGTCACCTTGGCGCAGACCGGGAAGTCGGTCGGGTCCGCGGTGGTCGACCCGCCGAGTGCCGTGGAGCCACACGTGTCGGCCGCCAGGACGAGATCGCCCTGCCCGGTCCCGGTGTTCTTCAGGTTGACCGTGACTGCCTGGGAGTCACCGCCGCTGATGCTGTCCGGGTTGAGCGGGGTTCCGGTGCCGCCGTACTTGTTGATCGAGGAGCAGTTCGAGACCTGGTTGGTGGTCGTGGACGTGGTGTCGCAGGTGACCGCACCAGGGCCGGTTTCGAGCAGGGCCACCGCGTGGGTCGAGGCCACCGTGTTGTTGGTGTTGTCGATGATGGCCGATGTCCAGCTCGACAGGGTCCCGTTGACGCCCAGGACGAGGATCGCGGCCGAGAACGCGCCGCTGGCCCAGAGTGCGCCGGTACGACGACGCTTGTTCTTGTCGCTCGTGGTTTCGCTCATTGTGCAGACCTGCTCCCTGGACCGCGCCGCCCCTGTGACGGAGACGCTTCAAGGCCCAACATCGGCTGCTTGGAGTCGAGGTTGAGGGTTTGAAGCCGATGATTTCGCCCTAGGGGTTCACAGAGGTCGGGCTCAGTCGACGCGCACGGCCGCCATGATCAGGTCGTCGAGCGAGGCTGAGGGGTCGACCGCAGCACCGCGATCACGGGCGAGGCCGTCGATCTGGAACCAGATCGAGCGGGCCAGCTGGCCCGCGAGCACGTCGGCCGCCGGCGATTGCTCGGGGCGGGACAACCAGGCCCGCACGGCGCCGAAGACCTGGCCCACGATCCCGAAGACCAGCGGGTCGAGCAGGTCCTCGTCGTCGCGGGTCAGGTCGATCTCGAGCAGTCCGGCACCGGTACGCACCAGGGTCGCGATGCCGTCACCGATCTGGGCGGCGGTCCGGGTCAGGTCGCTCTCCCCGTGCTCGTCCGGGGTCTCCATCGCACCGATCCGGTGCAACGCAGGATGGGCGGCGGCCCAGTCGACGTAGGCGTGCACGATGCGGAAGATGAGCTGCTCGATCGTGCCGCTCAGTGCGAACTCCGGGACCAGGCGCTCCATCAGCCGGCCCAGGATGCGGTTCTGCACGGCGCGATCGAGGTCGGCACGGTCGGTGAAGTGCCGGTAGACGACCGCACGCCCGAGGCCGGCCTGCTCGGCGATCTGGCGCACGTGGATCTCGGTGCCGATCGGCTCTCGCTCGATCACGGCGATCGCGGCGTCCAGGATCTGCAGCTGCCGCTCGGCGCGGTGCGCGGCCCAGCGCTCACCCCGGCCGTCGCCGAGACCCCGTGCTGAGGAGCTCGGCTTGCCGGTCACACCCGTGAGAATAGGGCGCGCCGAGCGCGCCCGGACCCGCCGACACGAGCCGCAGAGGCGACGCGCACCATCTCCTCGACCTCGAGCAGCTTCACCCGGGACCGGCCGACGGCTGCGCCACGCCGGCGCTCGGCAGCATCGATCGCCCGCCAGCCGGCGCGGTCGACCACATCCGGCACGAGGCCGGCGAGCCAGGCGTCGAGCTCTGCGCGACTACCCGTGGCCGGAGCCAGTAAGCCCGCGTCGAGATCGTCGAGCAGCGAGCTGACGGTCTCCGCCGAGCACGACTTGTTCGTGCCGATGAAGCCGGTCGGCCCGCGCTTGATCCACCCCGCGACATAGGTTCCCGGGCGCACCCGGCCGCCCGTGTTCGGCACCGTGCCGGTCGCCTCGTCGAACGGCATCCCGGGCAGGGCCGTGCCGCGGTAGCCGACCGAACGGAGCACCATGCCAGCGGACAGCACCTCGGTCTGACCAGTCGCCACGGCCTCGAGGCGACCGTCGTTCTCGACGAGACGCGTCCGGGTCACCTCGATGCCCTGGACGTGGTCGTTCCCGAGGATGCGGACCGGGGCCGTACCGAAGCGCAGCACGATTCGTCGGCGTCCCGGGGTGGGTGTGCGCAGGGCGAGCTCACCGAGCAGCCGGGTCTTCGCCGAGTCCGCGACGATCGGCTCGCCGCCGTTGTCGACCAGCACGTCGATGTCGGCCAAGCCCGCGAGGCCGACGAGCTCGGGCATCGTGAACGCCGCCTGTGCAGGTCCCCGGCGTCCGAGCACGACGACCTCGGTGACCTTGCTCCCCCGCAGCGCGGCAAGCGGGAGCGCGGCAATGTCGGTCGGTGCGAGCGCCTCCGGGTCGGCGGTGAGGATCCGCGCGACATCGAGCGCGACGTTGCCGTTGCCGACGATCACGACCCGCTCGGCGCCGAGGTCGACCCTCGCGTCCTGGTGGTCGGGATGTCCGTTGTACCAGCCGACGACGTCGGTCGCCGAGATGCTGCCGATCAGCTCCTCGCCCTCGATGCCCAGCGCCCGGTCAGCCGATGCCCCGACGGCATAGATCACCCCGTCGTAGCGGGTGGCGAGCTCCTCGTGGCCGACCGCGGCCCCGACCTCGACGTTGAGACGGTAGGTGAAGCCGGGCTGGCCCTCGATCGCCGCGAACAGGGCCGAGACCTGCTTGGTCTCCTGATGATCCGGGGCGACCCCCGCGCGCGCCAGTCCGTACGGCGTCGGCAGTCGGTCGAACACGTCGACGCTGACGCCGGCGTGCTTGAGCAGCTCGTCGGCGGCGTACAGGCCGGCCGGACCGGCCCCGACGACAGCCACCCTGGCTACGCGTGCGGGTCGGCGCACGCTCGGCACCACCGCCAGCGGGGTGCGGTCGGCGTGCGGGTGTTCGGTGAAGTACAGCTCGTTGAGGGCACGGAACGGCAGCTCGGCCCCGGTGAGCTTGGTGTGCGGCTTGACCGCGTCGACCGGGCAGGCCGTCGTACAGGCTCCGCAGTCGACGCACGAGGCCGGATCGACGTACAGCATCTCGGCCTCGGCGAAGCCGGGCTCACCGGGAGCGGGGTGGATGCAGTTCACCGGGCAGGCGATGACGCAAGAGGCATCGCTGCAGCAGGACTGCGTGACGACGTACGGCACGACTCAGGCCGCGGCAGGCTGGCTGCGGAACCGGGCGCCCCGACCGTCGATCTTCAGCGCCTTCCAGACGCGTCGCGAGACCGGGTTCATCAGGTCGAGCTCGTCAGCGAGGGCGCGCACGTCGTAGAACACGTCGCGCAGCATGACCCGCGCTTCCGGGCTGTCCCAGAACACCTCGTCGAGCACCTTCTTCGGTACGCCGACGGCCTTGGTCATCTCCTTGCCCGGCACCATGATCGCGTCACCCAGCACCCGCATGATCACCGGGAGGACGACCGACAGGATGGCCTTGCGGACCGGGCCGACCTTCGGGACGTTCCGCTTGAGGTACTCGTGCGCGAAGGAGATGTGCCGCGCCTCCTCGGCGATGTGAATCTGCATGATCCGCTGCAGCAGGGGGTGCATCGCCTCGCCCTCGCGCAGGATCGCCTTCTGCAGGTGGTCGATCGGCTCCTCGCCGGCGAGGACACCCATGAAGAAGACGATCGAGAGCGGCCTGGCCGCGAGCGGGAGGAACGGGGCCACGGCACGGAAGTAGCGCGGACCACCGGGGACGTCGACACCCGTACGGTTGACGAACTCCTGGAACATCTGGGTGTGGTGGGTCTCCTCGGTGGCCTCGTGGGTGATGTAGCGGTACTCGGGCGACCCGTTCGGCAACCCGATCACGTACTCCATCAGGCCGCGGATCAGGATGTTCTCGAACTGCAGGCCGACCTTCGCGACGTTGGCCTGGCGCCAGATGCCGATCTCGATCTGGCGCTCCAGCGGCAGGCCGCGGTACCAGGAGCTCGCACCCAGTGCGTCGGCCTTCGGCAGCACCCAGCGCGGGTCGCTGTGGTCAACCGCATAGTCGGTGTTGTCCCAGTCGATGTCGGTCCACGGGTCGAAGTTCTGGTGCACCGAACCCTCCGACAGCGTGTGCAGCTTCTCTTCGTAGGTCTGGATCGCAGTCATGTTTCGAGGTTAGTGAGACGCGGTGTCACATGTAAATAGGTATCTGTGACTTCGCGTCACAGATATTTCGCGCTGCGCGAGGAATGTGCTCCACGTCACGACGTCTCGCCAAGTTCGACGACCGGTCGTGAAGCTTGCCGGGACGTGGAGGTCAGGCAGGGGGTCGCCGCTGCCAGTACGCCGAGACCTCGATCCGGCCCTCGTCGAACTTCGCGTCCAGTCCGGCGTCGCGGAACGCGGCCAGCACGTCCTCCAGGAGCGCATCTCCCGGCGCTGCGTTGGCATTCGTCGAGTGCCAGAGGTTGACCTCGAGCATCCCCTCGTCGATCGCGTGCCAGACATCAGGCGGGGTGAACCAGGCGATCCCCCGGGCTGGGCTCCGCGCAAGCTCGTCGTGGGCTGCCCAGTGGTCAGGGCACCCCTGGAGCACGACGATCCGGTCGGCCTCGAGAGCGGCGAACGCGTCCTGGAGCCGGTCGTAGTCGGTGACCGCGGGCCAGCCGGCCGCCTGATCGCGCCACGCCTCGAGCGCCTCGGCTATCCAGGTGCGCGCGGTCGCGTCGGCATCGAGCTCCGGGTGGTCGGCAGCAATCGCCTCCACCACGAGGGCTGAGGTCTCCTGCGGTGTCCCGAGGCCGGAGCGGACGACATCAGCCACCCAGGCGCGGGTCCCCGCGAGGCGGGTCACCAGCCGCGTTCGGCCAGGCGGTGCGGTTGCGGGATGTCCTCGACGTTGATGCCGACCATGGCCTCACCGAGGCCGCGGGAGACCTTGGCGATCACGTCGGGGTCGTCGTGGAAGGTGGTCGCCTTCACGATCGCCTCGGCACGCTCGGCCGGGTTGCCGGACTTGAAGATGCCCGAACCGACGAAGACACCTTCCGCGCCGAGCTGCATCATCATCGCGGCGTCGGCCGGGGTCGCGATGCCGCCGGCAGTGAACAGGACGACCGGGAGCTTCCCGTTGGTGGCCACTTCCTTGACCAGCTCGTACGGCGCCTGCAGCTCCTTCGCCGCGACATACAGCTCGTCGTCGTGCAGGGCCCCGAGCCGGCGGATCTCGCGCCGGATCGTGCGCATGTGGGTGACCGCGTTGGACACGTCACCGGTGCCCGCCTCGCCCTTGGAGCGGATCATCGCCGCGCCTTCGGTGATCCGGCGCAGTGCCTCACCCAGGTTCGTCGCACCGCAGACGAACGGAACCGTGAACGCCCACTTGTCGATGTGGTTGGCGTAGTCCGCCGGCGTCAGCACCTCGGACTCGTCGATGTAGTCGACGCCCAGGCTCTGGAGCACCTGCGCCTCGGCGAAGTGGCCGATCCGGGCCTTGGCCATCACCGGGATCGAGACGGCCTCGATGATGCCGTCGATCATGTCCGGGTCGCTCATCCGGGACACGCCGCCCTGGGCGCGGATGTCGGCAGGAACGCGCTCAAGCGCCATGACGGCGACCGCGCCGGCGTCCTCGGCGATCTTGGCCTGCTCGACGTTGACCACGTCCATGATCACGCCGCCCTTGAGCATCTCGGCCATGCCGCGCTTCACGCGGGAGGTGCCGGTGCCCGGCGAGTCGTTGTCAGAGGTCAGGTGAGAGTCCGAAGCCATGAACCCAGTTTACGACCGCGTGTCGCCTCAGTTTTCGGCGGCCTCACGCGCCGCGTCGATGGCGAGCGCCTGCTGGTGCACCACCTGAACCCGCTGGATGACCGTGATCGTGTTCGCCAGCGCCATCAGGCCCAGGACGATCGGGATCGCGACCAGCCAGTCCTCGCCGCCGCCGAGGTCGTCGATCAGGGCCGCGAGGCCGGTGGTCACCAGGGTGAAGACCAGCCGGTCGGCGCGCTCGGCGATGCCGACCTTGGCCTGCATGTTCAGCGACTCGGCACGGGCCCGAGCATAAGAGGTCACCGAGCCCATCGAGAGGCAGTAGATCGCGAGCGCGGCGTACCAGTTGTTGTTGCCCGGACCGACGTAGTACATCGCGAGGCCACCGAAGATGGCCGCGTCACCGATCCGGTCCAGCGTGGAGTCCCAGAACGCGCCGAACGTCGAGACCTTCCCGGACGCACGGGCCATGTAGCCGTCCATGATGTCGCTGAACACGAACGCGGTGATCACCAGGACGCCGACGAGCAGCTTGCCCTGGGGGAAGAAGATCAGCGCTCCGGCGACGACACCGACGGTGCCGACGAAGGTGACCGTGTTGGGACTGATCCCCCACTTGAGGAACAGGTTGGCGAGGGGCGCCCAGACGTTGGTCCAGAACTGACGGAATCTCTCGAGCATGGTGGCAGCAGGTTAGCGGTTCCCTGCGACGGATCAGTCCGACCACGCCTCGGCGAGCAGTCGCCGGGTCTCGGTGAGCAGCTGGGGCAGCGGTTTTGTCCGGCCGATCACCGGCATGAAGTTCGCATCGCCCGACCACCGCGGCACGACGTGCTGGTGCAGGTGAGCCGCGATGCCCGCCCCGGCGACCGGGCCCTGGTTGATGCCGAGGTTGAACCCCTGCGCGCCGCTGACGGCCCGGATCGTGCGCATCGCCGACTTGGTCAGCGACGCCACCTCGAGCGTCTCCTCGTCGGTCAGGTCGGTGTAGTCCGCGACGTGCCGGAACGGGCAGACCAGCAGGTGCCCGGAGTTGTACGGGTACAGGTTCAGCACGACGTACGCCGACCGGCCGCGACGCACGATCAGGCCGGCCTCGTCGTCCGGGTTCGCCGGGATCCGGCAGAACGGACAGGCCTGCTCCGAGTCGTCCTCCGGCTTGCTCTCGCCACGGATGTAGGCCATCCGGTGCGGGGTCCAGAGGCGCTCGAGATGATCGGGCTCCCCCAGCCCGTCCTGGTGGAGGTGACCCCCCTCCTGAACCACCGCTACACCTGGACGCGATCGGCGACGGCTTGGCTGACCCTGGCAATCGCCTCGTCGATCGGTACGCCGTTGTCCTGGCGCCCGTCGCGGTAGCGGAATGAGACCGCACCGGCTTCGATGTCATCGCTGCCGGCGATCATCATGAACGGCACCTTCTGCAGCTGCGCGTTGCGGATCTTCTTCTGCATCCGGTCATCGGAGTCGTCGACCTCGACCCGCAGGCCCAGCTTGCGCATCCTCGCGGCCACGTCGTAGAGGTAGTCGGCGTGCACGTCGGCGACCGGGATCGCCTGGACCTGCACCGGCGCCAGCCACGGCGGAAACGCACCGGCGTAGTGCTCGACGAGCACGCCGAAGAACCGCTCGAGCGACCCGAACTTCGCCGAGTGGATCATCACCGGCTGCTGCCGGGTACCGTCCGCGGCCTGGTAGGCCAGCTCGAAGCCCCTGGGCTGGTTGAAGTCGTACTGGATCGTCGACATCTGCCAGGTGCGGCCGATCGCGTCGCGGCACTGGACCGAGACCTTCGGTCCGTAGAAAGCAGCGCCGCCCGGGTCGGGGACGAGCTCGAGACCGGAGGCGACGCAGACGTCCTCGAGCACCTTGGTCGCGGTGGCCCAGTCCTCGTCCGAGCCGACGAACTTGTCCGGCTTGGAGTCATCACGGGTGGAGAGCTCGAGGTAGAAGTCCTCGAGGCCGAAGTCCTTCAGCAGGCCCAGCACGAAGTCGAGCAGGTGCTTGATCTCGGCGGGCGCCTGCTCGGGCGTGACGTAGGAGTGCGAGTCGTCCTGGGTCATCCCGCGCACGCGGGTCAGCCCGTGGACGACACCGGACTTCTCGTAGCGGTAGACCGACCCGAACTCGAAGAGGCGCAGCGGGAGCTCGCGGTAGGAGCGCCCCCGCGACTTGAAGATCAGGTTGTGCATCGGGCAGTTCATGGCCTTGAGGTAGTAGTTCGCGCCCTCGAACTCCATCGGCGGGAACATCGTGTCCGCGTAGTACGGCAGGTGCCCCGAGGTGTGGAACAGGCCTTCCTTGGTGATGTGCGGCGTCCCGACGTACTGGAAGCCCTCCTCGATGTGGCGCTGGCGGACGTAGTCCTCCATCTCGCGCTTGATCACCCCACCCTTGGGATGGAAGACCGCAAGGCCGGACCCGATCTCGTCGGGGAAGCTGAACAGGTCGAGGTCACGACCGAGCTTGCGGTGGTCCCGGCGCTCGGCCTCCTCGATGCGGTGCAGGTGCTCCTCGAGCGCTTCCTTGCTCTCCCACGCGGTTCCGTAGATCCGCTGGAGCTGCTTGTTCTTCTCGTCCCCGCGCCAATACGCCGCAGCGCTGCGCATCAGCTTGAAGGCCGGAATCCGCTTGGTCGTGGGCAGGTGCGGACCCCGGCAGAGGTCCTTCCACGCGATCTCGCCGTTGCGGTCGAGGTTGTCGTAGATGGTCAGCTCGCCGGCGCCGACCTCGGCACCGGCCCCTTCGGCTGCTTCCGCCGCCGAGCCCTTCAGGCCGATCAGCTCGAGCTTGTAGGGCTCGCCGGCGAGCTCGATCCGGGCATCGTCATCGGTGGTCACCCGGCGAGAGAACTTCTGGTTCTCCTTGATGATCTTGCGCATCCGGGACTCGATCTTCTCGAGGTCCTCCGGCACGAAGGGAACCTCGACGTCGAAGTCGTAGTAGAAGCCGTTCTCGACCGGCGGGCCGATGCCGAGCTTCGCGTCCGGGTAGAGGGCCTGGACGGCCTGAGCCATCACGTGCGCGGTCGAGTGCCGCAGGATGTCGCGACCGTCTGGGCTGTCGATGAGCACACCCTCGACCTCGTCGCCGTCGTTCAGCACGTGGGCCAGGTCGCGCAGGACCCCGCCGACGCGCGCTGCCACGACATCAGGCTGTGCGCTGAACAGCTCCCAGGCGCGCGTGCCCTCGGCAACGGACTGCTCCACCGTGGCGCCTGGGTCGGCGGGTCTGATCACGGTGACGAGGACGTCGGGCACAGGGGCTCCAGTCGTTGAAGGCGGACATCGCCTCGATCGTATCGACGGTGGACGCCGAGCGCCTCGTCGGTCGGATCAGGAGTCCCGAAGCTGGCTGGCCAGGGGGCAGTCGAACGGGTCCCTGGCGCGCAGGCCGACGTTGTTGAGGTAGTCGACAACCAGGGCATAGGACCGGAACAGGCCGACCTCGGTGTAGGCGATCCCCTCGCGCTCGCAGTGCTCACGGACCAGGGATCGCGCCCGTTTGAGGTTGCACCGCGGCATGCTCGGGAACAGGTGGTGCTCGATCTGGTAGTTCAGACCGCCCATGAAGAAGTCGACCAACGGGTTGCCGTAGACGTTGCGCGAGACCATCACCTGTCGCCGCAGGAAGTCCAGCTTCATCGTCGCCGGAACGATCGGCATCCCTTTGTGGGCTGGAGCGAACGCCGCGCCGAGGCAGAACCCGAACACTGCCAGCTGAATGCCCAGGAAGGCGGCCGCCATCCCTACGGGCAGGAACACGAAGAGCACCGCGACGTAGACCGACAGCCGGGTCACGACCAGGACCAGCTCCAGCCGTCGCCAGGGCTGGCGCGAGGAACGGTCCAGGGTCGCGCGGACGCTGGAGATGTGCAGGTTGATGCCTTCGAGGGTGAGAAGCGGGAAGAAGAACCACCCCTGCCGGTGGGCGAGCCACCCCGAGAACCCGGTCCGCGCGTCCACGACGTCCGGGGTGAACCCAATGGCACCGGGTGCGATGTCCGGGTCGTAGGACGCCCGGTTCGGGCCCTTATGGTGCAGGTTGTGCTTCGTCCGCCACCACGCGAAGCTCAGCCCAGCGAACGCCCCGGCTAGGACGCGCGCGGTCCATGCGTTCCAGCTCGCCGAGTCGAACATCTGACGGTGGGACGCGTCGTGGCCGAGGAAGCCGAACTGGGTCACCACGATCCCCAGGGCAGCTGCCAGCAGGAGCTGGAACCACGAGTGCCCGAGCAGGGCGAATCCGACCCAGATCCCCGCGAAGGATCCGACCGCGATGCCGATCTGGCTCCAGTAGTAGACGCGATGTCGACGGAGCAGCCCGGCCTCCCGGATGCTCTCGGCAAGCTCGGTGTACCTGCTGGTGAACCGCTCATTGACCGGCGCGATCGAAGTCATGGGGTGCACGCAGCACAAGCATGGGGGATGGCAGACATGTCACAACTCCTGGACGGTGAAGGCGCGTCACCCTGGGTCCGGGAGTGATGTGCGAAGACGCGGAATGCGCCGACCATTCAGGTGTAGCACCGGATCCGGGCATAGTCCAAGGCTGCGGCGGGACGCCTGCGCCACAACAAGACCCGGCTCGATCGAGCCGGGTCCTTGCGCTGCGGGTGGGCGATACTGGGTTCGAACAAGTCTTTCGGCCTCCGGCCAAGACTGGACACAGGGGGCCAATACAGGCCTCTGACCTGCAGATTTGTAGTCTAGTGCCCTCAATCGCTTGTACCCCGAAGTGGACTGAATTAGGCTGTCATCGGATGCATATCGGATGCAAAATCAGGCCTTTGGAGATACAAGATGAGTCGAAGTAGCGCCTCTCGGCCGGCTCAGGAGAAGCGTGGCTTCGGGCAGGTCTCGAAGATGCGGAGCGGGCGCTATCAGGCCCGCTACACCGGTCCCGACGGAGGCCGGCACTCAGCGCCTACGACCTTCGAAGCGAAGGAAGATGCCGTCGCATGGCTGCGCGCAGAGCGCCCGCTCGTCGAGGACCCCGAGAGCTGGGAGCCGCCCAAGGTCCGGTTGGTGAAGGCTCAGACCCGGCTCACGTTCGACAGTTACGCCGACAAGTGGTTGGAGGAGCGGCCACTCAAGCCGCGCACCCGTGCCCACTACCGCCGACTTCTCGACGTCCAGCTCTTTCCCACGTTCGGCGACATGGACCTGACCAAGATCACCACAGACGTCGTCAACCACTGGTACGCCCTGATGGGTCCTAGTCGCCCCGCGTTGCGCGCACATGCCTACGCCCTGCTCCGGACCATCCTCAGCGAGGTCGAGCAAGACGAACTCATCTCCAAGAATCCCTGCCACATCAGAGGTGCTGGAAACACCCGACGCGTCCACCGGGTCAAGCCAGCGTCCCTCGACGAACTCACCACGCTCGTCAGCGCGATGCCCCAACGCCTCCAGGCGATGACCCTCCTCGCAGCGTGGTGCGGACTCCGATTCGGCGAGCTCACCGAGCTGCGCCGTAAGGACGTCGACCTCAAAGC
>NZ_JAOPXI010000169.1 GCF_025965215.1 Marmoricola sp.
CCGGCCGGAGCTGGAGGTCTGGATCGCCACCGGCGACGGCGACTCGATGTCGATCGGCGGCAACCATCTGATCCACGTGCTGCGGCGCAACGTCGGGGTGAAGATCCTGATGTTCAACAACCGCATCTACGGCCTCACCAAGGGGCAGTACTCCCCCACCAGCGAGGCCGGCAAGGTCACCAAGTCGACCCCGATGGGCTCGGTCGACCACCCGTTCAACCCGGTCTCGCGGGCCCTCGGCGCCGAAGCGAGCTTCGTGGCCCGCACGATCGACTCGGACCGCAAGCACCTGACCTCGGTGCTCTCGGCGGCCGCCGCCCACCGCGGCACCGCGCTGGTCGAGATCTACCAGAACTGCCCGATCTTCAACGACGGTGC
Source organism: Marmoricola sp. (assembly GCF_025965215.1). Classification (GTDB taxonomy): domain Bacteria; phylum Actinomycetota; class Actinomycetes; order Propionibacteriales; family Nocardioidaceae; genus Marmoricola. The sequence continues at coordinate 379 of NZ_JAOPXI010000169.1, forward strand.
CTTCGACGCCGTCAAGGACGCCGACACCAAGGCCGACGCCATCATCCCGCTGGTGCACGGTGAGGCGATCCGTTTCGGAGCACTCGGTGACGACGGCCTCGGGACCAAGGGGATCGCCCGCGACGACGCAGGAGGCGGCGTCAAGGTCGTCGACATCAACACCGCTGACGACGCCGCTCAGATCCTGATCCACGACGCGCACAACCCTGACCCGACGGTCGCGTTCTCGCTCTCGCGCCTGACCGACGCAGGCGTCCTGCACCAGGCACCGATCGGGATCTTCCGGTCGGTAGCGCGTCCGACGTACGACGACGGCGCCCGGGAGCAGATCGCCACCGCGGCCGCCGGGCAGGACGACCACAGCGCTGCACTCGCGACCCTCATCGCCGGCAAGGACACCTGGACCGTCCTGTAGGTCCCCGGTCCGTAATGGACCGTTCCCGCTGCTCGTCGGTTGTGTGTGCAGCTGGACGACGCGAGCGACCCTGAGCTGATCATGATGGTCCGGGTCGGCCAGGTCGCGGCGTACGAGGAGCTGTTCCTGAGGCACCGCGAGGTCGCGGTGCGCTACGCACGGCGCATCGCCCCCGCGGACCGGGCCGAGGACCTCTGCGCGGAGGCCTTCGCCAAGGTGCTCGACCTGCTGAAGCGGGGCAAGGGCCCCGAGGTCGCGTTCCGCGCCTACCTGCTCACGACAGTCCGTACGACGCACCTCAACGCGGTCCGTGCCGTACGCCGCGAGGACCTGGTCGCCGATCACGAACCGATCAACCGGATGGTCCCGGTGATCGAGGACCCCGATGCCCGCTTCGACCGACAGGCTGCCTTCCGGGCGCTCGCGAAGCTGCCGGAGCGGTGGCAGGCGACGTTGTGGATGACTGCTGTCGAGGACCTCCCGATCGAGGAGATCGGGCGGCGCCTGGGCATCAGCGCCAACGCCGTCTCCTCCCTGGCGGTCCGGGCGCGTGCCGGCCTGCGCCGCGCGTATCTGGCCGAGCACCTGCAGGAACCGAGCGAACCCGAGTGCCGTCGCATCGTCGAGCTGCTGCCCGGGTACCTGCGCCGGTCACTGACTGCCCGGCGGGACGAGCTGGCCGAGGCACACCTCGGCCGCTGCCGCCCCTGCTCGACCGCGGCCGAGGAGATCACCGGTGTCGCCGTCAGCCTCCCGGCCCTGCACTAGTCAGGCGGGCGAGAGCCAGGTCCAGCCGGGCAGGTTCCGCAGCACGGCGTAGACCAGCAGCACCGCACCGACTCCCCACCCCCACCAGCTCGGCAGCGGCAGCCGACGTGCCGGACGACCGGTGAAGGCGGGCAATGCCCAGCGAAACCAGATCCACACGATCAAGGGCAGGGACACGACGAACAACGGGTTGCGAGCCAGGGCTCCGGTGACGTCGAAGCGGGTCAGGTCGTGCACCGCACGCAGGCCGCCGCAGAACGGGCAGTACAGCCCCGTCAGCGCGAGCAACGGGCAGGTCGGGTAGTGGCCGCCCTCATAGGGGTTCAGCACCCCCACGACCGCCGTCGCAGCGAGCGCGAGCCCCGTGGTGGTGCAGACCTCGGAGCGCCGGGCGACCTGCGCGGTCATGCTGACCGGTCGACCACCAGGTCCGCGAAAGCCTCCAGGGCCGTGCGGACCGGCCCCACCGGGAGGACCTCGAGGAGCGCCTTGGCCTGGGTCGCCTCGGCCGACACGTAGTCCCGGGCTGCGGTCATCGCAGGATGGACCCTCAGGAGCGCCAGCGCCTCGGCGTGCAGGTCGTCGTCGTTCAGCGGCGCGGACAGCAGCTGCCGCAGCCTGGCATCGGCGGGATCGGTCGACCTCAGCGCGATCAGCGTCGGCAGGGTCGGTACCCCTTCGCGCAGGTCGGTGCCCGGGGTCTTGCCCGACTCCTCGGTGTCCGAGGCGATGTCGAGGATGTCGTCGGAGAGCTGGAACGCGACGCCCACCTTCTCGCCGTACTCGGTCATGGCGGCGACCACCTCGTCCGGAGCCCCTCCGAACATGGCGCCGTACCGGGCCGACGTCGCGATCAGCGATCCGGTCTTCCCGGAGATCACCCGTAGGTAGTGGGCCAGCGCGTCGTCCTCGGGTCCTGGGCCGAGCGTCTCGAGGATCTGGCCCTCGACGAGCCGGGAGAATGTCTGCGCCTGGATCCGCACCGCCTCGGGCCCGAGGTCAGCGGTCAGCTCGGAGGACTTGGCGAACAGGAAGTCGCCGGTCAGGATCGCCACGTGGTTGTCCCACCGGGCGTTCGCCGACTCCGCCCCCCGGCGCAGCGCTGCTTCGTCCATCACGTCGTCGTGGTACAGCGAGGCCAGGTGGGTCAGCTCGACGACGCAGGCAGCAGTGAGGACCTGGTCGCCGTCGAGCGGGCCCGATTCGGCCGCCAGGAAGCACAGCAACGGACGGAACCGCTTGCCGCCGGCCTCCATCAGGTGCCGGGCAGCCTTGGTGACGAACGGCGCCTCGCTGTCGACGTGGCCGAGCATCGCGTCCTCGACATCGACCATGCGCGCAAGGAGCCGCGCCTCGAGGTCGGCGTCGAGGATCGGCAGGGCCAGTGGAGAGCTCACCGGATGAATACTGCTACACGACCGAGAAGATCGAGCAACGGACCCGGCACCAGACCCAGCACGACGGTGCCTGCGAAGCACACGGTGATCACGCCCGAGGTCAGGATGCTGGGCAGCACCACGCTCGGTCCGTCGGCGACCGGGTCGTGGAAGAACATCAGGACGATGATCCGGGCGTAGAAGAACGCCGCCGCCGCCGAACCGAGCACCGCGATCACGACGACCGGCCAGGCACCCGCGCTCATTGCGGCGGCGAAGACGGCCCACTTGCCGATGAAGCCGCTGGTCAGGGGGATGCCGGCAAGACCGAGCAGCAGGAACGAGAACGCTCCGGCGACCAGCGGCGACTTGCGGCCCAGCCCCGTCCAGGCCGTGAACGACGTGGCCTCACCGCTCGAATCGCGCACCAGGGTCACGATCGCGAACGCAGCGATGTTCGTCAGCCCGTACGTCGTTAGGTAGAACAGCAGCGCCTGCACCGGCTGGATGTTCCCGGGGCCGATGTCGGCCAGGCTGCGCGCGCCGAGGAACGCCGTCAGGATGAAGCCGGTGTGTGCGATCGAGGAGTAGGCGAGCAGGCGCTTCACATCGGTCTGGGCCAGCGCGAGCACCGAACCGACGACCATCGTCAGGATCGCCACCGCCCACGCCACCGGGAGCCAGTCGGTCCGGGCTCCGCCGAACGCGACGTAGAACAGCCGGAACAGGGCTCCGAAGCCGGCCACCTTGGTACCGGCGGCCATGAACGCGGTGACCGCGGTCGGAGCACCCTGGTAGACGTCGGGCACCCACGCCTGGAACGGCGCCGCGCCGATCTTGAAGAACATGCCCACAGCCAGCATCCCCATGCCGATCAGGAGCAGGCCGTGGCTTCCGGTCTTCCCGGCCACCGCTGCCGCGATCTGTGCGTAGCCCAGCGATCCGGCGTACCCGTAGACCAGCGCGAGCCCGTAGACGAAGAACCCGGAGCTGAACGCGCCGAGCATGAAATATTTCATCGCCGCTTCCTGGCTCAGCAGACGACGGCGTCGCGCCAGCCCGCAGAGCAGGTACAGCGGCAGCGAGAGGACCTCGAGGGCGACGAAGACCGTGATCAGGTCGTTGGCCGCCGGGAAGATCATCATGCCGCTGACCGCGAACATCAGCAGCGGGAAGACCTCGGTGTGCTCCATGCCCCGGGTCGAGGCGATCCGCTCGGCGTCGGTGCCGGGCAGCGCGGAGGCCTGGCCGGCGAACGCCGTCACGCCCCCCTCGAGGCGACGCTCGGCGAACAGCAGCGCGCCCATCACGGCGAAACCGAGGACCAGGATCCAGCAGAACAGGGTAGGCCCGTCGACGGCCAGGGCGCCTTCGGCGACCACCTGACCCGGATGCACCGTGCCGTGTCCCGGGTTCAGCTTGTCGAAGACCCAGAAGGTGTCACCCAGCGCAGCGATCGAGCCGACGACAGCCAACGAGACCTGCACCAGGTAGCGCTGGGCGCGCGGAACGAACGCCTCGACGAGCACCCCGAGGGTGGCGACCGCCAGGACGATCAGGACCGGGGCGAGCTGGGAGTACTCGATGTGCGGTGCGGTGAAGTGCGTCATTTCGAGCCCCCTTCCCCGGAGCCACCGGAGAGCGGCACGGTGGGCGTCGGATCATGGGCACCGACCTGGACCAGGCTGTGCTGGACACCGGGGTTGAGCATGTCCAGCAGCGGCTTCGGGAAGAAGCCGAGCAGCACGATCAGCGCGATCACGGGGACGACCGAGACGATCTCACGCAGGTTCAGGTCGCTGATCGGCGAGCTCGCGATCTCCTCCGGACCGGGACCGGTCATCATCCGCTGGTACATGACCAGGATGTAGAGGGCGGCCAGCACGATGCCGGTGACGGCGAACGCGGCTGCCCAGGGTGAGTAGACGAAGGCGCCCACGATGACCAGGAACTCCGAGATGAACGGCGACAGCCCGGGCAGCGACAGCGTGGCCAGGCCGGAGACCAGGAACAGGCCGGCCAGCACGGGTGCGACCTTCTCGATACCGCCCATCCTGCTGATCGACGCCGTCCCCTTGCGGCTGATCAGGAAGCCACCGATCAGGAACAGCGCTGCGGTCGAGAGCCCGTGGTTGAACATGTAGAGGTTCGCTCCCGAGAGGCCCTGGCTGTTGAGCACGAAGATGCCGAGCACGATGAAGCCGAAGTGCGACACGGAGGTGTAGGCGATCAGGCGCGGGATGTTGTCCGACCCGATCGCCATCAGGGCGCCGTAGATGATGCTGATGACGGCCAGCACGACCACCGCCGGAGTCGCCCACCGCGAGGCCTCGGGGAAGAGCACCAGGCAGAACCGGACCATGCCGAAGCTGCCGATCTTGTCGAGGACGCTGACCAGCAGCACCGAGGTGCCCGGCGTTGCCTCCTCGCAGGTGTCGGCCAACCAGGTGTGCAGCGGGAAGAGGGGCGCCTTGACGACGAACGCGACCATGAAGCCCAGGAACATCCAGCGACCGACGTCGGTACCGACGTGGAGGTGCGACAGGTCCGAGAGCAGGTACGACGGCCCGCTGGTGGCCTTGGCCGACTCGACGTACAGCGCGATCACCGCGGCCAGCATGACCAGACCGCCGAACAGGTTGTAGAGCAGGAACTTCACCGCGGCCTTGGCGCGGTTCGGGCCGCCGTACCCGCCGACGAGGAAGTAGATCGGGATCAGCGTCGCCTCGAAGAAGATGTAGAACAGGAACACGTCGGTCGCGGCGAAGACACCGACCGCGAGACCCTCCAGCGCCAGGATCCAGGCGAAGAACCCCTTCGGTCCCCAGCGCCCCTCGTCACCGTCGTTCCAGGACGCCAGGATGACCACCGGGGTCAGGATCACGGTGAGCAGCACCAGCGAGAGGCCGAGGCCGTCGACGCCGAGCGCGTAGTGCGCCCCGAACGTCTTGATCCAGTCGTGCGTCTCGGTGAACTGCATCCCGCCGTTGTTGTCGAAGCGGATCGCCATCACGATGCCGAGCACCAGGACCACCAGTGAGGTGCCCAGGGCGATCTGCTTGACGGTCGTCGCCGAGATGCTCTTCGGCGCGAAGGCGAGGGCGAGGGCGACGACCACCGGCACAGCCAGCATCACGGTCAGCCACGGGAAGCTCATCAGGAAACCGTCCTGGTGGTCGTCGGTCGTCGTGCGGGCAGGGTCGGAGCTGGATTCCGGGTCATGAGAAGTTCACCGCCAGCATCGCGAAGATCACGATCAGGGCGCCGGCCAGCACGGCCAGGGCGTAGGAGCGGACGAAACCGTTCTGCACCAGCCGCAGCTTGACCGAGATCGCGGTCAGCGATGCCGCGAGCCCCTGCACGATCCCGTCCACCACCGATCCGTCGAAGACGCCAAGCCCGCGGATCCCGGCCACCCCTGGCTTGATCACGACCTCGTCGTTGACGGCGTCGCCGTACAGGTCCGCGCGGGCGGCGCGGGTGAAGACCGAGACGTTCTCGGGGGCGACCCGGGGCACCGGCCTGCTGCCGACCAGCTGCCAGGCAACGGCGACACCGATGCCGACGACGACCAGGGCGATCAGGCTCATCCCGATCGAGCCGACCGCGAGGCTGTGCTCCACGCGTTCGCCGACGACCGGGGTCAGCCAGGTGGTGATCCAGCCGTTGACCAGGAACAGGCCGCCCAGGGCCGACAGGGTGGCGAGGGACTTCAGCGGGTTGGTCATCACCTTCGGCGACTCATGCGGATGCATGCCCTTCTCCCAGCGCTTGCTGGTCTCGAAGGTCATCAGCATCAGGCGCGTCATGTAGAACGCGGTGACCCCGGCTCCGACGAGCGTGCACAGGCCGACCACGAAGTTCTGGCCGAAGGCCGCCTCGATGATCTTGTCCTTGGACCAGAAGCCCGCGAACGGCGGGACGCCGAGGATCGCCAGGTAGCCGATCGCGAACGTCGCGAACGTCACCGGCATCGCCTTGCGCAGGGCACCGTAGTGGCGCATGTTCACGTCGTCGTCCATGCCGTGCATCACCGAGCCCGCGCCGAGGAACATGTTGGCCTTGAAGAAGCCGTGGGTCAGCAGGTGGAAGATCGCGAACGCGTAGCCGGCCGGGCCGAGGCCGGCAGCGAGCACCATGTAGCCGATCTGACTCATCGTCGAACCGGCCAGCGCCTTCTTGATGTCGTCCTTCGCACAACCGATCACGGCACCCATCAGGAGCGTGATGCAGCCGATGACGATGACCGCCGTACGGGCGTTCTCCGAGAGGCTGAAGATGAAGTTCGACCGGACGATCAGGTAGACCCCGGCGGTGACCATCGTCGCTGCGTGGATCAGGGCCGATACCGGGGTCGGGCCCTCCATCGCGTCGAGCAGCCAGGTCTGCAACGGGAACTGCGCCGACTTGCCACAGGCGCCGAGCAGCAGCAGCAGGCCGATCACGGTCAGGGTGCCGCTGCTCGCCTGGTGCGAGGACGCCGAGACCGCGGCGAACGACGTCGAACCGAACGTCACGAAGATCAGGGCCGAGCCGAGGAACAGGCCCATGTCTCCGACGCGGTTGATGACGAACGCCTTCTTCGCCGCAGCCGCCGCCGACGGCTTGTGCTGCCAGAAGCCGATCAACAGGTACGACGCGAGGCCGACGCCCTCCCAGCCCAGGAACAGCCCGACGTAGTCGGAGGCCAGCACCAGGACGAGCATCGCGGCGACGAACAGGTTGAGGTAGCCGAAGAACCGCCGGCGTCGCTCGTCGTGCTCCATGTAGCCGATCGAGTAGACGTGGATGATGCCGCCGACGCCGGTGATCAGCAGCAGGAACAGCGCCGAGAGCGGGTCGTAGAGCAGGTCCAGGTTGACCGTGTAGTGGCCGGCGCTGAACCACGTCCACAGGTGCTGGGTGACCTGACGGTCGCCGTGGCCACGTCCGAGGAGCGAGAAGAACAGGATCAGGCTGATCAGGAACGAGATGGCCACGGTGGCGCAGCCGAGCAGGTGGGCCCACGCGTCGGCGCGCTTGCCGGCGAGCAGGAGGACGACGGCACCGAGCGCGGGCAGCGCGACCACCAGCCAGAGCAGGGAGAACACGCCGCTGGTGGCAGACGGATCCACCACCGGAGGCAGGTGCATCAGCGGCGCAGACATCAGGGCAGGTGCGTTCATGGCGATGATCGTCGTCCCCTCAGTACTTCAGCAGGCTCGCGTCGTCGACCGAGGCCGAGCGGCGGGTGCGGAAGATGTTCATGATGATCGCGAGGCCGACCACGACCTCGGCAGCGGCGACGACCATCACGAAGAACGCTGCGATCTGGCCGTCGAGGTTGCCGTTGGCGCGGGCGAAGGTGACCAGGGCGAGGTTGCTGGCGTTGAGCATCAGCTCGACGCACATGAACACCACGATCGCGTTGCGGCGGGTGAGTACGCCGACGCAGCCGATGGTGAACAGGATCGCCGAGAGCACGATGAACGGGGCAACACTCATCACTCCTCGCCTCCTTCGGTGAGTTCGGCGATGTCGCCGGAGATCTCGGGGGCCGACTTGACCGTGCCGCGCGCGGCGAGCACCCGGGAGATCGAGGCCTCCGCGGCGGTCCCGTCCGGCAGCAGCGCCGGGGTGTCGACCGAGTTGTGCCGGGCGAAGACGCCCGGTGGGGGCAGCGGACCGAGGTGGGTGCCCTTCTCGGCGTAGTCGCGCAGTCGCTGGGCGGCCAGGTCGGCCTGGGTCCGCTTCGGGGTGAGCAGCTCGCGATGAGCCAGCACCATGGCACCCACCGCAGCGGTGATCAGCAGCGCCGAGGTGACCTCGAAGGCGAAGACGTACCGGGTGAAGAGGATCTTCGCGATCGCCGGGACGTTGCCCTGCTTGTTGGCCGCGCCCAGACCGAAGGCAGTCCCGAAGGACACCTGCGCCAGGCCGACCACCAGGGTGAGGCCGAAGCCGAGGCCGACCAGGGTCGAGATCGCGCGCTGGCCGCGGATCGTCTCGACCACCGAGTCGGAGGCGTCGACGCCGACGAACATCAGCGCGAACAGGAACAGCATCAGGATCGCGCCGGTGTAGACGATGATCTGGACCGCGAACAGGAAGGGCGCGTCCTGGATCAGGTACAGCACGGCCAGCGAGATCATCACGACCGCGAGCAGCAGGGCAGCGTGCACGGCCTTGCGCGCGAAGAGCAGCCCGAGCGCGCACGCCACCATCACCGGGGCGAGGATCCAGAACCCGATCACGCGTCGCCCTCCTCGGCCTTACGCGGGTGCAGGTTCCCGCGGTAGTAGTCACCCTCGTCCGCGCCGAGCAGCATCGGGTGCGGCGGCAGTTCCATGCCGGGCAGCAACGGCGCCAGCAGGTCGGACTTCTCGTAGATCAGGCTCTCCCGCGAGGTGTCCGCGAGCTCGTACTCGTTGGTCATCGTCAGCGCCCGGGTGGGACAGGCCTCGATGCACAGTCCGCACAGGATGCAGCGCAGGTAATTGATCTGGTAGACGCGGCCGTACCGCTCACCGGGCGAGAACCGTCCGGACCCGTCGGCGCCGTCGTCGGTGTTGGTGTCACCCTCGACGTAGATCGCGTCGGCCGGGCAGGCCCACGCACACAGTTCGCAGCCGATGCACTTCTCCAGGCCGTCGGGCCAGCGGTTGAGCTGGTGCCGACCGTGGAACCGCGGAGCGGTCGGGAACTTCTCGAACGGGTACTGCTCGGTGACGACCTTGCGGAACATGGTGCGGAAGGTGACGCCGAACCCGGCAACCGGGTCCCAGAACTGTTCCTTGAGCGTGCCCATCAGGCCGCGCCTCCCTCGGTCTCGAGCTGGGCGACGGCTGCGGCCGCCGGTCGGGCGGGCTGCTGGGCCGACTCCAGGGGCGGTACCGGGTAGCCACCGGCGAAGGCGTCGAACGTCTCCTCGGCACCGGTCTCCGGCTCGGCCACAGCACGCCGGTCGTCGAAGAAGAGCAGCACGATCATCAGAGCCACCAGGATCCCGATCGCGATGTAGAGGTCCTGCCGGTTGAACCCGCCGTTGAGGTTGATCGTGCGGATCGACGCGACCGCGATCGTCCACAGCAGCGAGAGCGGGATCAGCCGCTTCCAGCCGAAGTGCATGAACTGGTCGTAGCGCAGCCGCGGCAGCGAGCCGCGCAGCCAGATGAACACGAAGATGAACGCGAGCACCTTGCCCATGAACCAGACGAACGGCCAGTAGCCGCTGTTGGCGCCGTCCCAGAGCTGGTTGATCGGCCAGGGCGCGTGCCAGCCGCCGAGGAACAGCGTCGTCGCCAGCGCCGAGACGGTCGCCATGTTGATGTACTCGGCGAGGAAGAACAACGCGAACTTCAGCGACGAGTACTCGGTGTGGAAGCCACCCACCAGCTCGCCCTCGGCCTCGGGGAGGTCGAACGGAGCCCGGTTGGTCTCGCCGATCATCGAGATCACGTAGATCACGAACGACGGCGCCAGGATCAGGCCGTACCAGAACCGGTCCTGGGCGGCGACGATCTCCGAGGTGGACATCGAGCCGGCGTACAGGAACACCGCGACCAGGGCGAGGCCCATCGAGACCTCGTAGGAGATCATCTGGGCGCTCGAGCGCAGTCCGCCGAGCAACGAGTACGTCGATCCGGACGACCAGCCACCGAGCACGATGCCGTAGATGCCGATCGACGCGATCGCCATCACGAACAGCACCGCGACGGGCATGTCGGTCAGCTGCAGCGGAGTGCGGTGGCCGAACATGCTCACGGTCGGCCCGAACGGGATCACCGAGAACGTCAGGAAGGCCGGGATGGTCGCCAGCACGGGGGCGATCAGGAAGACAGCCTTGTCGGCGGCCTTCGGGATCAGGTCCTCCTTGAGCGCGAGCTTCACGCCGTCGGCGAGGCTCTGCAGCAGGCCGAACGGACCGTGCACATTCGGCCCGATGCGGTGCTGCATCCGGGCGACCACGCGGCGTTCCCACCAGATGTTGAACAG
>NZ_JAOPXI010000187.1 GCF_025965215.1 Marmoricola sp.
ACCAGTAGGTCTCCTTGTATCGCTCGTCGTCGCCCCAGATCGTACGGAGCATCGAGGGCCAGGGCTCCGTGAGCACGAGATAGCCGCCGCTGCCGTCCGGCACGGACTTGCCCGCGGCGTCCACGACATCCGCTGCGATGCCGGGCAGCGCCCTCATGGCGGCGCCGGGCTTTCCTTCCGTCACCCCCGGGAGCGGGCTGATCATGAGTGAACCGGTCTCGGTCTGCCACCAGGTGTCGACGACGGGCGTGTTGCTGTGCCCGATGTTCTCCCGGTACCAGACGTACGCCTCGGGGTTGATCGGCTCACCGACCGAGCCGATCAGCTTGAGACTCGACAGGTCGTACTTCGCCGGAATCTCGTGGCCCCACTTCATGAACGTGCGGATGCCCGTCGGCGCGCAGTACAGCGTGGTGACCTTGTACTTGTCGATGATCTCCCACCAGCGTCCCTTGGTCGGGGTTGGCGGAGTCCCCTCATACATGACCGATGTGGTCGCGTTGGAGAGCGGGCCGTAGACGATGTAGCTGTGCCCGGTGACCCAGCCGATGTCGGCGGCGGTCCAGTAGACGTCGGTATCGGGCTTGAGATCGAACACCTCCCACTGCGTATACGAGCAGCCGAGGAGGTAGCCCGCGGAGGTGTGGAGGATTCCCTTCGGCTTTCCTGTCGTTCCCGAGGTGTACATGACGTACAGGGGATGTTCGGAGTCGAACGCCTCTGGAGTGTGCGACGTGCTCGCCTTTTCGACGGTGTCGTGCCACCACTCGTCGCGACCCTCTGTCCACTCGACATCCTGACCGGTGCGCTTGACTACGAGCACGGTCGTCACCTCCGGGCGCGTCGACAGAGCGAGATCGACTGCCGGCTTGAGCGCCGAGGCTGCTCCATTTCGATTGCCGCCGTCGGCGGTGATCACGATTTTGGCCTGGCAGTCGTCGATTCGGGCACCGAGTGCTTCCGCGCTGAATCCGCCGAACACCACCGTGTGCGGGGCACCTATGCGCGCGCAGGCGAGCATCGCAACGATCGTCTCGGGGATCATCGGCATGTAGATGGCGACCCGGTCGCCCGTCTTAACGCCCAACTCGACGAGTGTGTTGGCCGCCTGGCAGACCATGTCGGTCAGCTCTTTGTACGTGATTGTGCGGGTGTCGCCGGGCTCGCCCTCGAAGTAGTAGGCGACGCGATCGCCCAGCCCCGCCTCGACGTGACGGTCCAGACAGTTGTAGGCGACGTTGAGCTGTCCACCCACGAACCACTTGGCGAACGGCGGGTTGCTCCAGTCGAGAACCTGGTCCCACTTCTTCGACCAGGTCAGCCGCTCGGCCTGTTTCGCCCAGAAGGCGGGACGGTCCTTGGCGGCCTCGGCATACGCGTCTGCTTTGACGTTGGCGCCAGCCGCAAATTCCTTGCTCGGGGGGAAGCGGCGCTCTTCGTGGGACAGGTTGGAGAGCGCGGCTTCAGTTGTGTCAGTCATCGTTGAACTGGTTATCCCTTGTGTGTTGTGAGGCTCCGACGCACACCAGCGCATCAGAAGAGGGGTTGCGACTCCAACGCTAATGCGGGAGGAACCGGAATCCCTCCCGCATTGCGTTTCGCTACGGAGTTGTCACTGCGGACGAACCGCAGCTAATTAGCTGGTCGAACCGGAAGAACAACTCGTTTGAATGTCGAGTTGATCACCGTGGCAAACGATCCATAGAGCGCCAGAAGCGCGGTCAGGATCCCGAGGTATCCACCGACATTGTGGATCGTCACCGAATTGGCAAACTCACCGATCGACAGGAAGGCGAAGGTGAGCGTCAGGGCGATGAACACCAGCAGGATGATGAGGTTCGTCTTGATAGCGGCGAACGTCATGTAAAGGGTGAAGATGCCCCACGCGAGGAAGAAGAGCCCCACACCGGGAGCGTCGACCTTGTTTCCTGAGGTGAGCAGGAACCACGCGGCCATCCAGAACAGTCCGTAGGACGTGAAGGCTGTGGCGCCGAAGGTGTTCTTGTTCGCGAACTCCCAGACACCCGCGATCACCTGGCCGATGCCGCCGTAGAAGAGCGCGAGACCCAGGACACTCACTCCGCCGCCGGGGATGATCCCCGCGTTGGCGAAACTCAGCACGAACGTCGTTAGCCCGAATGCCGCGAGGCCAAGAGCACCTGGATCGGCGAATCGGGCAGCGGGGGCTGGTTCAGGATTATTAAGAGCGGTCATTTCTACTCCTTCAGTGCCCAGCCTCGTTGCCGGGCTCTCTGCGGACGTTACTCCCGCCGGGAGCTCGACAACAAGGGCTGTCGTTACCGAAACGAGACAATCGGAGTGGGTTGCCGCGTTCGGGAGCGAAACTGACCTAGTCGGCCAAAATCGCGTAAAGGGCGCGACGCGTCTCGTCGAGCGTCTCGATCGCCTTGGTGCGCTGGGCATCCGTGGCCGCGAACCGGAGCTGATGGATGACACCCATCAGCTTGGCGATGCTCTCGTGTAGACCGGCGTCGGCCTGGATGCGCGCATCGGCGCCCTGCCAGATCTTCTCGAGCTCGTCGGTGTGGGACTGAACCCACTCCGTTCCGCTCGCGGTGAGCTGGAAGTCGGTGCGCTTGCCCTCGCCCGTGGCCTCGATGAGGTCCTCGTCGACGAGTTGCTGGAGGGTCGGATACACCGAGCCGGGGCTCGGGTACCACGTTCCGCCGGAGCGGTCGGTGATTTCCTTGATCAGGCCATATCCATTGCTGGGCTTCTCGCTCAACAGGGACAGGATCGCGATGCGCACGTCGCCGCGGCGCTTGCGCTGGGGTCCGGGTGGCATGAATCCGCGCGGGCCGAATCCGCCGAAACCGGGGGCGCCGGGGACGAACCCGCCGAAGCCTTCGTGGCCGGCGCGCGAGGAGCGAGCCCCGCGGAATCCGCCTCGGCCGTGCTCGGCCGGGTCGTGGTGGTGATGTGTTGGATAGTCGTTTCTCATTGTTGAATTTCCTTATACAAGTTTGAGGGGATATGTCGCATGGATGTCAGCGACGGGTTAACGATATATCGGTAACAGTACGTTGTCAACTGGTGCGTCAAAATGACCGACACGCGATCTGGGCGGTTCACGGCCCGGTTTGCGATCAAAAGTGAGCGACCCCCGTAGAATTTTGGAATGGCTGACGACGAAGAGGTTCGCGGTGCGCCCGGAGCGGAGGAGCTGTTCGCTCCGACGGGGCCCCGCCGTGCCAGCTTCACGCCTGCTCCGAACGATGCCGAGACGCTCCAGGTGGCGGCAAACCTGTTCGATGACGACGCCATCGCGGAAGCTCTATCGGCCGAGCTCAAGCGCGTCGCGTCCGGTCCGATTCCGATCCAGCGACCGCCCGTGTCGGCTCCGGTTGAAGAGCCTGTCAGCGAACCTGCAGCAGAGCAGCCGGTTGCAAGCGAGCCCGAGCCCACTCCGGTAAGCGAGCCCGCGCCCGTCAGCGAAGCAGTTTCGGAGCCCGAGCAGGTCGCGAGTGCGCCTGAGCCGGTTGCGAGTGTGCCAGAGCCCGAAGCAAGCGAGCCCGAGCCGGTCGCGAGCGCGCCCGCTCCAGAGCCGGAAGCAAGCGAACCGGAGCCGGAGCCAGAGCCAGAGCCAGAGCCAGAGCCAGAGCCAGAGCCGCAGCCCGAGCCAGCCGAGGAACCAGAATCGGCCGCAGCCCAGGCACCAGAACCCGTTGCAACCGAACCCCCAGCATGGGCGCCCGCAGCTGCCGCTGAGCCTGATGTCGAGTCGACGGTGCGGACGCCAGAGGCAACGACGGCCCCGGAGCCCGAACCGTCCCCAGAGCCAG
>NZ_JAOPXI010000046.1 GCF_025965215.1 Marmoricola sp.
CCGTTCCAGTGGCGCGAGTTCTTCGACCAGTCCTGGTTCGTCACCCGGGTCTCGCTGCTGCCGATCTGCGCCATCACGATCCCGTTCGGCGCAGTCCTCTCCTTGCAGATCGGCTCGCTGTTCAACCAGCTCGGTGCGCAGTCCTTCACCGGGGCCGTCGCCGTGATCGGCATCGTCCAGCAGGCCGCCCCGATCGCGACCGTGAGCATCGTCGCCGGAGCTGCCGGAACAGCGGTGGCCGCCGATCTCGGCGCGCGCAAGATCCGCGAAGAGCTCGACGCGATGGAGGTCCTGGGCATCTCGGTCATCCAGCGACTCGTCGTGCCGCGGGTGCTGGCGATCGCCTTCATCGCCGTGCTGCTCAACGGCGTCGCCACCCTGGTCGGCGTCATCGGGGGCTACGTCTTCAATGTGCTGGTCCAGGGTGGGTCTCCGGGCGCCTACGTGCACGCGTTCACCGCGCTGGCCCAGCTTCCGGACCTGTACGTCGGCGAGGTCAAGGCCTTCGTGTTCGGGATCGTCGCGGGGATCGTCGCCTGCCACCAGGGGATCCGCGCCAAGGGCGGACCACAAGGCGTCGGCAACGGCGTCAACCAGTCGGTGGTCGTCTCATTCGTCCTCCTCTTCGTGGTGAACACGGTCCTGACCGTCGTCTACTACCAGATCGTCCCGCCGAAGGGATTCTGATGACCCTCCTACGGCACCCGGTCGAACCTGTCCGGCAGCCCGGCCCCCTGGCCAGGGCGTGGCAGTCGACGTACAACGCGCTGAGCGACCTCGGTGACCAGGTCGAGTTCTACGGCCAGGCGCTGGTCGGCATCCCGAAGGTCCTGGCGCGTTACCGGCGCGAGGTACTTCGGCTGCTTGCCGAGGTGGCCCTCGGGCGTGGCGCGCTGGTCCTGGTCGCGGGCACGCTCGGCATCATCGTCTTCGAGGTGCTCGCCGTCGGCAGCGTGGTCGGCCTGGTCGGCTACCAGGGCCTCAAGCAGGTGGGCATCCAGCCGTACGTCGGCTTCCTGTCGGCGTACTTCAACACCCGCGAGGTCGCCCCACTGGTGGCGTCCAACGCGCTGGTGGCCACGGTCGGTGCCGGCTTCACGGCGCAGCTCGGCGCGATGCGGATCTCCGAGGAGATCGACGCCGTCGAGGTGATGGCGATCCCGTCGATCCCGTACCTGGTCAGCACCCGGGTGATCGCCGCCTTCATCGCGGTGATCCCGCTCTACTTCGTCGGCCTGATCGGCACCTACGCAGCCACCCAGGCCGTCTCGATCCACTACTACGGGCTGACCGGCGGGACCTACGACCACTACTTCAACCTGTTCCTCCCGCCGATCGACGTTCTGTACTCGTTCATCAAAGTGCTGGTGTTCGCGGTCATCCTGACGATGATCTGCTGCTACTACGGCTTCACGGCCAAGGGCGGTCCCGCCGGGGTGGGCGTCGCGGTCGGCCGCGCCGTCCGGCTCTCGCTGGTGATCATCGTGATCGCTGACTTCTTCCTCAGCCTGGCGCTGTGGGGCTCGACGACGACCGTGCGGATCGCGGGCTGACCTGTCATGAACTTCTGGCGCCAGCACTCGAAGCCGGTTGCGGGGGTGGTCTATCTCGCGTTGATCGCGCTGATGATCACCACCAGCATCCTGGCCTTCGAGAAGGCGCTGCCCTGGCAGTCGGCGGCGTCGGTGACGCTGACCACGACGGCCGCCGGTCTCGAGCTCAACCCGCACTCGGACGTGAAGTTCCAGGGGCTGCGCGTCGGGGAGGTCCGCAGCATCTCCTCGAACGGTCGGCTGGCGACCATCAAGCTTGCGCTCGACAAGGACAAGCTCGGCCTGCTCCCGGCCAACATCGACGCGGCGATCGTTCCGAAGACGCTGTTCGGCGAGAAGTTCGTCGACCTGCGGATGCCCAAGAGCCCGGACAGCGCACGGCTGGTGGCCGGCGACGTGATCCGGCAGTCGACGACGTCGGTCGAGATCGGGGCGCTGTTCAACAAGCTCGTCCCGGTGCTGGACGCGCTGCAACCCCAGCAGCTCTCGATCATCCTGAACTCCCTGGCCCAGGCGCTCGACGGGCGTGGCCACACGCTGGCCGCCGGTCTCAACCAGCTGACGGCGTTCCTGGTGAAGGTCGACCCGAACGTGGACACGCTCACGCACGACATCAGCCAGTTCTCGGCCACGGCGGACATCTACGCGAACAGCGCGCCCGACCTGCTCAAGGTGCTGTCCTCGGCGGCTGGGATCAGCCGCGAGCTGCTGATCCCGAAGGAGCAGGAGTTCGGGTCATTCCTCGACCAGGTGACCGCCACCGCTGCCGAGGCGAAGCAGGTCCTGGCGCAGAACACCGCCAACCTGATCCGGCTCTCCGGTCGCTCGTTGCCGGTGCTGGCCCTGCTCGACCAGTACTCCAGTGCGCTTCCGTGCTTCCTCAAGGGTCTGCACACCTTCAGCATCCTGTCCGACCAGGCGATCGGCGCGCGCGGTCCGTTCACGAACCTGGTCGTCGACGTGATCTCCAACAACGGCCCGTACAAGAACCCCGGCGACCTGCCGACCAACCCGACCAGTGACGGCAGCAACAACGTCCTGCCGGCGCACATCCCGGGGTGGGCGCCGCACTGCCCGCAGTTCTCCGACGAGGTCCTCGCGCTCAAGGACGCGGCTCCGAATTCGGAGCCGCTCCAGGGCACCCCGATCAACGCCTCCTCGGCTGCGGCGAGCTCGGCTCCTCCGAGCGCCGCCGTCGCCGAAGCCCGGATGGCGCTGGCGCGGGCGCTCGCGGCCCAGTCGCTCGGGGTACCCCAGGCCGAGGTTCCCGGTTTCGCTGACCTGCTGGTCGCGCCGATGCTCGGGGACGGGCAGGTGACGGTCCCGTGAGCCAGCTCCAGTCGCGCATCCCGTCGTCGGTCTACAAGGTCGCGATCTTCGCCGTGGTCACCGTGCTGATGATCGGGTTGCTGGGGAGCCTGATCGGCAACCTCAGCCTGGTCTCGCAGCGCAGCTACTACGGCCTGTTCACCGACGCGACCGGTGTCTTCAAGGGAGACCGGGTGCGGGTCTCCGGTGTCGAGGTCGGGTCGGTCAAGGGCCTCAAGCTGGTGAGCTCCGGCGGGCACCAGGTCGCCCAGGTCGAGTTCAGCGTCGACTCCTCGGTCCCGGTCTACGCCAACGCGCAGCTGCAGCTCCGCTACGAGAACATCGTCGGCCAGCGGTACCTCAACATCGCCGAGTCGCCGCAGGCCGGCGGCCTGGCGCGCGCCGGTACGACCTTCCCGGTTGCGCAGACGACGCCGGCGTTGAACCTCACCGAGCTGTTCAACGGCTTCCAGCCCCTCTTCCGGGCGCTCGACCCTGGCCGCCTCAACGAGTTCAGCTTCGAGCTGGTCCGCGCGCTGCAGGGGGAGTCGGGCTCGCTGGCAAACCTGATGAGCAACACCGCCCAGCTCACCAACACCATTGCCGACAAGGACACCGTGATCGGCAGCGTCGTCGGCAACCTCGACGCGGTGCTGCAGACGGTGGGGGACCGCGACCAGAAGCTCACCGGTCTGATCGTCCAGTTCCGCAACCTGATGTCGGGGTTGGCCAGCCAGAGCGACGTGATCGGCGCGAGCCTGCCGTCCCTGGACAGGTTGCTCTCGGCGACCTCGGGCACGCTGGAACAGATCCGCGCCCCGCTGAAGTCGAGCATCGGTTCGCTCGGCAGCGTGGCCGCCAGCCTGTACGCCGACCGGGCGACCCTGGACCACTCGCTGCGGACGCTGCCGTTCACCCTGCGCACGCTGGCTCGTACCGCGTCGTACGGGTCCTGGTTCAACTTCTACGTCTGCGGCCTGCAGCTCAACGTCACCCTGCTCAACGGCACCGTGAACCTGGGCAACGTCGGCGGCGCTGCCAACGAGCGCGACACGGTCTGTGGCGGGGGTGTCGGATGAGCGTCCCTCGTAACGATGCGCAGCTGGTCCGGATCGCCGTGATCGGGCTGCTGCTGATGGTCGTCGCCTTCACGCTGGCGATCAACTTCCAGCGGTTGCCGTTCCTCGGGAACGGCACCGAGTACCGGGCGGAGTTCAGCGATGCCTCCGGGTTGGTGCCCGGCGAGGAGGTGCGGATCGCCGGCATCAAGGTGGGCAACGTGACCGGCCTCCGGCTCGCCACAGGGGGGCCTGGTGCGCGGGTGATCGTCACCTTCACGGTCAAGGGAGTCGACCTCGGGACCTCGACCACCGCCGGGATCGAGGTCAAGACGCTGCTCGGCCAGCATTACCTCAGCGTCACGCCGGCCGGCGGTGGCCGGCTCGGCAAGGACGCCGTCATCCCGCTGGCCAGGACCGCGACGCCGGTCAACATCGTGCCGGCCTTCCAGCAGCTGACCACCGACACCCAGCAGATCGACACGGCCGAGGTCTCCAAGGCGTTCGACGTGCTGGCCACCACCCTGAGCCGGACCGCACCGCAGATGACGCAGACGCTGCGCGGGCTCTCGCGCCTCTCGGAATCCGTGACCGTGCGCGACGAGCAGATCCGCGAGCTCTTCCAACGCACCAGCCAGGTCTCCGGCATCGTGTCGGCCCGCGACGCGGACATCGCCCAGCTGCTCACCGACACGAACACGGTGCTCGCCGAGCTCGACCGCCGCCGCGCGACGATCACCAGCATCATCAACGGGACGGGCGCGCTGGCGCGCCAGCTCAGCGGCCTGGTGACCGACAACCGTGCCCAGCTCGCGCCGGCGCTCGCCAAGCTCAACGGGGTGCTGGCGGTGCTGCGCGCCAACAGGGCGAACCTGGACCAGGCGCTCCGCGTCGCTGCTGTCTACGGTCGCGAGTTCGTCAACGTGGGTGGCAGCGGGCACTTCTTCGACACCACGATCAAGGCGCCGCACGGTCTGGCTCTCTGCGCCAACGGTGATCTCCCGGCCGGGCTCGGCGCGATCCTCGACCCGATCTTGTCCGCGCTGAACCAGGCCCAGAACAACAGCAACAAGCCGTGCCTCCCGGTCGGCCCTGCGGCGGTGACGCCATGAGCTTCCTCGGAACCCGCAAGATCCTGACCGGCCTGGTGATCCTGCTGCTGGTGCTGGCCGGCGTCATCCTCGTACGCTCCAACGGGACGAAGGACCGCACCCTCACGGCAACGTTCACCCGCACGACCAGCCTGTATGCCGGCGCGAAGGTCAAGGTACTCGGCGTGCCGGTCGGCCAGGTGGACTCGATCACGGTCGTCGGCACCGCGGTCCGGGTGAAGATCTCCTACGACGCGAACGTCCCGCTGCCTCGCGATGTACATGCGCTGATCGTGCCGCCCTCGATCGTCGGCGACCGCTTCGTGCAGCTGGCGCCGGCGTACACCTCAGGCGCGACCCTGCCCGACGACGCGCACCTCGGTCTCGATCGCACCGCTGTCCCGGTCGAGCTGGACGACACCTACAGTGCGCTCGACAAGTTCGCCGTGGGCCTCGGCCCGAACGGCGCCAACAAGGACGGTGCGCTGTCCCGGCTGGTCTCCGCGACGGCAGCCAACATCAGCGGTCACGGCGCGGCGTTCAACGCCACGATTCGCCAGCTCGCCGGCGCCATCAGCACCCTGACCGGCAGCAGTGGTGACATCAACTCCACCGTGGTCAACCTGGCGGCGCTCACCGGGACCCTGGCCGGCAAGGACGCCGAGCTGAGGGCCCTGGTCACCAACCTTGCCCGGGTCGGCGGTCAGCTCAACGGCCAGCGCAACGACATCAGCAGCTCGGTGGTCCAGCTCCAACAGGCGCTCGCCCAGGTCTCGACGTTCCTGAGCGACAACCGCGCGGCGATCCGGACGACGATCAAGGGCACCACCGACGTGACGGCCGTCCTCGCACGCCGTACGACGGAACTGTCCCAGCTGCTCGCCCTGGCCCCGGTCGGTCTGAGCAGCCTGGCGAACATCTACATCCCGACGAACTGGGACCCGAGCAAGCCCTGGCTCAGCACGTTCGCCGGGCGTACCGGGTCGGCAGACCTGCGTGGAGCCCTCGCGGGCGACCTCGACACCCAGCTCGGCTTCACGCTGGAGGCCCTGTGCTCCGCGCTTCCAGCCGCGCAGCAGGTCCAGCTCACGGCGTTCTGCACGACGCTGACCTCACTCGGGGGCAACCTCGGAGCCCTGCTCAGCATGGCGATCGAGCACGGTGTGACAGCGCCGACTCCGGGGGCGACCTCGTTCCGCAGCCTGGTGGTGGGTCCGCAGTGAATGCCATGACGAGGTGGATCCCGCTCGCGGCTCTCGCCGTGGTGGCAAGCGGCTGCGCGTACAACGGCGCCAGCAGCCTGCCGTTGCCCGGCGCGATCGGCGGCAAGGACACCTACCCGGTGACGGTGGTCCTGCCTGATGCCACGAACCTGGTGGCCAAGGAGACCTGCCGCGCCAACGACACCGTGATCGGCAGCGTCGAATCAGTGACGCTGGACAAGAACCTGCACGCCAAGGTGGTCTGCCGGATCCGCAATTCCGTCAGCCTGCCGGACAACGTCGTGGCGTCGCTGAGCGAGACGAGCCTGCTCGGCGAGCGCTTCGTCGCGCTGGACCCGCCGCAAGGCGCCGCAGCGGTCGGCGCGTTGCCCCACGGCGCCGTCCTCGCGATGAGCAGTGCCCGGTCCGACCCGGACGTCGAGGTCGTGTTCGGAGCCCTCTCGCAGGTGCTCAACGGTGGCAGCCTGGGCAGTATCGAGACGATCACCCGCGAGCTCAACACGGCGTTCGCCGGGTCGAACGTCGCCGGTAGTATCGACGAGATCGACAAGGTGGTCACGAAGTTCAACGACCACCGCTCCGACATCACGGCGTCGCTGGTCTCGCTCGACCGGCTGACCAGCCGGCTGTCGGCGCAGCGGGCGACGATCGCCCAGGCGCTCGACTCGATCCCCGGTGGGCTGGCTGTGCTCGATCGCCAGCGCACCAGGCTGGTCGCCACCCTGCAGAAGCTGTCTGAGCTGTCGTCGACCGCCGTCCCCTTGATCAACGCGACCCGGGCGAACACGGTCGCCGACCTCAAGCACCTCGCGCCGGTCCTGTCACAGCTCAGCAAGGCCGGCGACGAGCTCGCGCTCAGCCTGGGGCGCATCGCGACCTTCCCGTTCCCGGCGAACGGCTTGTCGACGATCAAGGGCGACTTCGCCGGCTTCTACGGAACCGTCGAGATCGACGTCGACCTGCTCAACCGCCTGCTCGGCCTGAGCAGCCAGGCTCCGATCGGTGCGTCGTCCACCACGCCGGTGACGAGCGGAGCAGCGACGCCGCCGAGCAACCCTCTGGCCGGCATCCTCCCGCCGATCACCGGTGGCCTCAGCAACCTCCTGAACTCGCTGCTGGGAGGCAAGCCATGACCACCATGCTGACCCGCATCCAGCTGATCGCCTTCACCCTGGTGACGGTGCTGGCCGTGAGCTACGGCGCGGTCGCCTACTTCCACGTCTCGACGGTGTTCGCGCCGAGCTTCGACGTCAAGGCGCAGTTCCGGACCTCGGGCGGTATCTACGCCCGCGCCGACGTCGACCTGCTCGGCACCAGGGTCGGATCGGTGAGCCAGATCATCCCCGGGCCCGGGAGCGGGACGACCGTCGTCCTGGCGCTCGACCACGGGGTGAAGATCCCGAAGGACGTCACGGCCGCGATCGGTGACAAGTCCGCCATCGGTGAGCAGTACGTCGAGCTGGAGCCGAGGAGTGCCGGCGGCCCGATGCTCGCCGCAGGCGACGTGATCGGGATGGACCGGACGTCCGCACCGATCGACGTGGCCCAGCTGCTCGGTGACCTGGACTCCCTGGCCGGCTCGATCCCGGCCAACGACCTGGCCACGGTGATGAAGGAGCTCTCCACGGGCCTCAACGGCGTCGGCGGCACCCTGGGACACCTGATCGACAACACCGACAGGCTCACGAAGGCGTCGCTCACGAGTGCCGACAGCCTGAACGCCCTGATCACCGATGCCAGCACCGTCCTCGGCACCCAGGTGGCCGAGGGTCCGCAGACCACGTCGTACCTGAAGTCGCTGGGCAGCCTGACCGCACAGCTGCGCTCGATCGACGGCTCGTTCGACTCCCTCTTCGTGAACGGCATCAGGGCAGGCACGCAGGTCAGCAACCTGCTCGCTGACAACCAGGCTGCGCTGCCGGTCCTGCTCAACCAGCTCGTCTCGGTCACCACCGTCGCGAGCGACCACATCCCGGCGATCCGCAAGACCCTGGTGGTCTTCCCGTACGCGCTCGAGGTCGGCGCCACCGGCGTCCGGCGCTGCGGGTCGTACAACCCGACGACCGGCGCGCCGGTGCAGGCGACCTGTCGGTACGACGCCCAGGGCCGCCCGATCTACAGCGCCTACCTCTCGCTGCAGCTGCCGTTGCCACCGACCGCGCCGTACTTCCCGTGCACCCAGGGCTACGAGGGCACGGTCAAGTACACCCCCAACGGCATCCCGCTGAAGGGTGGCGCGAAGGAGACCCGTGACAGCCCGGTGAACTACAACGCCCAGTGCACCGCGAAGCCGACGGACCCGAACACGCCGCTGGTCCGGGGTGCCCAGAACGTGATCGGCACGACGACGGACTCGCCGCGAGTGGCCCCTGGCTACGGATTGGCGCTCTACGACCCGGTGTCGGGCGTCGTGGCCAGCCCCGATGGCTCGTACCGTGTCAATGGCTCGAACACTCCGACGCCGCCGACCGGCCCTGCCGGTCTGGCCTGGTTGATGAACAGCCCGATGGAGGGCGCTGAATGACCGCTGGACCCCGATGGCTGGCCCGGCTGGTGCTGCCCGCCCTCGTCCTGTCTACCTGCGCCGTGGGCGGATGCTCGTTCGGCGGCGGCGGAGGCGCCGGCGTCGACCCAGGGATGCTGGTGGCTGCCCGGCAGGAGGCCACGAACTTCTTCAGTCTCGACTACCGGCACGCGGACGCTGACGTGAGCCGGGTCCTGGCGCTGGCGACCGGGACCTTCAAGAAGCAGTACGCCTCCCGGCGTGCCGAGGTGATCAGCGGAGTGACCAGCAAGCAGCTGGTCGTGACTGCGACGATCCCCAAGGACGGCGCCGCTGTCGAGTTCTTCGACAAGGCCCACGGCCAGGTGCTGATCGGCGTCGACGTCACCACGACCACCGCGACGACCGGCGCGAACGCAGGCACCAACTCGGTGGATCGCTATCGCGCCCGGATCATCCTGACCAAGGTCGGCGACCGCTGGCTCGTCTCCGGCCTGGACCAGGTCGGGTGATCCGGGTGAGGAAGCGGGTGCTGGTGACCGGGGTGCTCCTGGTGACCCTGGCCGGGTGCGGCTCGTCGACTCCGGTGCCCACCGTGACGCCGAAGCTGAACGCCGATGGCAGCTATCGGGTCGGGACCGTCGGCAACGCCGACGCGATCGCCGCGGTGAAGGCAGCGACAAAGGCGCTTCCGATCGCGTTGTCCTACGACTACC
Organism: Marmoricola sp.; assembly: GCF_025965215.1. Classification (GTDB taxonomy): domain Bacteria; phylum Actinomycetota; class Actinomycetes; order Propionibacteriales; family Nocardioidaceae; genus Marmoricola. The sequence continues at coordinate 9,453 of NZ_JAOPXI010000046.1, forward strand.
GCTCGCTCGACGCCTCGCTGGCCAGGGCCACCGCCTTGATGACGCCGGCGTTCGCGACGAAGTTCCGGACGACCTTCGACGCCACGACCCGGACGATGGCGACCCAGAAGCAGGCGATCACCAGCGCGCTGGTCCGCGGCGCAGGAATCATCGGGACGATCCAGAACGGCCGCGCGACGGTCCTGGTCTTCCTCGACCAGGTGCTGGTCTCCAGCAAGGACAAGAAGGCCAGCGACCCCCTCGACGTCAGCCAGAACCGGGTTCACGTGTCCCTGGTCAAGCAGGCCGGCCGGTGGAGGGTCAGTGACATCGAGCCGTTCTGACGCCGTCACCGTCAGCCACCCGACGATCGCCCGCTGGCGCACCCGCGCACTCGAGGTCCCGGGTGACGGTCCCGTCTTCGTGCTGCTGCACGGCTTCGGTGACCACGCCGGTACCTGGCTTCCGGTGCTGGCAGACCTCGAGGCGGCCGGCTGTCGAGCGGTCGCGCTCGACCTTCCCGGGTACGGCGAAGCCGCTCCGGCCGGCTCCGGTGCAGCGCTGCCTCAGCTGGACGAGTTCGTGACCGCGGCGGTCGAGCGGTGGACCGTGGACGAGGTCGCGCCGATCGTGGTCGGAAACTCGCTCGGCGGCGTGCTCGCCATCCGGGCCGGCCAGGACCCGAACACGGCTGTCGCGGGGGTCGTGCCGGTCTCCCCGGCCGGCTACGGCCATGCCGGGTTCGTCGACCTCCTGGAGCGCTTCCACCAGCTGAACCCGCTGCTGTTCGTCCCGGTCGTGCCGATGAAGACCTTCCGCACCATGGTGGCGACCGGCTTCGCCTGGGCCGCGGCAGGTGGCGGTTCCCGGGTGCTGCCCGGCATCGCACGCGCTGTCGGCGCCCAGTTCCGCACGCGTGCCGACGTGAAGCGGATCCTGGGCAGCGCTCCGGACCTGCTCCAGGAGATCCGTGCCGTCGCCCCTGCGCCCGTGACCGTCCCGTGCCTGATCATCTGGGGTCGCCACGACCGACTCACCCTGGTCTCCGGCGCCGCCGTGCTGAAGGCGATGGTGCCGTCGGCCGAGGTCGTCGTCCTCGATGACTGCGGACACTGCTCGCAGGTCACGCGTCCCGACCTGGTCGCGAGCCACCTGGTCCGGTTCTCGCGGACGCTCGCGTCGTCGATCGCGGGCTAGCTACCCGACCTTCCCGATCCTGCGCCTGCCGCGGCCCGCAAGTGCGCGCAGCATCCGGTGCACCACGGTGCTGCGCGTCTTGGAGTACGGGTACCACATCAGCTCGTTCTTGGGCGCGACCTTGGGCGTGGTGATCGCCTTGGCCCGGCAGTACTTGCGGATCGCGGCCCCGGCCCCGAACCGGCTGCCGATCCCGGACTCCTTCCAGCCGCCGTGCGGCAGCGTGAAGGAGAACAGGTTGGCGAGGACGTCGTTCACGTTCACCGCGCCGGCGTCGAGGCGGGCGGCGATCTCGAGCGCACGCGCCTCGTCCTGGCTCCACACCGAGGCCGACAGACCGTACGACGAGTCGTTGGCCAGCCGGACGGCTTCCTCGGCGTCAGCGACCTTCATCACCGGGATCGTCGGGCCGAACGTCTCCTCGCGCATGCACGACATCGTGTGGTCGACATCGACCAGGACGGTCGGCTCGAACGCGGTGCCACCGGGAACGCGACGCCCTCCGGTGAGGATGCGGGCGCCGGACGCGACGGCCTCGTCGACGTGGCGCTCGACGATGTCGACCTGCGAGGCGGTGGCCATCGACCCGACGTCGGTGCTGCCCAGCGGCCCGGGGCCCTGGCGCAGATCGGCAACCTTGGCGGCCAGGCGGGTGACGAAGTCGGCGTACACCGGGGCCTCGACGTAGACGCGCTCGACCGAGACGCAGACCTGGCCGGAGTTGAAGAGTCCGCCCCACGCAGCCGCGTTGACGGCCCGCTCGATGTCGGCGTCGGCGAGCACGATCATCGGGTCCTTGCCTCCGAGCTCCAGGCTGCAGCCGATCAGGCGCTCGGCAGCCCGTACGGCGATCTTGCGGCCTGTCGCCGTCGACCCGGTGAACTGGATGTAGTCAACGACATCGACCAGCGCGGCACCGGCTCCGCCGGCCCCCGTGACGGCGGCGAAGACGTCGGGAGCACCGATCTCGCGCCAACCCTCAAGCGCCGCGACGAGCGAGAGCGGGGTCACCTCGGACGGCTTGACCAGGACGGCGCAGCCGGCCGCGAGTGCGGGGGTGACGTCCATGAACGGCCCGGTGATCGGGAAGTTCCAGGGCGTGATCACGCCGACCAGCTGGTGCGGCTGGTAGCTCACGCTGAGCCGCTTGGCGGCGCTCATGATGCTGTGCGGCTTGCGCTGCTCGGTGGCCAGCGCGCCGGCGGCGATCTTCGAGAAGTAGTTGATCAGGTCGGCGGCCATCCCGACCTCCATCGCCGCCTCGTGCCTGACCTTGCCGGTCTCGAGCTGGAGGAGGTCGGTCAGCTCACCGGCGTGGTCCAGCAGCCAGTCCCGGTACGCCGCGAACCAGGGCGCGCGTCCGTCGGCGCCGAGCTGCTGCCAGGCGACCTGCGCGACGCGGAGCTCAGCGGCTCGCGCGGCGATCGCGTCGGCCTCCATGACCGGGACGGTGCCGGCGATGCGTCCGTCGGCGGGGGACAGTACTTCGAGGACCTCGGTCTGCGTCATGGGACGATTCTGTGCCCGAGCCCGGGCGGCGCGCTTGTTCGCGGTGCACGGGTTCTACGGCGCCGGGTTGTGCGATCCGTCCAAAAGAGGTCGGCACTGCGATGATGTCGCGCGTGAGCGCCCGCCAGAACGCACCCTTCGGGTCTGTCCTGCTCGGTTCGACCAACCAGTCGCCCAAGCGACTGCGGGTCCGGCTCCAGCTGCTGCTCACCGCCATGCTGGTCACCACCCACCTCGTCGGGGCGGGCGTGGTGTTCGTGATCTCCGCCCTGGTGCTCCCGACCAGGGCGCTGACCCACGCGAGCATCGTCAGCCTGGCGATCACCGTTCCCACCTACGTCGGTGTGGCGGTGCTGGTCGGCGGCTTCTGGGGAACCATCAGCAGCCTGCGCGGACTGCGCTGGGCGATCGAGGGTCGTACGCCGACGGCGAAGGACCGCCGAACCGCACTTCGTACGCCGATCCGGCTGACCCTGATCCAGGGTGGCCTCTGGTTCGGCGGGCTCGTGGTCTTCACGACCCAGGCACTGGTCCTGCAGCCGGACCGCGCCTTCGGGACGGCGTTCGCGATCCTGATCAGCGGCATGGTGGTCAGCGCGATCGCGTACCTGCAGGCCGAGTTCGCATTGCGCCCGATCGCGGCCAGGGCGCTGACCGGCCAGGCGCACGGACGTCGTGGCATGACCGGGGTCCAGGCCCGGATGCTCCTCTTCTGGGGGATCGGCACCGCTGCGCCGGTGATCGGGTTGGCGACGACGACGATCGTCGCGCTGACCAGCCGCGAGATGTCGCGGGACAGGCTGGCGATCATCGGGCTCGTGCTCTCGGGCGTGGTGCTCGTGTTCGGCCTGCTGGTCACCGTCCTGAACGCCCGCGCGGTGGTCGCTCCGATCGCGTCGGTCCGCTACGCCCTGGGCCGGGTCCGCAAGGGTGACTTCGACGCCGAGGTGACGGTCTTCGACGGGACCGAGCTCGGGCTGTTGCAGGCCGGGTTCAACGACATGGCCCGCGGGCTGCGGGAGCGCGAGGCCATCCGCGACCTGTTCGGCCGCCACGTGGGCAAGGAGGTCGCTGCGGCCGCGGCAGCCGGCGAGGTGGTGCTCGGCGGCGAGGCTCGGGTGGCGTCAGTGCTGTTCATCGACCTGATCGGGTCGACGGCCTATGCGACCCAGCGGGCGCCGTCCGAGGTGGTCGAGACCCTCAACCGCTTCCTGGCCGTCGTCGTCTCCGAGGTCGACGCCCAGGGCGGGTTCGTCAACAAGTTCATGGGCGACGCCGCGCTGGCGATCTTCGGAGCGCCGGTCGAGCAGGCCGGTCATGCCGCTGCCGCGCTGCACGCCGCCCGGCGGATCGCCATGCGTCTGGCGACCGAGGTCACCGCGATCGAGGCCGGGATCGGCGTGGCGACCGGGGAAGTCGTCGCGGGCTACATCGGTGAGAAGTCGCGGTTCGAGTACACCGTCATCGGTGACTCGGTGAACTCTGCGGCGCGGCTCTGCGACCTCGCCAAGGGCGTACCCGGACACGTGCTCGTCTCCGCCTCGTCGGTCGACCAGGCCGAGGAGGCGGAGCGGGCGTTCTGGATCTCTGAGGGTGAGCACGTGCTGCGCGGTCGGTCGGCTCCGACGTCGACCTGTCGCTTGCGCGACACCACACTGCTGGCGTCGCGGTCGATGTCGGAGCCGACCACTCCTGCGAACTAGCCGTTGCAGCTGCCCGTGCCCGAGTCGCTGTAGGCCAGCGCGCTCGGTCCGAATCCGGCTCCGGCCAGCGTGGGCCGGTAGGCCCAGGCGTAGCCGTCGGGCTTCAGGGTCAGCTTCATCACGCCGTAGGCAGATGCCTGCGCGGTGACCACGTTCGGGTTCGCGTAGCTGCCGTCAGCATTGGTCGCCAGGGTGTCCAGGGCTTCGCCGCCGCTACCGACGATGAACTCGGGGATGCCATTCGTCGGGTCGTAGTTGCCGGCCGGGTCCATCGGCTTGAAGCGCGCGTACGCGTGCTCGTGACCGTTGAGGATCAGTGTCGCGTGGTTGTCGTACAGCAGCTTCCACCACGCGTCCGACGCCAGTCCTTCGGTTCCACCGGCACCCGGCGCGCTGGCCGGGGTCGTGCCGGTCGCTGCCGTTGTCGCGCTGAAGGCCGGCTGGTGCCAGTACGCGATCGTGCAGGGCTTGGTGTTGTCCTGCAGGTCATGGGAGAGCCACTGCGTCTCCTGCGACAGCAGGCCGCCGTCGGTCGTCGAGCAGTCGTTGTTGAACGGCGCCGAGCTGCACTCGACGTTGAGCGAGATGATGTGCCAGTTGCCGAGGTCGTAGGAGTACCAGCCCTGGTTGGCGCCGGTGTCGTCGCCGGCCTGGCCCTGTGAGTTCGGCGTTCCGGTCTGGTCGTGACCGTTGAAGTACCCGAAGTAACCGGTGCCGTTCTGGGCAGCCTCGTTGTCGCCCTTCTTGGTGTATGCGTAGTACTCGTGGTTGCCCGGTGCCGGGCGCTCGAGCATCTTCAGGCCGCCCCAGGCCTGCTCGAACGAGTTCTCGAAGTCACTGAGCTTGCCGACCTCGTACTGCTCGTCGCCGAGGAGGGCGACGGCGTCCGGCTGCATGCCGGCGGCCTGCTTGGCGGTCGCGAACTCTGCGGCAAAGCCGCCGAGGCTCGGGCTGCCGCACTTGAGCGCCGAGGGCGTCGTCGTGTTCTCGGCGGTGGTGGGCTCGCAGGCGATGTCGCCTACAGCCGCGAGGGTGTAGGTGCGACCGTGCGAGGTCGAGTACGGCCAGTCATTGGTGACGTGGCCGGCGACGGCTGCTCCGGCAGCCGTGAGGACGAGCACGCCCGCGACGACGGCGGGCAGCTTGCGGAGGTGTTGAGGCACAGCGTGGGTTCCTTCCCATGGATGGACGAGTGGAACCTTCCATTCCGGGGGCGGAAATACATCGAACGCCGGGCAGCCGACGGGTGAACAGTCAGATTTGTTCCGGCGGAGCAAGCTGGGCACGCGCGGCCAGGGCGGTGATCCCGCGTCGCGCCAGCACACCGCTCACGATGGCGGCAGGTATCTCCAGGAAGACCGCCGAGAGCAGGGCCTGGACATGGGCCGCACCGGCGGCAGCCGTCGTGACGTCGAACCAGGCGTCGGTGAGCAACAACGTCGCACCCGTCGCCGCGGTGAGGATCACCCGAGGGTCACGCCGGTGAGCCAGCCAGGCAAGCCGCGCCAGCACGATGATGAGGGCGATGTTGAAGCCGACCCAGGTGTTGCGATAGTGCAGGCTCAGGCTGCGCTCGGGGAGGCTGACGGCCAGGTAGGCGGACCACGGTACGAGGATCACCGCGAAGCCGAGATAGACCCGCGGAACCCAGACGCGCAGCACCTCGGGGCGAAGGGTGGTGATGCGCAGCGGGGACATCACCGCTGTTCCAGCCACTCGTCGTACGTCTGGACTCCGACCGTCCCGGGGTTCGCCGGGATGAGCGCGCCGCCGGCCATCGCCCGGCCGGCCCTGCCGAGGATGCGCGCGGTGAGGACCGGCCGTCTCGAGCCCTGCTTGCGGAGCAGCCGTCGGGTCATGTCCGGCACCGATTCGGTGCGCGGACCGCCGACCTCGGGCGCAATCTCCCGAGGCACTCCGAGCGCGACCTCGGCAAGAAGTGCCGCGACCTCGGTGGCCGCGATCGGAGCCGAACTCATCCGTGGGACGACCAGGACCGGGCCCACGCTGGAGCGTTCGATCATCTGCTCGGCGAACTCGTGGAACTGGGTGGCGCGGATGATCGTGAACGGGACCTTGCCGTCCTTGACCAGCTCCTCCTGGGCGAGCTTGCCGACGTAGTAGCCGAACGGCGTGACATCGACGCCGACGATGGAGAGCAGCACGTGGTGCCGCACGCCCGCGGCGTAGCCGGCCGTGAGCAGGTGGCCCGTGGTGGTGGTGAAGAACCTCGTCGCCACCTTGGCCGAGATGGTCGCGGTGCTGGTGACGTCGACGACGGCTTCGACGCCGTCGAGCCTGTCCTCGAGGCCCGCTCCGGTCATCAGGTCGACCCCGGTGGCGCGAGCCAGTACGACGGGCTCGTGACCGCGGGCCCTGAGCTGGTCGGCGACCATCGCGCCGACCATGCCGGTCCCGCCTGCGACTGCGATCTTCATGGGCGAACCGCCATTCCTCGGACGTTGGACAGGCCGAGCCTGCCACGCGGGCCATGCCAGGGGGCAGGCGGTGGCCGAGATCCCGACCTTATTCGGGCAAACGGTAGGCAAGGGGGACCACCGTCACCATCGAGCCGCCGCTGACGCCTTGACCTGTTCGAACATGTGTTCGATCATGAGGAGATGTCCTCGATCCCGATCAAGTCTCCGCGCGAGCGTGGAGTACCAGACGGTGCAGTCGTCCTGCGCCTGCAGGAGCGGATCGCCGGGATGCAGGACGGTGTCCCGAGGATCCCCGTCGCGACCCATCCTGCACTGTCGGGGCTGCTCCAGCTCCGGACAGGTGGTGCCTACGAGGTCGACTCGGCCAGCCTGGCCATGATGTTGCTGGCAGTGCCCTCCCAGGAAGGTGCCTGGTCGGCCGTCATCGGTGCGGACGACTTCGGGATCGAGGCGGCGGCAGAGCTGGGGGTCGACCTGACTCGGACTGTCCTCGTGCCCGACCCCGGTGAGCAGTGGCTCGAGGCGACTGCCGCGCTGGTCGACGTCGTCACCCTGGTCGTGCTCCGACCGCCTGTCGGGGTCACCGAGCGCACTGCCAGCCGGATCTCGGCACGACTGCGGAAGCGCTCGTCGGCGCTGATCGTCTGGGGCACCTGGCCAGGCAGCGAGGCCAGGCTCTCGTTGCGGTCCTCGGTCTGGTCCGGCCTCGATGCCGGGCACGGACGGTTGCGGAGCCGACGGGTGACGGTCGCCGTACGGCGCGGGTCTGCTCCGGCCCGTGAGGCCGAGCTCTGGTTGCCGGCCGAGGAAGGGCCGGTACGTCGTACAGCGATGGACCTGCCGACGCGGACGACTCTTGATGGTGCGCTCGCATGAGGGTCCCGTGAGGGTCATGGTCGTCTGGTGCCCGGACTGGCCCGTCGTGGCAGCCGAGGCAGGTCCGGCGACACCCGCAGCGGTGGTGACCCGCAGCGCCGTGGTCGCCTGCAACGCCCGAGCCCGTGATCACGGAGTACGACGGGGGATGCGACGTCGTGACGCCCAGTCCCGCTGCCCCGAGCTCGTCCTGGTTGCCGACAACCCCGATCGGGACGTCCGCGCGTTCGAGCCGGTGCTCGCCGCGGTCGAAGCACTGCGTCCCGGCGTTGCTCCGTTGCGTCCGGGCCTGCTGGCGCTCAGGGCGCCGGGCCGGTTCTACGGCGGCGAGGAGCATGCCGCAGCGGTCATCGCCGAACACCTCGTCTCGATCGGGATCACCGATGTGCGGGTGGGGGTCGCCGATGACCTCTTCACTGCCGAGCAGGCAGCTCGAGGTGCGGAGGTCCAGGGCTGGCTGGTGATCGAAACGGGCGGCTCGGCGGCGTTCCTGGGCGACCTCCCGGTCGAGGTTCTCGACGACGGCGACCTCGTCGGGCTGCTCCAGCGGCTGGGTTTGCGGCATCTCAGAGACCTGGCGGCCCTGCCTGCACGTGACGTCCTGACCCGCTTCGGTGCGTACGGCGCCAAGGTGCACCGGCTAGCCCGAGGGGTCGACCCGGTCGAGCCGGCAGCCCGGACCCCACCCCCCGACCTGGTCTGCGAGATCGCCTTCGAGCCGCCCCTGTCCTCGACCGAGGCGGTCTGCTTCAGCGTGCGCCGCAAGGCCGAGGAGTTCGTGGCCGGTCTCGGGGAACGTGGACTCGTGGCCACCGCAGTCCTCATTGAGGCCGAAGGCGACGATGCCCGCCGCACCCTGCTCTCGTCCAGGTCGTGGGTGCACTCGCGCTGGTTCACTGCCGGAGATGTGGTCGACCGGGTGCACTGGCAGCTCCAGGCGACCCCCGCGGGGGTCTTGGTCGGGGCTCCGGTCGGCCTGGTCAGGTTCGTGCCCGAGACTGTCGAACCGGCCGCTGCCCATGCCGACGGTCTTTGGGGTGGGGGGACCGACGACCGGGTCGACCGCGGGGTGGCCAGGGTGCAGGCGATGCTCGGGTACGACGCCGTGGTGGTCCCGGTCCGCCAGGGTGGTCGCTCACCTGCCGACCGCCAGGCGCTGGTGCCGTGGGGTGAGCGACCGACCGGCTTGCGACCTCCCGACCTGCCCTGGCCCGGGCAGGTGCCCTCACCGGCACCGACCCGGGTCTTCCTCGAGCCGTGGGCGACCGCGGTCGTCGGACCGGCCGGACAACCAGTGACCGTCACGGCCCGGGGCGCGGTCTCGTGCGTGCCGACGAGGTTCCATTCGGGCAGCTCCACCGGGTGGCAGCCGATCGATGCCTGGGCCGGTCCGTGGCCGGTAGACGAGCAGTGGTGGGAGGGCGGCCGGGGACCGGCTGCACGCTTCCAGATCGTCGGTGTGGACGGTCGTGCCTGGCTGATGCGCTGCGAGGGCGGACAGTGGTGGACCGAGGCCAGCTATGACTAGCCGCCACCATCCGGTGGTTGAGGAAGGCCGGCACGGCCTGTCTCCAAACCAGGTGAGCTGATGGGCTGGAGCAACCCGGCCATCCCTTGGTCCGAGCTGGAGAAGCGGCTCTCGGCCAGACCGCGCCGCGGGCCCGCCGACGACGGACCGGGGTCGCGCAAGCGCAAGGCCTACCAGCCCAGGGACACGGTCCGGCCGCCGGACGGTCCGCTCACGCCGTACGCGGAACTGCACTGCCACAGCAACTTCAGCTTCCTCGACGGTGCCAGCGGACCGGACAAGCTCGTCGAGGAAGCGGTGCGGCTCGGGCTGCACGGGCTGGCGCTCACCGACCATGACGGGTTCGCGGGCGCGCCGCTGTTCGCTGAGATAGCCCAGAAATATGCCCCGAAGCACCAGCTCAGGACTGTCTTCGGATCCGAGCTCTCCGTGGGTCTGAGCGGTCCACAGAACGGCGTACCGGATCCCGAGGGCAACCACCTGCTCGTCCTGGCCGCTGGCGTCGAGGGCTATCACCGGTTGGCTGCGACGATCACCGACGCCCAGTTGCGTGGTGACGAGAAGGGTCGACCGGTCTACGACCTCGAGGAGCTGGCCGGAGCTGGTCGGGGGCACTGGCGGATCCTCACCGGGTGTCGCAAGGGCACGGTCCGTACTGCCTTGAGGGTCGGAGGGCTGAGTGCTGCTGCGACCGAGCTCGACAGGTTGACGGCTCTCTTCGGGCACGACGGCGTCGTCGTCGAGCTCGTCGACCACGGCTACCCGCTCGACCACGATGCCAACGACGCTCTGGCGCTCCTGGCCCGCGACCACGGTCTGCCGCTGGTAGCGACCAACAACGTCCACCACGCGACACCGGACGGCCATCGACTCGCCTCGGCGATGGCGGCGATCCGGGCACGCCGCAGCCTGGCCGACATGGACGGCTGGCTGCCGCCGTACGGAGCGGCGTGCCTGCGGTCGGGGGAGGAGATGGGTGAGCGCTTCGCGCG
>NZ_JAOPXI010000087.1 GCF_025965215.1 Marmoricola sp.
CGTTGGCCTGGATCTCGATGTCCGAGGACTGCCCGTAGGTGCCCTCGGTGTACGGCTGGTGGATCAGGATCCGGCTGTTCGGCAGCGCCATCCGCTTGCCCGGCGTACCGGCGGCGAGCAGGATCGCGGCAGCCGACGCGGCCTGGCCCAGGCAGACCGTCTGCACGTCCGGCTGGATGAACTTCATCGTGTCGTAGATCGCCGTCATGGCCGTGAACGAGCCACCGGGCGAGTTGATGTAGATGGAGATGTCACGCCCGGGATCCATTGACTCCAGGCAGAGCAGCTGGGCCATCACGGCGTTGGCGATGTCGTCGCTGATCGGCGTGCCGAGGAAGATGATCCGGTCCTCGAACAGCTTGGCGTAGGGGTCGATCCGGCGGATGCCGTACGAGGTGCGCTCTTCCCACTGCGGGATGTAGTAGTTCATGAGGTCCTTGTCCTTAGTCCTTGTTCCGGGCCGGACGGCCCTCGTCGGCGGCTTCGCGCGCACTGCTGATGACCTTGTCGATGAACCCGTAGTCCTTGGCCTGCTCCGCCGTGAACCAGCGGTCGCGGTCGGCGTCGTTCTCGACCTGCTCGAGCGCCTGTCCGGTGTGCTGGGCGATGAGCTCGAAGAGCACCTTCTTGATGTGCAGGGACTGCTGCGCCTGGATCTTGATGTCCGAGGCCGAACCGCCCATGCCGCCCGAGGGCTGGTGCATCATGATCCGCGCGTGCGGGAGGGCGTACCGCTTGCCGTGGGCGCCGGCGCAGAGCAGGAACTGCCCCATCGAGGCGGCCAGGCCCATGCCCACCGTCGCGACGTCGTTGGGGATGTAGTTCATGGTGTCGTAGATCGCCATCCCGGCATCGACCGAGCCGCCCGGGCTGTTGATGTACAGGAAGATGTCCGCCTCGGGATCCTCGGCCGAGAGCAGGAGCAGCTGGGCGCAGATCGCGTTCGCGTTCTGGTCGCGCACCTCCGACCCGAGGAACACCGTGCGCTCCTTGAGGAGTCGCTGGTAGATGTGGTCATCGAGCCCGTACGACGACGAGCCGCCGTTCATCTGCGGCGCCGTGGTCAGCTGGGGAGTGGGGATCTGGTTCACGTCGATGACACTAGACGGACCGATCGGCAAAACCACGGGCAATGGGCCGATGTTCGCTCTCGGCGGATTCCGGTCCCCGGCGTCAGGCTTCGACAGCCGCCTTGATCTTCGCGAGGGTCGCGGCGATCCCGCTGTTCAGCTCGTCGTCGTGGCCGGCTGCTCCGCCGAGGAACGGGACCATCAGCCTCGAGGGGATCGTGTAGGCCGAGAGCACCCGCCGTCCGGTGACCTTGGTCCCGGTCGCGGTCGGCTCCAGCTCGTAGACCCAGGTGGCGCCGCTCTCGCGGGTCCGCCACGCCACCGCCCGCTCGGGCTCCCAGCGCACCACCTTCGAGGTCGTCGGCCAGAGGACCGCCTTACGGCGGTTGATCCCGATGATGGTGGCCCCGATCCCGGGCTTGCCGATGACGTAGGCCCGCCGCAGCTCGGGGCTGAACTCCGGCATCCGGGCGAGGTCCGAGAGCACGTCCCAGATCCGGGCCGGAGTGGCAGCCATCTCGAGGCTCGTGCCGACGTTCTTGGGTTGCTCGGACATGGTCAGCTCCTGGGAGTGGTGGTCGATCCTGTGCGGGCGAGCCAGCCGCGCAGGGCGGCGTACACGTCGTCGTGGTTGAGCAGGTCGAAGTGGCCGGCCCCGGGTACGTGCAGGACGTCGGCACCCGGGAACATCTCGACATCACCGGGCAGCAGCCCGACGGCCGAACGGTACTGGACCAGGAGGTCGCCGACGGTCGCGGCCACCGGATGCTTCGGCGACCTGCTGAGCGTTGCCGCCACCAAGTGGTAGCGCGCGTTCGGGACAGCCGCGACGTCCTCGGGCATGCCGTCGTGCAGGTCGAGGACACCGACGGACCGTTGCTCGAAGATCCGCGCGAGCGGCATCAGCTCGGGAGCGCGCGCGGCAACCCGGATCCCGCGGGCGATCGAGCGCTCGACCGGCGAGCCGGTGTGCGGAGCTCCCAGGGTGACGATGTCGGTGACCAGGTCGGTCCACGGCGCGTCCGAGTCGAGCGTGACCGCACAGGCGGCTCGGGCCATCAGGCCGCCCATCGAGTGGCCGACCAGGGCGATGCGGCGAACCTCGGTGGGCCAGCTGGCCACCAGCCGGGTGAGAAGTGAGCTGAGCGCCACCCCGGCTTCGGCGAGCGAGACTCCCGTGTTGGCGCGCACGAAGACCGGGCTCCAGCCCTCGTCGGCGGCCAGGCGGACGCCGTACGAGGCCGCCGTGGTGCCGTCGGCCGGGCGTGGACGGCTCTGCCGGTCCCAGTAGTCCTCGGTCTCGCACAGCCCATGCAGGAACACGACGATGGCATCGCTCGCCTGGGGGTAGGCGTGTCCCAGGCCGGCGCGCGTGAGCGGCACGTCACGCCCACGCTGCCGTACGCCGATCTCGATCGCGAGCGGCGAACCATCGGCGACCAGCTTGTCGCCGATCAGGCCGTTGACCGCCGAGACCACGAACCGACCGCGGGCCCCGTCCTCGATCGCCGGGCCCAGACCGAGCCGGTCGGCGCGGCGCAACGCCTTCGCCGAGGCGCGCAGACCCAGCCCGATGCCGGCGTAGATCCCGCTGGCGATGCCGTCGTGGACCCGGTGCGGAACGGTGGGGCCGCCAACGACCTTGTCGAGGACGCCGTGTACCCGGCTGGACACCGATCCGTGGATGTCGCGAACGGCTCCGAGGACCAGGAGATCGAGGTGCTCAGCAGCCAGGGCGGCAGCCTCCAGCACGCCTGCTTCGGACTCCGGCGCCGTACGGGTGCTCATGGCTGTGAGTCAACGCAGCCCGGGATCGCAAGTCAACGATCCGGGGCTGCGTCGTGGATCACATTCAGTGCACGACTGTGCACTCAGGCGTCGGCGGGTTCTTCCTGCGCCACGGCATCGGTCTCCGACGCGGCCTCGGCCTGCGGCTCACCGATCGAACCGTCGGGCAGCAGGTTCTTCAGCTCCACGTGGTTGCCGGACGCGTCGGTCACCTTCGCGCCCTCGACGATCAGCGCGAGCGCCTTGCCGCGCACGACCTCGGCCACCATCTCGGGGATGTGGTTGTGCTCGACCATGTGCTTGACGAACTCGTCCGGGTTCTGGCCCGACTGCTGCGCCCGCCGGAACAGGTGCGCCGACAGCTCGCTCTGGTCGACCCCGAGCTCCTCTGCCTTGGCGACCTCGTCGAGCAGGAATTGGGCCGCCATCGCGTCGCGAACACGCTTCTCGAGCTCGGCCTCGAACTCGTCGACGGTCTGCTCCTGGTCGTCCAGGTACTGCTCCATCGTCATGCCCTGGTACATCAGCTGCTGCTCGATCTCGCCCTTGCGCTCGGCGATCTCGGCGGTGATGGCGGCTTCGGGCAGCGGGATCTCGGCAGCGTCGAGGAGCTTCTCCAGGACGGCGTCGCGCGCCGCCGCAGCCTGCTCGAGGCGCTTGCCGCGCTCCAGGCGCGTGCGGACGTCCTCGCGCAGCTCCTCGGCGGTGTCGAACTCGGACGCGGTCTGGGCGAACTCGTCGTCGAAGGCCGGCAGCTCCTGCTCCTTGACCGAGGAGACCTTGACAACGACGTCGACGTCCTGACCGGCGAGGTCGCCGCCGAGGAGCTGGCTCACGAACGTGGCCTCCTCACCCGAGGACAGGCCGCGCAGTGCGTCGTCGACGCCGTCGAGCATGTCGCCCGCGCCCACCTTGTAGGAGTACCCGTTGACCTCGCCGCCCTCGACGGTCTCGCCGTCGGAGGAGGCGGTCAGGTCGATCGTGACGACATCGCCGTCCTGGGCAGCCCGGTCGACCTCGTTGAGGGTCGCGAACCGCTCGCGCAGGTTCTCGACCTGCTCGGCCACGTCCTCCTCGGTCACGGTGAGGTCATCGACCTGGACGACCAGGTCGTCGTACGCCGGGACGTCGATGGTCGGACGCACGTCGACCTCGGCGGTGAACTCCAGGGTCTCGTTGTCGTCGAACTTGGTGATGTCGATCTCCGGCTGGGCCAGCGGTTGCAGGTCGTTCTCCTGCAGCGCCTGCACGTACAGCTTGGGAAGGGCGTCGTTGATCGCCTCGTCCAGCACGGCGCCGCGGCCGACCTGGCGGTCGATGACGGCCGGCGGGACCTTGCCCTTGCGGAAACCGGGGACGTTCACCTGCTTCGCGATCCGCTGGTAGGCCGCGTCGAGGCTGGGCTTCAGCTCTTCGAACGGGACCTCGATGGTGAGCTTGGCCCGGGTGGGGTTCAGCGTCTCGACGGCGCTCTTCACAGGTGTTCTCCTTGTTGCGGTGATCAGGTGCAGTCGGGGCGACAGGACTCGAACCTGCGGTCTCCTGCTCCCAAAGCAGGCGCGCTAGCCACTACGCTACGCCCCGGTTTGACGACCCGCTCCGGGCCGACAGCAGAGTCTAGAGGACAGCCGACATGCGGCCCCAATCGCGCCTGTGGCAGAATTGCCTTCGGCCTTCCGGACTCATCACGGATGATCTCGTGGGGCCACGGGGATGTAGCTCAATGGTAGAGCCCCAGTCTTCCAAACTGATTACGCGGGTTCGATTCCCGTCATCCCCTCCACTGATGTCCGGCGCGCGGCCCTGACGGCCGGCATCACCGTGTCGCAGACCAGCCGCAGGCTCTCCCACGACGCCTCGGCGGGCAGGCCGCCGCACAGCGGGTGGCTGCTGACGACCCGGATCTCGCGGCTCAGGCACTTCGCGATCAGGTCATCCGGGGTCTCGACGGCGTAGGTACCGCGTTCGCGCATCGCCTCGACCGACTCCGAGGGGTCGCGGACCAGGGAGGTGTTCTCGTTGTGCCAGGCGTTGTAGCCGCGAGCCTCGGCGAGGAAGTACTCCCCGTTCTCGGCCCAGAAGCGGTCCGGGTCCTCGGAGCAGAACACCGTGGCCGGGCCGGGCGTCGGCAGCAGCACGAAGCCGGGTTCCCGACCGAGGGCCCGACACTCGGCCTGGTACAGCTCCTTGAGCGATGGGTCGGCCGCCTGGGGCTGGAAGTGCAGTCCGAGCCGGGCCGCCCGGCGAGCGGCTGCCGGTGATCCGCCGCCGTAGAACAGGACCGGCTGACGCCGCGGCGTCGGCAGCACCCGGACACGACGCCCCCGGAAGTCGAACTCCTCACCGGTCCAGGCCTGCTGGAGCACCCGGATCGTCTCCTCGAGGTCGCGACCGCGTGACTCCCACGACGCCCCGAACATCGCGTATTCCTCGGGCCGGTAGCCGAGCCCGATCGTGTAGGTCACCCGGCTGTTGCTGACGTGGTCGAGCACGGCGATGTCCTCGGCCAGCCGCAGCGGGTCGTACAGGTTGGCGAGCAGGGCCGCCACCGAGATCGAGACGGAGGAGGTCCGCGCGGCCACCGCCGCGGCGACGAGCAGCGGGCTCGGCAGGTAGCCGTCAGTCGTGGCGTGGTGCTCGGAGAGCACGATCGCGTCCTGCCCGTGCTCCTCGAGGTAGACGGCCTGGTCCAGGCAGCGCTCGAACATCTCGTGCTGACGACCCAACGCCTCGCCGGGCGCCCGGAAGTCGTAGCGGGTCACGAACGCGGTCATAGGTGCCTCTCGGGAACGGCAGAGCGGGAACGCCGAACGACGGGCGCGAGGATCAGCAGCGACAGCCCGAAGCAGAGCGCGACGTACCAGAGTGAACCAGCAGGACGGCCGTTCTCGGTCACGCCTGCGCTGCCGCCGAGGGTCTGCGGCAGGGCGAGGATCCAGAACACCGCGAAGAAGGCCAGATAGGTCCCGACGTACGCGAGCGGGTACCAGCCGAGGAAACCCGGTGGCGCCTCGGCGCTCTCCCGCCAGCTCACGGCGATCTCACGCAGGGTGACCAGGCCGGCCGCCACCATCATCACGATCAGCAGGGCGTGCACGGCGCCCGTATACGGGTGGTCCACCAGGTCGAGGTAGGTAACGGGGAGCTGGCCCGGCAGCGAGACGACCGGCGTGAGGGCCCCGACGACCACTGCTGCACCGAGCACCGACCGTGCGGTGGGCCGGGAGCGTCGCTGCAGTACCAACAGGCACAGCAGCGCGAAGGCGGTCGGCATCACCAGGGCGAAGTTCACGATGCTCGACATCGGCACCGAGCCGAGGCGGTCGCGGGTCATCGACTCCGAGTAGTCCCACGCCCACCAGAGCTTCTGCGGGCCGAGGTGGTCGAAGATCTCGTAGATGCACTGGTGCGTGAAGCCCAGGCACACGGCAGTCAGCAGCGCACCGCGGAAACCCGGGTGGCGCGCCCGGACGCCGAGCCGCTCGACGATGACCCAGGCCAGGTAGACCAGCGCGGGGTACAGGCACAGGATGTAGAGCGGCATCCGTTCGTAGACGAAGCCGATCGTGAACACGTTGTGCACGAAGATCGCCGGCACGTAGGAGGCGATCCCGAAGGCAGCCGGGAAGTAGAGCGGCGGCTCCAGGACCGCGACGTAGACGACCGCGGCGAGCCAGACCCCCAGGTTCACCGCGCTGCCGGTCCGCCGGAGGGTCACGATCGCGTGGGTCAGGGCCAGCACGGCACCGACGACCATCAGCAGTTCGACGAACGGCATCGACGGGTCTGGGAGGTGCAGGGGGTCGTTGACGTAGACGAAGCGGTGGGCGTGCTCACACGGGATCCCGCCCAGGGAGTCGGCCAGCTCACGGAAGCGCGGTGTGCACAGGTCCGACGTCGCGAGCACATGGACCTCCGGTCGCCAGAAAACGAGAACGTGTTCTCATTCTGTCGGGCGGACGCCGTCCGGTCCAGCACTTACTGGTTCAGGTCGGGGAACCTGCGGTGCACCAGTACCAGTGCGCCGTCGTCGTTGCTGCTCGCGAGCTGGTCGATCAGCTTGCGGGCACCCTTCTGGTAGCCGGTCGGGAACAGCAGCTGCCCGCGGCCGGCAAGTTTGTCGATCCCGCTGCCGATGTCCCGGCTCACGGTCTCGACGAGCCCGTCGGTGTACATCACCAACGCGTCGTCGGGCAGCAGCCGACCCCGTACGACCTCGAAGGTCGCATCCGGGATCAGCCCGAGCACCGGGCCGTCGGAGTCGAGGATCGACCATCGACCAGAGCCCGCGTGCAACCACACCGCCGGCGGGTGACCGGCCTTGCGCAGCTCGAAGTCACCGGTGCGCAACGACAGGTGCAGGTGGATCGCCGATGCGAAGCCCTCCTCCCACTCCTGGCGCAGCAGGTACTGGTTCGCGTCCCGCAGGAAACGATCCGGGGCTACCGCCGAGCACAGTCCGCCGAACGCACCCGAGAGCAACAGCGACCGGGTGCCGGCGTCGATCCCCTTGCCCGAGACGTCGACCACCACGAGGTCCAGGGTCGAACCATCGGTGGCGCGACTCGCCACGATGAAGTCGCCTCCGAACGAGGTGCCTCCCGCTGAACGGGTGGCCGACTCGACGTGCCACTCCTGCGGCAGCGACGGGATCGCGCCCTGGTTGGCGATCCGGTCCCGCAGGTCGACGAACATCGACTCGCCGCGGGGCCCGGCCACGCCGAGCTTCATCCGCCGGAACGAGGTCACCATGATCAGCAGGGCGATCGCGAAGGTGATCACCACCCGCACGACGGTGACCGTGTTGATGCTCGGCATCGACACGATCAGCACCATCACCGCCACCAGGCAGAAGCCCACGAACCACGGCAGCGTGCGCGGTCCGAGCCACAGGCTGGCGAGCACGATCGGGAGCAGGAGGGCGGCCTGCGGGAAGACGTTCGGGGCGACGACGCCACCGATCGTCAGGCCGATGGTGAGCAGCACGAGGAACGCGACGGCCGGACGATCCGAGTCCAGGCCCTGGCGTCGCAGACGCGTCCAGCCGCTGCGCAGCCGCTGACCCGGGCGCGCCTGCGATCTGGTCACCGCGGGCACAGCGCGTCGTTGCGTTGTCGGGACAGCACGAGCCTCAGCCTACGGCCCGCGACCGGAACACCGGCTGGCACCGCGGGCACCAGAACAGGTTGCGGCCGACCAGGACCTCGGTCCGGATGCGTGCCCCGCAGACCAAGCAGCCCTGCCCGTGTCTGCGGTAGACGTACACCTCGCCGCCGTGATCGTCCTTGCGCGGCGGGCGGCCCATGGCCTCCGGGGTGTGCTCGGGCCGGACCGTGTCGATGCGACCGGTGAGCACGCCGTACTGCATCAGCTCGACGAGGTCCGACCACAGCGTCATGAACTGCGTGCGGCGAAGGGTGCTGCCCGGCCGCAGCGGATGGACCCGGTGACGGAACAGGATCTCAGCGCGGTAGACGTTCCCGACCCCGGCGAGCACGGTCTGGTCCATGAGCAGGTCACCGATCGGACGATGACTGCGCGAGATCCGGTCCCAGACGCGCTCGGGGTCGGCGTCGGATCGCAACGGATCCTCCCCCAGCTGGGCGAGGATCGCGTCGCGCTTGGCGGCGCCGATCAGGTCGCACTGGGTGGCGCCGCGGAGATCCGCGTAGGTCGAGCCGTTGGCCAGCCTCAGCCGCACCTGCCCGGTCGTCACGGCGGGCGGCGGACCGGAGAACAGGTCGAACTTGCCGATCAGGCCGAGGTGCACGTGAATGATGCGCTCACCGTCGAACTCGACGAACAGGTGCTTGCCGGCTGAGGTCGCCGCGACCACCACGGCACCGTCGAGCTGGGCTGCGTCCGCGGCGAAACGCCCCTGGGGGCTGCTGACCCGTACCGGCCCACCGGCGAAGGCGGCGTCGAGGTCCTTCGCGAGCCGCAGCAGGGTGTGGCCCTCAGGCATCCGGCCGGTGGTCCTGGGTCTGGTTCTGGGCAGACTCCGGCAGCGGCGGCAGGACCCGCGTGGTCTCGTACGCCGACATCATCGCGATCCGGCGCACGTGGCGCTCCTCGTCGCTGAACGGAGTGCGCAGGAAGACGTCGATGAAGTGCGTCATGTCCTCGACGCTGTGCATCCGGCCGCCCACCGAGATCACGTTGGCGTTGTTGTGCTCGCGGGCGAGTACGGCTGTGTCCTCGCTCCACACCAGCGCCGCCCGGACGCCGATCACCTTGTTGGCCGCAATCTGCTCGCCGTTGCCCGAGCCGCCGATCACGACGCCGACGCTGCCGGGATCGTCGACGACCCCGTCGGCCGCCCGGATGCAGAAAACGGGATAGTCGTCGAGGGCGTCGTACACGAACGGGCCGTGGTCGACAGGCTCGTGGCCGTTGTCGCGCAGCCAGCCCAGCAGGTGTTCCTTGAGCTCGAGGCCGGCATGATCGGATCCCAGGTGCACGCGCATGCGCAGAGGGTATCTACAGGACGCGAGCCGCCGTCGTGGCCGCCCTAGGATGGCGCCATGAGCCAGTCGAGCACGCTCGAGGTCCAGCCGACCAGCCCGCTGCCGCCCGCGGCCGTTGCCGCCGCCGCGATCGCCGCCGTGGTGCTCGGAGCTGCCGTGCTGGCGTGGACCGGCGTGACCGTCGTGGTGGTCGCGACCCTGTTCGGATTCCACCTGGTCATGCTGGCCGGCATCCAGCTGGCGGTCGCGTCGCGAGGCCGACTCCCGACCGGGGTCCGCGTCCTGGTCGGCGTCATGGGCAGCTACCTGCTCGTGATCGGCCTGATCTGTCTGTTCAGCCCGTTCACCTCGATCCGGCTCCTGGCCGTCCTCACCGCGATCGGCTGGATCGCGGACGCCGTCGGAAGCCTGGCCGCGGGTCGGCGCCAGCACGGGCGGGCGCGGACCGGGCTCATCTCCTCAGCCAGCCTGTCGCTGCTCGGAGCCCTGGCACTGCTCGCCTGGCCCGGGCTCTCGCTGGTGGTTCTGGTCAGACTCGGCGGATGGCTGCTGATCATCTTCGGGATCGCCGAGCTCGTCCGGATGGCGCTGCTCAGGAACCCCGCGCTGCAAGGCACTGCCTGACGAATCCCGCGACCTGACGGGTCAGCGGTTCGGCGGCGTCGAAGGAGTCGCCGTGGCGCCAGAACCCGTGAATCTGGCCGAGGTAGCGCGTGGCGACCACGGTGACCCCGAGCTCGGCCAGCCGACGCGCGAGCTCCTCGCCCTCGTCACGCAGGGGGTCGTGCTCGGAGGTGACCACCAGGGTCGGAGGAAGCGTCCCCAGGCGGTCGCTGAGCAGCGGGGCCAGGTCCGGGTCGACGAGGTCCTCGGGTGTCTCGGCGTACTGCGCCCAGTACCAGCCGGCTTCGGCCGGACTGAAGCCGTCCGCTGCCTCCTCGTACGACGCGAACCCGGCCTGCGGGTCCAGGAACGGGTAGATGAGCACCAGGCCTGCGAAGCGGCCGGGGTTGCGCAGCGCGGCCACCAGCGCCAGGTTGCCGCCGGCGCTGTCACCGTGCGCGAACCACGGGCCCGCGAGGACCAGTCCGGTAGCCTCCCGGGCCAGCCAGCCCAGCGCCACGTCGACGTCGTCCGGCGCGGCCGGGAACCTGTGCTCGGGCGGTCGCCGGTAGTCGACGCTGACCACCGCCATCCCGGACCTGTTGGCCAGTCGCCGCGCGGCCGCGTCGTGGACGTCGATGTCGTGGAAGACGAACCCACCCCCGTGGAGGTGGACGATCACGCCGTCCGCACCCTCGGGGCGGTAGAGCCGGCAGGGCACCCCATCGGCGTCGAGGTCGAGCACGCTGGCGACGTCCTCGCGCGGACCGGCGGCCGCCTCTGCGCGTGCTTGCGAGCGCGCCTGCTCGATCTCTGCGAGATCGGCCGGCCGCGCGTCGTCGTAGCCCTCGATCGCGGCTCGGGCCTGGGGATACAGCGTCATCAGTGACTCCTCGTGGCGAGTTCGGTGGCGACCGCGGCAGCCAGTCGCAGGGCAAGTCGTCGGTCGGTGACCCTCACCTCGCGCACACCGGCAGACGACCGTTGCTCCACCGTCAGCACGGGGTCACGCGCATCGTGGTACTCGACGCGGCCGTCGGGACCGGTCGTGCCGACCGCCTCCAGGTACGGCGCACTGAGGTGGTCGGCCCGGAAGTAGCCGATCGCCTCGTCGCGTTCGTCGAAGACGTCGAAAGCGCCCGGCTCGCGCATCCGCCATGAGAACACCGGCACGGCGCCGTCAACGTCCGCGAAGAACGTCAGCGCCGTCACCGCGGTGCCCACCTCGTGCTCCGCCCGTGCGATCACCGGGCCCGGACGGCCGGCCGGACCCGTCTCGCGCAGCTCGATCCGGGCGAGCTTGTCGGCAGCAACTTCGCGTACGTAGAACGCGGGTAGATACCGGGGAGCACTCACCGGTTCAGCCTAGGCTGAGCCGCATGGCGATCTTCGGTTGGTCGGTGCTGTTCCTCGTCTTCGTCGACGAGCTGCTGGCGATCTCCGCCGCAGCCACCTGGGGCGAGTACCAGTCAGGCCCGGTGCTGGCGACGGTCATGGGCGTCGTGACCGTGGGGGTCTGGTTCCTCTTCGCGTCACCGAAGGCCCGGTACGGCGGCCGGATGGTGCGCCCGGTGGTAAAGGTGTTGGTCTTCACGCTCGCCTCGGCCGGCCTGTGGGCGAGTGGCCACCACCACCTGGCGGTCGCCTACTTCGCGTTCTCGGTCGCGATCAACGCCCTCGCCCAGCTGCCGTCGATCAAGGTGCTCGTGACCGACTATTAGGCGCCACCGTCGCGGCAAGCTCGACGACCGGTCGTCAGAAGTGGTGACCTAGTGGCTGAGTCGCGCGAGCTCCTCGTCGACCACTGACGGGTCCAGCTTGGTGAAGACTGGCGTCGGCTTCGCGACCGGCGTACCGGCGACGATCGGATGACGGCGCCAGCGCGGAACGCCCGAGTAGTCACCGGTCAGGATCGGGTAGCCGGCTCCGCCGTCGAGGTCGTCGACCTCGACGAGCTGCGGCATCGGCTGGACGGCACCGGCGCCTCCGAAGACGGCGTCGACGACGTTGGCCGAGAACGGCAGGAACGGGGACAGCATCAGGTTCAGGTCGGCGACGCACTGCGCGAGCACGTGCAGCACCGTGCCCAGCCGCTCGCGCTGGTCCTCGCCCTTCAGCTTCCACGGCTCGGTGTCGGTCACGTACTTGTTGACCTCACCGACAAGTCGCATCGCCTCGCCGATCGCGGCCTTCTGTCGGTGCCGCGCGATCAGGTCGCCGACGCTCGCGAAGCCCTGCTCGACCCATGCCAGGAGTGCTGCGTCCTCGGCGGTGAGCTCGCCCGCCTGCGGGATCGCCTCGAAGTTCTTGTTGATCAGCGTCGCGGTCCGGTTGACCAGATTCCCCCAGCCGGCGACCAGCTCGTCGTTGGTCCGGCGGACGAACTCAGCCCAGGTGAAGTCCGAGTCCTGGTTCTCCGGGCCCGCCGCTGCGACGAAGTAGCGGAACGCGTCGGGCTGGTAGCGGCTGAGCAGGTCGCGGACGTAGATGACCACGCGCTTGGAGGAGGAGAACTTCTTGCCTTCCATGGTGAGGAACTCGCTGGAGACGACCTCGGTCGGCAGGTTCAGGACGCCGTACGGGCCGGGCGCGCCGCCCTTGTCCCCCTTGCCTGCGTAGGCGAGCAGCTCGGCCGGCCAGATCTGGCTGTGGAAGGTGATGTTGTCCTTGCCCATGAAGTAGTACGACAGCGCGGCTGGATCGTTCCACCACTGCCGCCAGGCTTCGGGGTCCTCGGTCCTGCGGGCCCACTCGATGCTCGCGGACAGGTAGCCGATCACCGCGTCGAACCAGACGTAGAGCCGCTTGGTCGGGTTCTCGCGCCAGCCGACGAGCGGGATCGGGATGCCCCAGTCGATGTCGCGGGTCATCGCCCGGGGTCGGATGTCCTCGAGGATGTTCTGGCTGAACTTGATCACGTTGGGCCGCCAGGTGCCGCTGGCCTCTCGCTCGTCGAGCCAGAGCTTGAGTGCCTCGGCCAGGGCGGGCAGGTCGAGGAAGAAGTGCTGGGTCTCGATGAACTGCGGGGTCTCGCCGTTGATCTTCGAGCGCGGGTTGATCAGGTCAGCGGGGTCGAGCTGGTTGCCGCAGTTGTCGCACTGGTCCCCGCGGGCGCCGTCGTAGCCGCAGATCGGGCAGATGCCCTCGATGTAGCGATCCGGCAGCGTGCGGCCGGTCGAGGGCGAGATCGCGCCCTTGGTGGTCTGCTCGAGGAAGTAGCCGTTGTTGAAGACGCCGGTGAAGAACTCCTGGACGACCGCGGTGTGGTTCCGGGTCGTCGTCCGGGTGTAGAGGTCGTAGGAGATCCCGAGGTTCGCCAGGTCCTCCGCGATCACGCGGTGGTTCTGGTCAGCCAGCTCCTGGGGCGTGATGCCGGCCTCGTCGGCCGCGATCAGGATCGGCGTACCGTGCTCGTCGGTCCCCGAGACCATCAGGACCTCGTGACCCGCCATCCGCATATAACGGCTGAAGACGTCGGAGGGCACGCCGAAACCGGCGACGTGGCCGATGTGGCGCGGGCCGTTGGCGTACGGCCAGGCGACGGCGGAGAGGACTCGGGTCATGCCCGAATCCTAGTGAGCCCGGGCCGCCCGATATTTCCGGTGCGGATCAGCTGAAGTCCAGGCTGCCGGTGCGGGTCCGCTTGAGCTCGCAACAAGCACTGCCGGGCATGCCGCGCGGGCACCGTTCCCGGCACAGATTCAGCTGAAGTCCAGGCCGCCGGTGCGGGACCGCTTGAGCTCGCAACAAGCACCGCCGGGCATGCCGCGCGGGCACCGTTCCCGGCACAGATTCAGCTGAAGTCCAGGCCGCCGGTGCGGGTCCTCTTGAGTTCGAAGAAGTGCGGGTACGCCGCCAGCGAAACGGCCGCGTCCCACAACGTGCCGGCTTCTTCTCCGCGCGGGATCTTGCTCAGCACCGGACCGAAGAAGGCCACGCCGTTGATTGAGATGGTGGGGGTACCGACCTGGTCGCCGACCTGGTCCATGCCCTCGTGGTGGGATGCCGCGACGGCGTCGTCGAGCGAGCTGTCATCCATCGCTTCGACCAGATCGGGCTCGAGTCCGACGTCGGCCAGCACCTTCTCGACCAGGGCGCGGCTGATCGGCTCCTTGCCGAGGTGGATCCGGGTGCCGAAGGCGTTGTAGAGCGGCAACAGCACCTCGTCACCGTGCTTCTGCGCGGCTGCGATCAGGACCCGGACAGGCCCCCACGCGGGTGCCAGCAGCGCGCGGTACTCCGCAGAGATGTCCTTGTCCTTGTTGAGGTAGGCCAGGCTCATCACGTGCCATCTCACCTCGATGTCGCGGACCTGCTCCACCTCGAGGATCCAGCGCGAGGTGATCCAGGCGAACGGGCACAGCGGGTCGAACCAGAAATCGGCAGTCTCGGAAGTACTCACGCTTGGAGAACCGCGACGATGTGGGGCGTATTCCCCCTCGTGTCCGAAATCAGCAGTGACAAATCCGGACGTTCATGACAGATCGGCATGAGAAACAAGAACGTAATGCCAATTGCACGTGGATTGATTGAAATAGGCGGCATCCTGGGCCTAGAAAGAGAGCACCAGCTTCGGGCCTTCCGCCGGAGCGCAATGAAATCGGGGTACGGAATGAACACCATCTTCACGGATCTTGCACCCACCGAGAGCGACGCCGCTGGCATTGTCGGCGGAGCAGCTTTCCTGGACCTCACTCCCGTGGTCGCGGTCCTCGGCGCCGTGGTTGCCGCGGTCATTCACATCGACTGACCTGCACACACGACAGCACCACTCCCGATGACGGTGGGCGTCCCCCTCCCTGACGCTCCCCCGAACATCGCCGATCGCCCGGTCTTCACGGCAGACGGCGTCGCTTTCACGGTGGCCGACCTCGTACGACGTGCGCGGGTCGGCACCCGTGATGCACCCGCGACGGCGTCGACGTCTGCTCAGGTCGAAGAGGGCTTCCGGCGCTCACGGGGCCTGCTGAGGGCCGACCAGCTCGAGGCTTGGCTTGCCGGGTGGGAGATCGCTGCCGACGACTTCCGCCGCTGGACCGAGGACGTCGTCTGGGGCACGTCGGGCGCCAGCGGCTGGTGTGCGCTGGTGTGCTCCGGTTCGTTCGATGCCGTCACCTCGGAGCTGGTCAGCGCTGCTGCGGCCGCGTGCGAGCTCGGCTCGAGCCCCGTCGACGCTGCCGGTTTCGACGAGGCCGGCTGGACCGAGCGACTGATCGCTGCGGGCACGACGAGTGCGCGCCTGACGGCTGCGATCGAGAACCATCGGCTGAGCTGGACCAGGCTGACGGTGACCCGGGTCGCGACCAACGCGCGCGGGGTCGCCGAGGAACTGCGCCACCGGGTTCTCAGCGACGGGGTCCATCTCGGCTCTGCCGCCGTGCTCGCGGGCATCGCCGTCGAGGAGGTCACCCAGGTTCTCGCAGACGTCAACCCGCCGGCGCTGCGGGCCACCCTGGCCGGGGCACAGACGGGCGAGCTCGTCGGACCGCTACCGGTCCCCGGCAGCTGGATCGTCATCAGCGTGCTCTCGCGCACGGCTGCGACGCTGGCCGATCCCGAGACCCGGGCTCGTGCGGCCGCGACCGTTCGGGCCGAGGTGATCGCCGACGCCGTCGCGCGGCACGTCGTAGCCTGAGGCCGCCATGATCCTCGCGTCGCTCCTCAACGCGCTGTCGCGCACTCGACCTCGAGCAAGCTCGGGCGCTCGATACGCTCCGCGGGTGGTCCCAGGGTCAGGCTCGCCGGACACCGGCGCGAGCAGCCGGCTGCCGCTCGGCCTGCTCGCGCTCGACGAGGCGCCGATCGAGGTACGCAGGATGGTTGAACACTCGTTCAGGGCAGCCCTGCACGAGTTCGGCACCGAACTCGTCTGCGAAGGTGAGGTCCCCGAGACCGTGCACGTCGTCGTAACTGGCTCGGCGCGTGCGACCGCACGGGGCCGTGACGGAAGCGAGAGCCAGGTCCGCGTCCTCGGCCCGGGTTCGCTGATCGCCCCCGAAGCCGCCACCGCGGAACGCTCCCCGGTCAGCGTTCGGGCCTCAGGTCCGCTGCAGACCCTGACGCTGCACGGTTCGGTGGCGGGAGCACTCACCGAGCTGTGGCCACCCAGCGCGGACCTGTTCCGCGACTCCGTGGTCACCCTCCCCCCGGCGCGGCACCGCAGAGCGACCCGCAGGTCACGGGCATTCGAGCCGGAAGCCGCCGCCCCGGCCGATCCAGTGAGCCCGCACTCGCCGAACCCGCCCGAGACCAGCCGGGCCGACGACTGGTCATCCTTCCGGTCCCGGCACCGGCACAAGGTCCCGCAGGTCTTCGGTCTCGACCAGATGGACTGCGGCGCCGCGGCGCTGACCGCTGTCGCCCGCGCGTTCGGCCACCCGATCAGCATGGTCGCCGTCCGGGACGCTGTCTCGACGGCCGCGGACGGCACCAGCCTTCTCGGCCTGCATCGCGGCGCGGCGGCACTCGGGCTCGAGTCGGCGATGACCACCGTGTCCACGTCCCGGCTCGGCGAGCTGCCGTTGCCCGCGCTGTGTCACGTCGACGGCAACCACTGGGTGGTGCTGGACAAGGTCGGCCGGTCCGAGGTCCGGGTGATGGACCCGATGGGCAGCTCCGGGACGATGGCCAGGGCGACGTTCGAGCAGCGCTTCACCGGCTTCGCCCTGCTGGTGGCACCGACCGACGCCCTGTTCGAGACTCCGGTCGCCTCGTCGGGGGCCCGCTTCTTCCGGCCGTTCCTGCGGGCCGAGTGGCCGGCCATCACGATCGCCACCGTGTGCGGGATCGGCATCGCAGCGGCGACCCTCGCCGTACCGCTGTCCAGCCAGTGGGTGATCGAGAAGGTCATCCAGCCCAGGGACACAGCGTCCCTCATCCCGGTGGTGCTGGTCGTGCTCGGTGTCCTGGGTCTCTCCACCCTGCTCACCGTGCTCCAGCGCTACGTGATCACGCGCGCCGCGCTCCGGATCGACCGGGCCAGCCTCGACCATGTCGCCGAGACCCTCCTCGCACTCCCGGTGACGTTCTTCGCTTCGCGGCGGACCGGCGACATCGAGCGTCGGCTCAACGGGCTCCGCGAGGTGCGCAGCTTCTTCCTCACGCGCGGCGTCGGAGCGTTCGTGGCCCTGTTCCAGGTGATCGGCGCATGGGTGATCATGACCCGTTGGGACGCCCGCCTGCCGGCGGTCTATCTCGTGGTCATCCCGTTCTACCTCGTACTGATGTACTCCTCGAGGCGCCGGCTGCGTCCGGCCTTCCAGAGCCTCGAGGAGTCCTGGGGCCGCTACAAGTCACGCCAGATCGACGCGATCCGCGGGGTCGACACGGTCAAGGCCGCCGGGGCCGAAACCGAGTTGCAGCGCAAGCTGGCCGGCCAGTTCGACGACCTCGCCGACCGGCTGTTCAGCGCCGACTTCACGATCATGCTCTACGAGGGCGCGCTGTCCGTGCTCTCGCTCGTGCCGCTCGCCCTGGCGATCTCGTTCGGCGCGTACGAAGTCGTTCACGGGTCGATCCCGATCAGCGTGTTCGTCTCGTTCCTGTCCCTGGTGATGGTGACCAGCTCACCGCTGACCCAGCTGCTGTCGATGTGGGACGTGTTCCAGCAGGGACGCGTGCTCCTCGACCGGCTCGGTGAGTTCGTCGACCAGCAGCCCGAACAGGTCGAGCTCGACCGGCAGGTTCCCGGCAGGCTCGAGGGCGAGGTCCAGCTCGACCGGGTGTCCTTCCGGCATCCCGGGGCAGCCGACCGCCTGGACCTCGAGGAGATCTCGATCCAGGCGAGCCCGGGCGAGACAGTCGCGATCGTGGGGCGCTCCGGCGCCGGCAAGAGCACCCTGCTGATGCTCATCGCGGCCCTGCTCCAGCCCGAGTCGGGGACGATCAGCTGCGACGGCCTGGACCTCGCGAGCCTCGAGCTGCGCGCCTATCGCCGCCAGCTGGGTGTCGTTCTCCAGGACAGTCACCTCTTCGACGGCACCATCGCGGAGAACATCGCCTTCGGCGAGGACGAGGTGGACCTGGACCTGGTGGTCAGGGCCGCGCGCGCCGCGACCGCCGACGAGTTCGTACGCCGGATGCCCCTGGGCTACCAGACCCGCGTCGGCGAGCGCGGAACAAGGCTCTCGGGAGGTGAACGCCAGCGGATCTGCGTTGCCCGGGCGCTGTACCGCGACCCGGCCGTGCTGCTGCTGGACGAGGCGACCAGCGCGCTGGACGCCGAGTCGGAGCAGGCGCTCCAGGACAGCCTGCGCGGAGCATTGGCCGACCGGACGGTCTTCGTGGTCGCGCACCGCCTGTCGACAGTGCGCGACGCCGATCAGATCGTGGTCCTTGAGGCCGGCAGGATCGTCGAACGCGGATCCCACGAGGACCTGCTCGCGCGCCAGGGCATCTATGCCGAGCTCACGTCCAACCAGGTGGGCTGATCAGCGGATGTCGACGGTCCGCACGAGCGACGCGGCCTCGACCCGGTGCGAACCGAGGTAGCTGACCGTCATCACACGCGGCCCGGCGTACAGCCAGTCCGGTGAGATCGTCGCCTGACCGTTGACCAGGGTGACCGTCTGCTGTCCACGGTGATCGGAGATCGTGACGACGCCGTTGACGACCCGGACACCGCCTGCCGTGACGATCACGGTGACGCTGCGGTGCGATCGCGAGACGATCCTGATCAACGCGTTCGACTTCACCGCCCGGATGGCAGCCAGGGTGCGCACGATCGGGGTGTAACCCGGCTTCGTGTAGGACACCTGGACGGACAGCATGTGGCCAGGGTCGGTCAACGAGGGCGTGTAGCTGCCGGTCGTCGCCCCGGTGATCGGGACACCGTCGAGCAGCCACTGGTAGCTGGTCCGGACCCCGGCGGGGCCCACGACCCCGGGGATGACCGAGTAGGCCACGCCGACGTGCGGAGTGCCGACCACGCGCGGCTCGGAGGTCAGGTCGAGCTTCTCCGGAGCCACCGGCACCGAGGCGTCCGAGGTCGAGGTGGTCGTGGTGTACCCGTCACGGGTCGCCGTGGCGATCACGCGGACGACCTTGCCGAGGAGTGCGGGCCCGAGCTTGAGCGACGGGGTGGTGGCTCCCGGCACCGGCGTGCCGTTGGCGGTCCAGGCGTAGGTGATGGCCGTCGGCGCCGGGTTCCAGGTCGGGGTCGACGCGCTCAGGACCCCGCCGACCTTGACGAAGCCGCTGAGCACCGGCGCGGCCAGGTCCGTCATGACGCCCGGAATCGTCCGCGTGGGCGCCGTGGCGGTGCTCGACCCCGTCCGGTAGCCGATCTTCGCCGCGGTCACCTTGACCGAGATCGCGTCACCGACCTCGGCCGGGGCCGGGGTGTAGGTGGTGGTGGTTGCCCCCGTGATCGCGACTCCGTTCGCGAGCCACTGGTACTTGTACGTCGCGCCGGTTCGGTTCCAGGTGCCGGGCTTGATGGCGAGCGGCGCGTCGACCTGCGGCGTCCCGATCACGGTCGGCGGCGCCGTCGGCGTGACCGACTCGTCCTCGAGGTGGATGAACCCGGTCGGCCAGCCGCCACCGCTGCGGACGATCTTGCGCCAGTCGAAGTCACCGCCGTAGTGGTCCTCGCTGATGATGATCGTGTTGGCGTCGATGATCCGCTGCACGTAGGCGACATGGTTGCTGTCCCACCACGCGACCGATCCGACCAGGGGCGTCTGGTTGGTCCTGGACTTGAAGACCACTCCCCAGTAGCGCGCGTCGCCGCTGCTGGACCACGGCCGGGCCAGGGGCATCCCCGACTGGATCATCCGATAGGCCATGTAGTTGGTGCAGTTGTGGCCGGAGTACATCCGCCACCACATCTTGTTGTAGTTGGTCGGGCCGTACCCGAAGCTGCTGTAGCCGGACCTGGCGCAGCCGGTGAATCCCAGGCAGAGCAGCGAGGACGTCGCGCCCGCCGGAGGGGTCGGGACGAGCAGCGTCGCGAGCGCCCAGATCAGGGCAACCACGAGCGCATGACGAGACCGACGACGGGTGTGCACACCCGAACGCTAGAGCAACTTTCGTCACTCTGCCTACCATCTGCCCCAAACTACAACGGTGCGACACGCCGTTACAACCGTGTAATTCTGAATCGCTTCCTGCCGATATCAGATGCTTTCCGCCCGGGTGGCATGATGCCTCGCATGCCAGGAACCAACCTCACTCGCGAAGAGGCGCAGACCCGCGCCCGGTTGCTCGACGTCGACTCGTACACCATCGAGATCGACCTCACGACCAGCGACAAGACCTTTGTCTCCACGACCACGATCGCTTTCCGGTGCAGCGAACCGGGAGCCAGCACGTTCGCTGATCTCGTCGACGCCGAGATCAGCGCGATCACCCTGAACGGCGTGCCGCTCGACCCGGCGACGTCGTACGCCGACAGCCGGATCCAGCTCGACGGCCTGGCCGCCGACAACCTACTCGTGGTCAGTGCCGACTGCACCTACAGCCACAGCGGCGAAGGCCTGCACCGCTTCGTGGACCCCGCCGACGACCGGATCTACCTCTACAGCCAGTTCGAGGTCCCCGACGCCAGGCGGGTGTTCACCACCTTCGAGCAGCCCGACCTCAAGAGCGTCTTCACCTTCTCGGTCACAGCGCCCGAGCACTGGACTGTGGTCTCGAACGCACCGACGCCGGCCGCCGAGCCGATCGGCGAGGGCAAGGCGGTCTGGAACTTCCCGGCCACCAAGAAGATGTCGACCTACATCACCGCGCTGGTCGCCGGCGAGTACCACGAGGTCCAGGACGTCTACGAAGGCAAGTTCGGCACCATCCCGCTCGGCCACTACTGCCGCCAGTCGCTGGTGGAGTTCCTCGATCGCGACGAGATCGTCAAGATCACCAAGCAGGGCTTCGAGTTCTTCGAGGAGGCGTTCGACTTCCCCTACCCGTTCGAGAAGTACGACCAACTCTACGTCCCCGAGTACAACATGGGCGCGATGGAGAACGCCGGCTGCGTGACGCTGCGCGACGAGTACCTGCCCCGCAGCCGCCAGCCGCGCTCGTTCTACGAGTTCCGCTGCAGCGTGATCCTCCACGAGATGGCGCACATGTGGTTCGGCGACCTGGTCACGATGAAGTGGTGGGACGACCTCTGGCTCAACGAGTCCTTCGCCGAGTGGGCCTGCTACCACGCCGAGGCCGCGGCCACCGAGTTCACCGACGCGTGGACCGGGTTCACCAACGCCCGCAAGCAGACCGGGTACCGCCAGGACCAGATGCCCAGCACCCACCCGATCGCGGCGGACAACTACGACCTGCACGCGGTCGAGGTCAACTTCGACATGATCACCTACGCCAAGGGCGCCTCGGTGCTCAAGCAGCTGGTCGCCTGGGTCGGCCTGGATCCCTTCCTGGCGGGGCTTCGCCAGTACTTCAAGGACCACGCGTACGGGAACTCCGAGTTCTCCGACCTGCTGGTGGCGCTGGAGAAGGCGTCGGGCCGCGAGCTCGAGGGCTGGGCCGCCGAGTGGTTGCAGACCGCTGGCGTGAACACCCTCACCCCGTCGTTCGAGCTGGACTCCGATGGCAACTACAGCTCGTTCTCGGTGCTCCAGACTGCCGATCCGGGCTGGCCGACGTTGCGCCGCCACCGCCTCGGCATCGGCCTGTACGACGCGGTGCCGAACGAGGCGGGCGAGGCCGCCCTGGTGCGGCGGACCGCCATCGAGGTCGACATCGACGGCGCCTCGACGGAGATCGTCGAGCTCGTCGGTCTGCGGCAGCCCGACCTGCTGCTGCTCAACGACGAGGACCTCGCCTACGCGAAGATCCGGCTGGACGAGCGCTCGCTGGCCACCGTGGTCAACGGCCTCGGCAGGCTCGGCGACTCGCTCCCCCGCGCCCTGTGCTGGGGTGCGGCCTGGGACATGACCCGCGATGCCGAGATGCGGGCGACCGACTTCGTGACCCTGGTGCTGGCCAACATCGGCCAGGAGACCGACGCCTGGGGCATCAGCCGGATCCCGGACTACGCCTCACAGGCGGTGAACTCGTTCTCCGCGCCGGGCAACCGCCCGGCACTCCAGGCAGCCTGGGAACGTGGGCTGCGGGACCTGCTCGAGCAGGCAGCTCCGAGCAGCGACCAGCAGCTCACCTTCGCGCGGACCTACGCAGGCGCTGCCCGCAGCGAGGCGGCGCTCGCCGACCTGGAGGCGATGCTCGACGGAACACTGACCTTCGAGGGTCTGGCCATCGACCAGGACCTGCGCTGGACGCTGGTCACGGGCCTGGCCCGCCGGGGCCGGGCGGGAACCCGGATCACCGACGAGCTCGCCGGCGACAACACCATCTCGGGCCAGGAGCACGCTGCCGCTGCCCGGGCCGCCCAGCCGGACGCCGAGGCCAAGGCCGAGGCCTGGGACGCGGCGATCGTCCGCAACGACACCCCGAACGAGACCCACCGCTCGATCGCGATGGCGTTCCAGGTCGGCGGCCAGGACGACCTCCTGACGCCGTACGTGCCGAGGTACCTGGAGGCGGCCGAGACTGCCTGGGAGCACCTCGGTACGCACAAGGCAGCCACCGCACTGGCCTTCATGTTCCCGCGGCAGCTCGCGTCGGAGCAGCTGCTCGAGCAGGTCGACGCGTGGCTGGAGACGACCTCGGCCAACCCCGGTGCGGTCCGACTGGTCCGCGAGGGACGCGCCGACGTCGCGCGCTACCTTGCCGGACAGGCGAAGGACGCGAGTTAACTGGTGTGCAGGGTGGCGGGCTTCCGGGCAGCCCCCGCCAGCTGGCTCACGCCGCGGGTGATGCCCCCGACGAGGTCGCCTTCGGCGAAGGCGGACTCCATGGCGACCGCAGCGAGGCGGACCGAGTCATCGGGGAGGTCGCGCCGTACGACGGACCCGGTGACGATCTCCAGCAGTCGGGCTGCCGGGTCGACGAAGATGAGGACGCTGCGCGACGGGGTGATCAGCGAGGCGTGGAGCCGCTGCGCAAAGGATGTGGCATCGTCCTCGGCCGCACCGACGTACACCGAGAACTCGTAGCGGCAGATCGTCTCCGCAGCCCGGATGGCGCGGTCGATCTCGTACCGCTGGTCGGCCGAGAAACCATCACCACGTGCCACTGGTGCCACCCCGGTCGGTCTCGGCGGCCTCGATCTGCGCGGACGAGAGCTCGTCGGCTGCCCCGACACCCTTGCGAGGGCCACCGAACCACTCGGCCTCGGAGCGCCAGGACTGACCCGGCTCGTAGCCCTTGTCGCTGATCATCGACGGCAACGCGGCCAAGAGGGTGATCACGATGAACAGTCCCATCGGGATCAGGAACAGGACCACGAGGTACTGCAGTCCGGAGACGTGCGGCTGCTTGGCCCACGTCGACGGCGTGTCCGCGAAGGCCGCCACCGGGACGCTGAGCAGCACGAAGGCTGCGACCGAGACTGCGAGGGCAGCGCGGCGGGCAACGGTACGGGCAGTCTTCGGTGCGGACACCTCACGAGTGATCACACACGAAGGATAGCCAAGTGGCGACCCGGGCATGCACGCCACCACCCGTGATCCTCGCTACGCCGGCACCGGAGCACGCTCCGTGCGGCTCCGCTCATTCGCGTAGCCTCCGTCCCATGACTGCCCCGATGAGTCTGCTCTCGATGCCCCCCACCTGCATCCAGGACGGTGACAGGAGCTGGACCTGCGCCGCGGTGTTCGACTGGACCCACAACGCCAACCTGGCGCACGCCGCGAGCTGGCTGATCGGAAAGCCGCTCTCGATCGTCTGGCTTCTGGTGATCGGCCTGGTGTCGCGCTGGTTGCTGCACAAGGTGATCGACCGGCTGGTCGCCCGCGCGAGCGACGGCGTCCTGCCGGCGAAGCTCGCCCGCGGACCGTTCGCAGACCCGGCCGGCAGCACCACCGCGCACCGCCGGGTCCAGCGCGCCCTGACGATGGGCAGCCTGCTCAAGAGCATCGTGACCAGCGTCGTCTTCGTGATCGTGGGCTTCATGGCGATCGCCAAGCTCGGGTACAACATCGCACCGCTGATCGCGAGCGCCGGCATCATCGGCCTCGCCCTCGGCTTCGGCGCCCAGAGCCTGGTCAAGGACTTCCTCTCCGGCATCTTCATGATCTTCGAGGACCAGTACGGCGTCGGTGACTCGGTCAACCTCGGCGATGCCACCGGAACCGTCGAGGCAGTCAGCCTCCGGGTGACGCGGGTGCGCGACGTCGACGGCACCGTGTGGTACGTCCGCAACGGCGAGATCGTCAGGGTCGGCAACCAGAGCCAGAACTGGTCGCGCTCGGTGCTCGACATCGCGGTGGGCTACAAGGAGGACATCACCCGGGTTCGCCGCCTGCTCAAGGAGGTCGCGCACGAGCTCGCCGGTGACGAGGACTACCGCGACCTGATCATCGAGGAGCCGGAGGTCTGGGGCGTCCAGTCCCTCGGTCCGGACGCGGTCGTGGTCCGGGTGACGCTGAAGACGATGCCGCAGCAGCAGTGGATGGTCGCCCGCGAGATGCGCGAGCGCGTCAAGACCCGGTTCGACGCCGAGGGAATCGCGATGCCGATGCCGCAGCGCGTGACGTGGAGCGATCCCGCGGCACCCAGTTGACCGGTGCGCGACCACCGGTCGGCACAATGGCTGTATGGGAGCGAACGAAGTGAGCGACCAATCCAACACCGCCACCGGTGCTGCTGCGGCCCGATGCGAAGTGAGCGACCAATCCAACACCGCCACCGGTGCTGCTGCGGCCCGATGCGAAGCGAGGGCCCAGTGAGCACCTTCTACGACGAGATCGGTGGGATGGAGACGATCACTGCGATCGTGCACCGGTTCTACGAAGGTGTGGCCGGCGATGAGGTGCTGCGGCCGTTATATCCCGAAGCCGACCTCGGCCCCGCCGAAGAACGCTTCCGGCTGTTCCTGGCCCAGTACTGGGGCGGCCCGACGACGTACTCGGACGCACGTGGCCACCCCCGGCTGCGGATGCGGCACGCGCCGTTCGCGGTGACTCCCGACGCGGCGCAGCACTGGTTGCGCCACTTCCGGGCCGCCCTCGACAGCGTGGCTCTCACACCCGAGCAGGACGCCCAGTTCTGGGACTACGTCACGCACGCGGCCCAATTCATGGTGAACACGCCCGTCTGAGGGCTCAGCGGGGCAGCTCGGACGTCAGAGCTGCGCGCTGCTCCGGGGCCATCGCAGTCGCCCGCTGGGTCTCGGTGTCGAACGTGACCATGACGACCTTCGACCGCGCCAGCACCTCGTCCTCGTCGCGGATCTCGTGGACCACCGTGTACGCCTTCGTGCCGACACCGCTGATCCAGGAGTGCACCTCGTACGGCGCACTGCGGTAGTGCAGCGGACGCAGGTAGTCGACGTCCATCCGGGCGATGACGTTCTCGCTCCAGACCTCGCCGCGGGTGTGCAGATGCCGGATGTAGGCGACCCGAGCCTCCTGGAAGTACTCGTAGTAGTGCACGTTGTTGGCGTGCTTGTACGGGTCCATCTCCGACCACCGCAGCTGGAGCGGGTACAGGTGCCGGGAGGTTCCGTCGGCCGCGATCGCCGTCCGACCGGGAGTCTCGGCCAGGTACGGCGACAAGAAGTCCTTCTCGTCCGGAGCGAGGCGGCGCGGCGCCGCGGTGGCGAAGACGAACGGCGCGAGCAAGGTCGAGGCGCGGGCGTACACGGTTCGGCCGGCTTCGTCCTCCTGATAGATCTCGTGCGCCAGGATGAACGATCCGGCCCGGACGGCGGCCACCCAGGTGTCGACCAGGATCTCGGTACGTCGCAGGGTCAGCGGCGCCAGGAAGTCGACCTCGTGCTTGACCACGAGGATCCCCTCGGGAGTCTCCGCACTGACCGCGATGGCGCGGTGGGTGCCGAAGAAGGCGATTCTCGCCTCCTGGAGCAGGTCCACGTAGGTCACGTTGTTCACGTGACCGAGCCTGTCCATGTCTGCCCAGCGAAGCTGACCACGGTAGGTGTGACGCACACCGCTGATCCAACCACCAGAACGCGTTCTAGGATGACCGGGGGCAACCGGAGCGTTGCCCATCTCACACGACAGGATCGGAGTAGCAACGATGCCCGAGGCAGTGATCGTTTCCGCGGCCCGCACCCCCATCGGCCGCGCCAACAAGGGGTCCCTCAAGGACTTCCGCCCGGACGACCTCAGCGCTCTGATCATCAAGGCGGCGCTCGACAAGGTTCCCGAGCTCGACCCCGCCACGATCAACGACCTGATCCTCGGGTGCGGCCTGCCCGGCGGTGAGGCCGGCAACAACATGGGCCGCATCGTCTCGACGCTGCTCGGCTACGAGATCCCGGGCACGACGATCACCCGGTACTGCTCCTCCTCGGTGCAGACCTCGCGGATGGCCTTCCACGCGATCAAGGCCGGCGAGGGCGACGCGTTCATCTCGGCCGGCGTCGAGACGGTCTCGCGGTTCCAGTTCGGCACCTCGGACCACCTTCCGAACACCAAGAACCCGTTGTTCGCCGACGCCCAGGCCCGTACTGAGAAGTACGCCGAGGGCGGTCAGGACTGGCACGACCCGCGCGAGGACGGCCTACTGCCCGACATCTACATCGCCATGGGCCAGACGGCCGAGAACGTGGCGCGCATCCGGGGCCTGGAGCGCAAGGAGCTCGACGAGTTCGCGGTCCGCAGCCAGAACCTCGCCGAGAAGGCCATCGCGGACGGCTTCTGGGCCCGGGAGATCACCCCGGTGACCCTGGCCGACGGCACTGTCGTCTCCGCCGACGACGGCCCGCGTGCGGGCGTGACCTACGAGGGGATCGCCGACCTGCAGCCCGTGTTCCGCCCCGATGGGGTAGTCACGGCCGGCAACTGCTGCGCCCTGAACGACGGGGCCGCCGCGGTGATCATCATGAGCGACACCAAGGCCAGCGAGCTCGGCCTGACCCCGCTCGCGCGGATCGTGTCGACCGGCGTCACCGGCCTGTCCCCCGAGATCATGGGTCTGGGTCCTGTCGAGGCGACCAAGCAGGCGCTGGCGAACGCGAACATGTCGATCGACGACATCGACCTCGCCGAGATCAACGAGGCCTTCGCGGCCCAGGTCGTGCCGTCGTACCAGGACCTGGGCATCGACATCGACCGGCTCAACGTCAACGGTGGCGCGATCGCCGTGGGTCACCCGTTCGGCATGACCGGCGCCCGCCTCCAGAACACGATGCTCAACTCCCTGCAGTGGCACGACAAGCAGACCGGCCTGATCACCATGTGCGTCGGTGGCGGCCAGGGCATGGCGATGATCCTGGAGCGGATGTCCTGAGGTTCCGGGACGGTTCCTGACCACACGGCGCAGCGGTACAGCCACGAAGGCCCGGACCTGACGGTCCGGGCCTTCGCTGTACCCCACCGGCCGCGGGATGTGGTTCGCGGCCGGCGGGAGCCGGTGGTCTCGTTGCTGTGACTCAGGCGTCGGTGGCGAGCACTGCCTGCACCGACAATGTGATGCCCACCTTGTCGCCGACCAGCAGCTTGCCGCCGTCGAGCGGGATGTTGAAGTCCACGCCGAAGTCCTTGCGGTTGATCTCCGTGGTCGCCTCGAAGCCGATGCGACGACCGCCCCATGGGTCGGTGTCGAAGCCGAGGAACTCCACGTCGAGCTCGACCTCACGGGTGACACCCTTGATGGTGAGGTTGCCCTTGGCCGTGGTGCCGTCGAAGAAGGTCGACGTGAACGTCATCGGGCCGGTGTTCTGGGTGTCGAAGAAGTCAGCGGACCGCAGGTGGCCGTCGCGCTGCTCGTCGCGGGTGTTGACCGAGTTCAGGTCGACGGAGGCCTCGGCCGTGGTGTCGGCGAGGGTCGCGCCCGTGACGATCTTCCCCTCGAACTTCTCGAACTGGCCGCGCACCTTGGTCATCAGGTGGCGGACGGTGAAACCGACCTCGGAGTGGATCGGGTCGATCGTCCACGTTCCCGCGACGATCTCGGTTGCGGTGCTGGTCATGGTCATGCCTTCCTGGAAGCCGATTAGTTGAACTTTCAACTCTGCGAGACCCTAGCACGGGGTCGTGTAATGTTCAACTACTTGTACCGCCAGATATTCCCGACTCCCGGATCCTCAAACCCTTGACCCCTAGACTCCCGCCCATGGCCGCAGACGAAACCCACTGGCTCGACGCCGCACAGCAGGCGAGCTGGCGCGCGTTCATCGTCGGCTCCACGCTGCTCATGGACGTCCTGGACCGGGAGCTCCGGCAGGCCCACGGCCTGTCGATGGCCGAGTACGAGATCCTCGTGCGGCTGTCCGAGACTCCCGACCGGACGTTGCGTATGGCCCAGATCGCGGAATCGATGCAGCACTCCCGCAGTCGGGTCACCCACACCGTGAGCCGGATGGAGAAGGCCGGCCTGATCAGCCGGTGCGCGGCGTCCGAGGACAAGCGGGGCGTCGAGGCGAAGATGACCGACGCCGGCTGGGACCTGCTCGTCGCCGCGGCGCACACGCACGTTGCCGGCGTCCGGACACACTTCGTCGACATCGCCGACCCGGAGGACTACGAAGCGATGGGCCGGGTGATGAACGCCGTGTCCGACCAGCTCGTCGCCGAGAATCCCACGTTCGACGACATCCGGGGGCGGTAAGTCCGAGCGTCACCCACGGCGTCTCGACAAGCTCGACGACCAGTGTGGCGAATCAGTCGCGGGTGAGGCGCCGGTGCGTGACCCGATGCGGTCGCGCCGCCTCGACACCGAGGCGCTCGACCTTGTTCTCCTCGTACGAGGCGTAGTTCCCCTCGAACCAGAACCAGCTGCCCGGGGAGTCCTCGGTGCCCTCCCACGCCAGGATGTGGGTCGCCGTACGGTCCAGGAACCAACGGTCGTGCGAGGTGATCACAGCGCAGCCGGGGAACTCCAGCAGCGCGTCCTCGAGCGAGGACAGGGTCTCGACGTCGAGGTCGTTGGTCGGTTCGTCGAGCAGCAGCATGTTGCCGCCCATCTTCAGCGTCAGCGCGAGGTTGAGCCGGTTGCGCTCACCACCGGAGAGCACCCCGGCCTTCTTCTGCTGGTCCGGGCCCTTGAAGCCGAAGGCGGCGACGTAGGCGCGGGACGGCATTTCGACGTGGCCCACCTGGATGTAGTCCAGGCCGTCGGACACGACTTCCCAGAGAGTCTTGTTCGGGTCGATGCCGCCGCGGCTCTGGTCGGCGTAGGAGATCTTGACGGAATCGCCGATCTTCAGTTCGCCGCCGTCGAGCGGTTCCAGGCCCACGATGGTCTTGAAGAGCGTGGACTTGCCGACGCCGTTGGGGCCGATGACGCCGACGATGCCGTTGCGGGGCAGGGTGAAGGACAGTCCGTCGATCAGGGTGCGGTCATCGAAGCCCTTCTGGAGATCCTTGGCCTCCAGCACGAGTCCGCCGAGGCGCGGTCCCGGCGGGATCTGGATCTCTTCGAAGTCGAGCTTGCGGGTGCGGTCGGCCTCGGCGGCCATTTCCTCGTAGCGGGCCAGACGGGCCTTGGACTTGGTCTGGCGTCCCTTGGCGTTGGACCGGACCCATTCGAGTTCCTCGGTCAGGCGCTTGGCCTGCTTGGCGTCCTTCTTGCCCTGGACTTCCAGGCGGGCGCGCTTCTTCTCCAGGTACGTGGAGTAGTTGCCCTCGTACGGGTAGAGGTGGCCGCGGTCCACTTCGGCGATCCACTCGGCCACGTGGTCAAGGAAGTACCGGTCGTGGGTGACGGCGAGGACGGCACCGGGGTAGCTGGAGAGGTGCTGCTCGAGCCACAGCACGCTCTCGGCGTCGAGGTGGTTGGTGGGCTCGTCGAGGAGCAGCAGGTCCGGCTTCTGGAGCAGGAGCTTGCAGAGGGCGACGCGTCGGCGCTCACCACCGGAGAGCAGGGTGACGTCGGCTTCCGGCGGCGGGCAGCGGAGGGCGTCCATGGCCTGCTCCAGCTGGGAATCGAGGTCCCAGGCATCGGCAGCGTCGATCGCTTCCTGCAGCTGACCCATTTCCTCGAGGAGGACATCGTAGTCAGCGTCGGGGCTGGCCATTTCCTCGGAGATCTCGTTGAAGCGCTGGATCTTGCCGATGATTTCGCCGACGCCTTCCTGGACATTGCCCAGGACAGTCTTGTCTTCGTTCAGCGGCGGCTCCTGCAGCAGGATGCCTACCGAGTAGCCGGGGCTGAGCCGGGCCTCACCGTTGGAGGGAGTGTCCAGGCCTGCCATGATCTTCAGAATGGTGGACTTACCGGCACCATTCGGGCCGACAACGCCAATCTTGGCCCCCGGGAAGAAGGACATGCTTACGTCATCAAGGATGAGTTTTTCGCCGACAGCCTTACGGGCCTTGGTCATTGTGTAGATAAATTCCGCCATGCCTACAAATCTAGTGGTTCGGCCGGGATAACTCACATTCTGTAAGCCGCGATGCGCCCCGGGAGTGCCCGGTTGCCGCAGCCGTTGCCAACGCCGTTGCCTCTGTGGCCCCGGCTGCACCCGCGGCCGCGCCTAGCCATGGACGGTTCGGTTCAGTCCTGGACGCCCACGAGGCAGCCGCCCGAGGCCAAGACCGGCAGCACGCTGACGGCGACGCTGCCGTGGCGGATCTGGGCAACGATGCAGCTGCGGCCGTCGCGCACGCCGGCCTCGACGGCGTCGGCAGCCAGGCCCGTGGGTGTCCGGCTGGCGGTGACTTGCACGTCGCCGGCTGGGATCCCGGCGTTGACCAAAGACTCGCGAATGCCCGCTGTTTGGGGCTGGCCCCCGCCGCGGACGGCGGTATCCAGGACCGACTCGATCTTGGATTTCATGTCGGGCCCGGATGTCCCCGCCCCGCCGCCGCGCACCAGCCCAGCCGGGGCTCGGGAGGCTGCGGACGTCCCGCCTTCAGAATGCCCGGCTCCAGGGGCCCCGACTCCGCCGCCGCCGGCCGGCGCCGCACCAGCGGAGGCGTTCGGGAGCAGCACGAGCAGGAGCACCACGGTTGCGCCCCACGGAACGGCCCGGCCTCGGTGGCGTGCGGGCCCGCCCGCGGCGGTAGTCGCCGCCGTCGGTCCCGCGGAGACGGCCGCCGCTCGTCCTGCGGCGATGCTGGCATGTTGCATCCGGCCATCTTGCCACGCTGTGGTGCCCGGTCCGGCGTCCTGGGCATGGTCCAAGGGCCCACGGGATTCAGGCTGCGGCGCCTTTCAGTTCGCCGGTTTCCTGGTCCACCTCCTCTTCCTCGCCACTCGCGTCATTGATAAAGGTGGCATGGCGGTCGGCTCCGT
Organism: Marmoricola sp.; assembly: GCF_025965215.1. GTDB lineage: Bacteria > Actinomycetota > Actinomycetes > Propionibacteriales > Nocardioidaceae > Marmoricola. Next base: position 31,145 of record NZ_JAOPXI010000087.1, read on the forward strand.
CGTCGTCCCCGCCAGCATCACCTGGCTGGATCTGGGGTCCGCCGTCGTCGCCGTCCCCACTCCCGGGTGCACCAGAGGCACCGGAGCCGGTGGCCGCCTGGATTCCGGTTCCGGATGAGCGGATAAAGTTGGCAGTCCCCCACATGAGGTCGTGGCCGACTGACTCCGCGTTAATTTCGGCGTCGTGGTAGATCCTGCCGTCCTTTTCCCAGCTGCGCATCTTCAGCCGGCCAACCACGATGACCCGCTGGCCTTTCTTGATGCTGCAGCCGATGTTGCCGGCCAGTTGCCGGTATCCCTGGACAGTGAACCAGTTGGTGTTGCCGTCCACCCAGGTGCTGGAACCGCGGTCGTAGCGGCGCTCGGTGGCGCCGAACCGGAAGGACGCCGTGGCCACGCCACCGGGGGTGGTCGCGCTTCTGATCTCCGAGGCGACGAAGCCACGGACCGTAATGTTGTCGCTCATTCTCATGTCCTGTCTCGAATTGTCGTGCCCAGCCGGGCAGTTCCAGCTTCCCGCCGCGGGCCGCCGCCGGGGAGGGCCCGGCTGTGCCATGTGGAAAACTTCCTGCAGTGGCGATGCGGGGCCGTGTTGGGGAGTGGTTCGGGCCGCAGGACCGGCCACCGTCCAGGGTTGACCCCCACCGGCCGTCCGGCACTGTAAACTTTTTGAGGCGTCCCCCGGCAGCGGCCGGTGGGTGCCACCGTGCCCCAGTAGCTCAGGGGATAGAGCAGCGGCCTTCTAATCCGCCGGTCGGGGGTTCGATTCCCTCCTGGGGCACAAGAGAGCGGCTCTGACCTGCGACAACGCAAGGGTCAGGGCCGCTTCCTATTTCAACCCGAACGTCAGATCCACTTGTTGTGTTTGAACGTCAGGAACAGGATAGCTCCCATGCCGAGCATGAGCGCGAGTGCCATCGGATAACCGAAGATCCAGTCGAGCTCGGGCATGTCGCGGAAGTTCATGCCGTAGATCGACGCGATCAACGTCGGCGCGAACAGGATGGCAGCCCACGACGAGATCCGCTTGACCTGCTCGTTTTGGGCGAAGCTCGACTCCGTCAGGAGCCGCATTTCGTCGTTCTGCCGCTGGGCAACGAGGGCTGCGTTGACGGCCAGCGCGTTTTGCAGCAGCGCCCGGAAGGCAGACACCCGCTCCCCCAGCCGGATGGCGTGGTCCAGGACGTCGCGGAAATGGTCCTGGAGTTCGGGGTCCGGCACCCCGTCCGGTCCGGTGCCCATAAGGCTCTGCAGGATTCCGGCAAGCGGGGCCGTGGCACGCTGGAACGTGATGACCTGGCGGGAGAGCTCATAGATCCTGCGCGACACGCCGGGATCGGCGGCGAACAGGTCATCTTCAATTTCGTCGATGTCGTTTTCCAGCCCCGCAGCCACCGGCTCGTACTCGTCCACCACCTGGTCCAGAATCGCGTACAACACCGCATCCGGACCGAGCGCCAGGAACTCCGGCTCGGACTCCATGCGCCGGCGCACCCGGGCAAGATCGGGAGACTCTGCCCGGCGGACCGTCACCACAAAGTCCGGGCCGGCGAACACATGGATCTCGCCGAACTCGACCTTCTCCACTTCGTCCAGATAGCGGGCAGGCCGCAGCACCAGGAACAAAGTTTCGCCATAGTGTTCCAGCTTGGCCCGCTGGTGCCCGGCGAGCGCGTCCTCCACGGCCAGGTGGCTGAGGTCGAATTCCTCGGCCACCGAGCGCAGCTCCTCAGGCTCCGGCCGGTATAGCCCGATCCAGGCCATGCCCTGGCGCTGCCGCAGGAGAAAGTAGGTCTCCTCAAGGCCTTCCGGGTCGGCGGTCCGGTGACCGTCCACGTAGACGGCGTTGTCAATAATGGTCACGGCCGCGCCTCCTCTTCAAGGCAATCCCTTGGCTGTGACGTTATACCGTGCCCGGGCCGGTGCCAACAGCCCGGCCTGGCCCGCGAGCGCCGCGGCTCTTGGCGGGAAGAAGGCCGCCCGTCGGCGTTCTCCCGGAGCCGGCGGGCAAAGTTTCCTGCACGGGCGGTGCGCGCGACCCGCGCGCCCAACTGCCAGGCCGCCCACATCCCATCAGCACGCTTAGTATTGAATTGACCGGGAGGCCGCCAGAGAATGTCTGTGTGCCCTGCCCGCAATCGAAAGGTACGGCCGCTATGACCGAGACACCCCGCAGCTTCGACACCAACAATCCCGACGACGCCCTGACCACGCAGTCCCCGGGCGCCGCTGACGCCACGTCCGGGACAGGGACAGGTTCCGGGACCTCCGAGGTTGAAACATCCCGTTCAGGGGTGCCCGCGGGGCGCGCCGAAACTTCCCGTGCAGACGTACCGGCGCCGGCCTCTGCCCCGGAAGCCCGCCAAGTCACCCGCGCGGGACTGGTCTGGGCCGCGGTTGCCTGCGCGCTGGTGGTGCTGATCGTGCTTATCGCCTTCATACTGCAGAACCAGGAATACGTGCAGGTGAAGTTCTTTGGCCTCGAGGGGTCGGTCCCGCTCGGCATGGCATTGTTCATCGCGGCCGTCGGCGGCGGTGTGCTGGTCGCCATCGCCGGAGCCGCCCGCATCATCCAACTGCGGCTCGCCGCGCACCGTGTCCGCCGCCAGGCCAGCGGCACCCGCACGCGCTAGGCCGGCAGGCGCTACCCTCTTTCCATGGGCGAAGCAGAACCCCGGAGCCTGGCAGCCATTACCACCGCCGTGGCGGACTGGCCCGACGTCGAGCGCCTCTTCGGCGTCCGCGGCGAACCCTCACGCTGCTGGTGCCGGTTCTTCGCCTTGACGGGCAGCGAGTGGTCCGCGTCGACCCCTGGGGAGCGCAAGAGCCAGCGTCGGGACAAGTTCGACGCCGGCCAGCCGGCGCCCGGAGTTCTGGCCTTCCGCGACGGGAACGCCGTGGGCTGGTGCGCCGTCGAGCCCCGCGGATGCTATCCGAGGATCCTGCGCTCGAAAGTTCTGACGTCCGCCCCTGATGTGCTCCGGGATACCGGCGGGAACCAGGTGTGGTCCGTCAGTTGTTTCGTCGTCTCCCCCGGCCAGCGCCGGACCGGCGTAGCGCGGGCACTGCTTGCGGGCGCCGTCGATCACGCCTTCGCCCACGGTGCCAGCGTGGTGGAGGGTTACCCGGTCGATACCGCGCAACGGCCCAAGGCGGGCCCGGCAGACCTCTATCACGGTACGTTGGGGCTCTTCCTGGCCGCCGGCTTCACGGTGGCCAGCGATGCAGTGCCAGGACGCGCCGTCGTCCGCCTGGCATCACTGCCGCCGGCTGGCGTCTAGCACCGGCCCTAAGGCAGCGTCAGGATCACGGGCCCGTCCGCGGTGATGGCCACGGTGTGCTCGCTGTGCGCGGCGCGGCGACCGTTCGCGGAACGGAGAGTCCATTCGTCCTCGTCATGGTAGTAATCGTCCTTGCGGCCGAGAATCAGCATCGGCTCGATGGCGATGACCAGGCCCTCGGTCAGTTTGATGCCGCGGCCGGGGCGCCCGTCGTTGGGAACGGGCGGCTCGGCGTGCATGGTCCGGCCGATCCCGTGGCCGCCGTGGTCGGCAAGCAGCCCGTACCCTGCCCGGCGCGCCGCCCCGCCGATCGCGTAGGCGAGATCCCCCATCTTGTTCCCGATCCTTGCCGCGTCGATCCCGCGGGCCAGGGCTGCGTCCGTGGCGTCGATGAGGGCCTGGTCCACCGGGTCCACGGTCCCCACGATGAAGCTGACGGCGGCATCGCCGCACCAGCCCTCCAGGAACGCGCCGCAGTCCACGCTCAGCAGGTCCCCGTCCTGCAGCCGGTACCCGTTCGGGATGCCGTGCACGACGGCGTCGTTGACGGATGTGCAGATGACCCCGGGAAACGGCACTGAGGCCCACCGCGGCCGGTAGTTCAGGAACGCCGGCGTGGCGCCGGCGCCGGCGATGGACGCCGCGGCGACGTCGTCCAGTTCCTTGAGCGAGACGCCGACGGCGGCGGCCTCCCGGACCCGCCCCAGCGTGTTGGCGACCACCCGGCCCGCCTCGCGCATCAGGGCGATCTCTTCAGGACTCTTGATCATGGACATGGGTTTCCTTCCGACGCGGAGCCGCGGCTTGCTGGGTTCAACTCTAAAGCCCGCCGCGGGATGTCTACAGTGGCCTCATGGTCACCACTGAACTGATTGACGCGATCCGCGGCCGGCTGCAGGCGGCCGCCGATCCGGGCCGCGCTGCGGGGGCACAGGCCTATATGAAGTCGCAGATGCCCTCCCTGGGCGTGCGGGTGCCAGAGGTCCGCGGGATCGTCAAGGCCGCGGCCGCGGCCCACCCGCCGGGCAGCCTGGCCGAACTGCAGTCAACGGTGCTCGCGCTGTGGCGGAACGCCAGTTGCCGTGAGGAACGCTATGCCGCGATCGAACTCACGGGCCTCAAGCTCGCCGCCGGGGAGCTCAGCATGCTGGCACTCTACGAGGAAATCATCCGCACCGGAGCCTGGTGGGACCTGGTGGACGGGGTGGCGCACCGGCTGGGCGCCCTCTTGCAGGCGCACCGGGCAGAACTGACGCCGGTGCTGGGGCGCTGGAGCAGGGACGAGGACTTCTGGGTCCGGCGGGCCGCCATCACGGCACAACTGGGGGCGAAGGCCGCCACTGACACGGCTCTCCTGGCCGCCGTGATCGAGGCCAACCTCAATGATCCGGAGTTCTTCATCCGCAAGGCGATCGGGTGGGCGCTGCGCCAATATGCCAGGACGGATCCGGCCTGGGTGCGGGCGTTCGTGCAGCGGCACTGGGACGACCTCAGCCCGCTCTCCCGCAAGGAGGCGCTCAGAAAGCTGGCGGCCTAGCCAGAACCAGCGCTAGATGATCGGCCGAGTGGTGACCGGCTCGTCCGACTTGCTGAACAACAGCTTGGTCTTCGGGTCCAGGAAGATCAGGTACAGGGCAAACAGCAGAGCGATGATCGCCGCGGCGTTGCGGGCCAGCGCCAGGGCCAGGCCCAGGTCCGCGGTCTGCAGGTACGGGAAGACGTCCAGCTGATCCGAGATCGCGTACACCATGAAGAAGGACACGATGAAGTAGAGCGCCTTGACCTGCCAGTCATCGCGGATGCCGGTGACGGCAAAGAGCGGGATGAGCCAGACGATGTACCAGGACTGGATCATCGGGGACAGGAGCACGACGGCGGCGAACGCCAGGGTGAGCCGGCGCATCAGGCGGTCGTAGTCACCGCGGAAGATCTGCCAGGCGACGATCCCGACGGCGAGGAGCTTGCCGGCGTCGAACGCCCACTTGGCCAGTCCCCAGCCGTCGAGTCCGAAGGTGTTGGCGATGGACGCCACGATCAGCCCCATCAGGCCAACGGGCGCGTACCAGATCCAGATGCTGCCCGGGGCGGACAGCCCGTTGATCCAGCCGAAACCGAAGCCATTGACCCGGCTCATGAGATACAGCAGGGCCATGCTGATGCCAGCCGTGAGGGCCCAAAAGACGAACTTGCGCGGCCAGCTGGCGCCCTTGCCCGCCCAGAGCAGGCCGATGAACGGCAGGAAGACCACCGTGATCGGCTTGACCGAGATGGACAGCGTGACCAGCACGATCCCGAGGATCACCCGGCGCGTGGCGCAGTAATAGAGTCCGGCCAGGGCCAGGCCGATCATGAGGGAATCGTTGTGGACGCTGGCGATGAAGTTGGTGAGGAACAGCGGGTTGGCTGCCGTCAGCCACAGGGCCCGGTTCGGGTTCACCCCGTGCAGCTCGGCCAGTTTCGGCACGTAGATCACGCACAGGACTACGCCCACCAGTGCGGCCACCCGGAACAGCATGATGCTGCCTTCGGGGTGCACGTTGGTGGCCCAGACCACGAACTGTTCGATCCACAGGAACAGCTGGCCGTATGGGACGGGGGCCTCGGTCCACATCCTGTCGGCGCCCAGCTGGAAGTAGTTGGACAATGCCGAAATGCCGTTTTCGTAGGGGTTGAAGCCCTCCACCATGAGCCGGCCCTGGCCAATGTACGCGTAGACATCGCGGCTGAACAGCGGCACGGAAAACATCAGCGGCAGGCCCCAGGCCGCCGTCGCCTGGAGGGTGGCCTTGCGGGCCCCGGCTCCCCACACCCGGACTCGTTGGCCGAGCCGCAGCCAGGCGCGGACCAGCAACATGCCGCCAAAGGCCAGCAGGACAATGGACAGGGCGACGCCCAAGGGCTCGGTGCGCATCCAGATGAACAGCGGTACACGGCGAAGCTCGGAGGCGGGGGCGAGCCAGCCGACGCCCATCGAACCGATCGTCATGGACAGCGATCCGAGGAACCCGGCAAGGATCGGGGACCGGGGGTTGTCGACGTCGCCTACGGCACCGTCTCCCAGCGGGGTGAACTCAGCCGGGCTGAGCGCAGACCGGCCGGACGCAGAGGGGCGGGCGGTGGACGTGCGGGACATACCGGCAGCCGTTTCCCCCGCCGCAGGCACAGGCGCCGTCATGTCAGGATCGTCCAATCTGTTGGGGCCATATTTGCGCCCACAGCCGGCCGCATTGTATTGTTCGGCCCGGGGCACCGCGTTCACGAATTAAGTTGACGAAATAATTCGACGGCCGCGTATCCGAAATCCTAGCACCGGACGGCTCCGTGGCGTCGGAACGGTTAGGCTGGGCGGGTGCCTATTACTAACGAACGCATCGTCTGGATCGACTGCGAAATGACCGGCCTGGACACCAAGAATGACGCCCTCATCGAGGTGGCCGCCCTGGTGACCGATTCGGAGCTCAACATCCTCGGTGACGGCGTCGACGTCGTGATCAAGCCCGACGACGCCGCGCTGGCCCAGATGAGCGACTTTGTCCGCGACATGCACACTCGGTCCGGCCTCCTTGAAGAGCTCCCGCACGGCAAGACCATGGCCGAGGCGCAGACAGCGGTGCTCGACTACATCAAGAAATGGGTGCCGGACCCCAGGAAGGCCCCGCTCGGCGGAAACTCCGTGGGCACCGACCGCGTGTTCCTTGTCCGCGACATGCCCGAGGTGGTGGAGCACCTGCACTACCGGGTCATCGATGTGAGCACCATCAAGGAGCTCTCCCGCCGCTGGTTCGCCCGGGCCTACTTCCAGTCCCCCGCCAAGCTGGGCGGACACCGCGCCCTCGGCGACATCAAGGACTCGATCGACGAACTCCGGTATTACCGCGAGGCCGTGTTTGTCCCCGCCCCCGGACCGGACAGTGCCACGGCCCAGCGGATCGCCAAGCGTGTCATGGGCGGCGACGCAGCCGCACCCGCCCCGGCGGAGTAGCGGCACGCCGCAGGTACCCGCATGCGATTCACCGCCGCAAGGACGTGGCGCAGGAAAGTAATCTGCGCCACGTTTCGCGGAAATTTTGATGAAAATCGCAAAAGTGGCAAAACCATCCCCAAACAGCAGGTAAGCTATTTGTCGTTGCCTTTCCAGTCAGCCGGTTCGCCGGAGGGCCTGATACGGCACATGGTGGGCGTAGCTCAGTTGGCAGAGCGCCTGGTTGTGGTCCAGGAGGTCGCGGGTTCAACCCCCGTCGCTCACCCTCATGAAGGACGGCAGTGATTGTCCGACCTTTCCCAAAGGCCGCACCGGATATCCGGTGCGGCCTTTGTTGTCTGTGCTGAGTTTTTTGTCTGTGCCTTTGCCGGTGTCCGTTTCAGTGCTGGTGTTGTATCGCCGCTGTACGGGCCGGCCATGGAGGGCTCGGAGTACGGCGCAGTTGTCCCGGGATCTGTCATTGGAAGGAAACGCAGTGAAGCGCACGCTCTTTGAAGAAGACCACGAGATGTTCCGTGAGATGGCCGCCGAGTTCAACGTGCGCGCCATTGCCCCGTACTACGCCCAGTGGGACGAAGAGCACATGATGTCCCGGGACCTGTGGTCGGCGGCCGGCGAGCAGGGCCTGCTGGGCCTCTCCGTGCCGGAGGAGTTCGGCGTCATGGGAATGTCCGACTACCGCTTCCGGGCCGTGCTGGACGAAGAATTCGCCAAGAGCAACCACCTCGCGGTCGGCCTGGCGTTCCACCTTCACGACGACATGGTCCTCCCCCACCTGCTGGCCTACGGCTCCGATGACCTGAAGGGCCGCTGGCTGCCGGGCATGGTTTCCGGCGAAATCGTGACCTCCGTCGCCTGGACGGAGCCCGGCGCCGGCTCGGATCTGCGCGGCATCCGCACCAAAGCCGTGCGCGACGGCGACGACTGGCTGATCAGCGGCCAGAAGACCTTTATCGGAAACGGCATCTCCGGCGACGCGTCCCTGGTCCTGGCCCGGACCGACGGCAGCACCGGGCGGGGAAAGCACGACTCCTTCTCCCTCTTTCTGGTCCGCAAGGGCGAGGGATACAACACCGGCAGGCAGC
>NZ_JAOPXI010000052.1 GCF_025965215.1 Marmoricola sp.
TCATCCGAAGCCGTCCGCAGGGCAGCTCTGCCAGCATGGATCCACGAGTACAACCACCACCGGCCCCACTCAGCAATCGGGAAAGCTGCACCCATCACCAGGTTGAACAACCTGGCTGAACATCACATCTAGCGGGATCTCGGCACGCTCGATGACCGGGGAGCTCCGGTCGTCGAGTTTGCCGAGACGCGGTGAGGTGTCCGCAGACTCACCCCAGCCCGGCGTCATGCACGCACAACGCGATCTGCACCCGGTTCTCGACCTCGAGCTTGGTGAACAGCCTGCCGATGTGGGCCTTCACGGTCGGCACGCTCAGGTAGAGCTCTCCGGCGATCTCGGCGTTGCTGAGGCCCCGCCCCACCGCGAGGGCGACTTCGTGCTCACGTTCGGTGAGCCGGCCGAGCCGCTGAAGCGCGGCGTGGCTGCGGTCGGGGGGGTGTTGCGTGGTCACCTGGTGGATCAGCGTGGTGGTGACACTCGGGGACAGTGACGGCTCGCCCGCGGCGACGCGGTGCACCGCCTCGACGATCGCCTCGGGCGCGGTGTCCTTGAGCAGGAAACCGTTGGCACCGGCTGCCAGCGCGCGCATCACGTAGTCGTCCGCATCGAAGGTCGTCAGCACGATGACCTTCGGGGGCTCCGGGAGCGCCACCAGCGCCGCGGTCGCCTCGATCCCGTCCATCACCGGCATCCGGATGTCGATCAGGACCACGTCCGGGTGGTGCTCGGCTACGGCCGCGAGGCCTTCGCGGCCGTTGGCCGCCTGGCCGACCACGAGCAACGTCGACGATCCCCCGAGGATCATCGCGAGTCCGCTGCGGACCAGCGGGTCGTCGTCGACGATAAGCAGCCTGATCGGCTCCCTCACGCGTCCGGTCCCTGGGTCCACGGCAACCAGCATTGCAGGCTGAAGCTCTGAGAGTCGTCGACGGTCGTCAAGGTCCCACCCCCGAGCTCGGCCCGTTCGCGAAGCCCGACGAGCCCGAGACCGGCACCCGGGGTGGTCGGCATCCCGAGAGCTCCGACCCGGCGGGCGTTGCGGATCACCACCCTGATCCCGTTCTCCGGATCACCGCTCACCCGGAGGTGCACATGGGCACCAACGGCATGCTTGCGCGCGTTCGTCAGGGCTTCCTGGACCACCCGGAAGATCGTCCGCCCGACCTGGTCGGGCGGTTGCAGGCCGTCCGGCAGCTCCTCGTCGAACTCGATGACCATGCCGCCGTCGGTCGCTTCGGCGATCAGTACTCCGAGATCGCCGTACGTCGGCTGGGGGCGGTCACCGACGCCGTCGGGGCTGCGCAGGACGCCGAGAACCTGACGCAGATCGGCGAGTGCCTCATGGGCCTTGGCCTGGATGAGCTGGGCCGTCTCCCGGATCTGTTCCGGTGGCAGGTCGGTGCGGTAGGCCAGTGCGCCGGCGTGCATGGTGACCAGAGAGATCCGGTGGGCCAGGACGTCGTGCATCTCGCGGGCGATCCGTTCACGCTCGGCCGACCGGGCCTGGTCGATCCGGAGCTCCTGCTCGGCCTCGGCCTGGTTGGCCCGACCGCGCAAGGTCCAGACGAGCTCGCGGCGCGACCCGATGTACATCCCCATGGCCGAGATGGCGACGGTGATCGCGATCGTGAAGGTCAGGTTCAGCCACGGCGGGCTGTCGTGGGGCAGGGGATGCCAGTGGCTGTAGAGCTGGCCGGTGACGACACCCAGGGCCCCCACGACGGCGATCGACGGGACCTTGCGTCGGGTGGCGAGCGAGACCAGCGCCAGCGCCGCAGGGCCACCGGCAGACGCGGAGACGAGTCCGAGCAGCTGGGTTGCGATACCGACCTGGACCGGCCAGCGACGGCGGTAGGCCACCAGCGCGAAGGCGGCGATGCCGCCGACCAGGTCGATCCAGAACCAGGCCCGGTGGTGGTTCCACTGGCCGTCGATCTGGACGCCCCAGGCCCCACCGGACAGAGCAAGACAGACAAGCATCCGCCAGGCGTGCCCCCACCGGGTCAACGGCGGGCTGTAGTTCGCGGGCGCGGCCTCGGGCATCTCCCCAGGCTAGGGACCCGTACGCCGCAGCGACACCGCCCGGGGTCCGCGACACCCCCTACTTTCGTCTAGTCGTGATCGAGCCCCTGGTCCGCTGTGCTTCCGGGCACGTCCGGGCAGGCTGGGGCCATGATCAAATTCGAGGGCGTGACCAAGACCTACGGCAACTTCACTGCCGTGGACGACGTGTCCTTCGTGGCCAAGCCCGGTCGTGTGACCGGCTTTCTCGGGCCCAACGGAGCCGGCAAGTCCACCAGCATGCGCATCATGGTCGGGCTGACGCCTGCGGATCGTGGTAAGTCCACGATCGGCGGGCTCGACTACCACGCCATCCCGAACCCGGGCCGTCACGTGGGGGTGCTCCTCGACGCCTCGGCCCAGCACGCGGGGCGCACTGGGCGGGAGGTCCTCGTCCTGACCGCGATGACCATGGGACTGCCCGATGCGCGCGTCGACGAGATGCTCGAGCTGGTCGGTCTGACCGAGACCGAATCGAAGCGTCGGGTCAAGAACTACTCCCTCGGGATGCGCCAGCGCCTCGGCCTGGCGAACTCGCTGATGGGGGATCCGTCGGTGTTGATCCTGGACGAGCCGGCCAACGGTCTCGACCCTGCGGGCATCCACTGGATGCGCAGCCTGCTGCGGCACTACGCGGAGCGCGGCGGAACGGTCCTGCTGTCCTCGCACCTGCTGCACGAGGTCGAGATGATCGCGGACGAGATGGTCCTGATCGGGCGCGGAAAGATCGTGGCCCAGGGCACCAAGGCCGAGCTGCTGCACACGGCAGGCACGTTCGTGAAGGCCGAGGACCTGACCAGGTTGCACAGCGCTCTCCAGCGGGCCGGCATCAAGGCCAGCCCGTCCGGCGACGGTGGCATGCGCACCGAGGCTGAACCGATCGACATCGGCCGGATCGCGGCTGCGGAGTCGATCGTGCTGACCGAGCTCCGCCCCGCCGAGGGCGCAGGCCTCGAGGAGCTCTTCCTCGAGCTCACCGGCGATCACGCCCGCGAGAACGTCGACTTCGAAGGAGCCATGGCATGAGTACCACCGCAGCCGTCCCGTACGGCGACACCCTCGACGTCTCGAAGACCCCAAGCATCCCGATGGCCCGGCTCGTCAAGGTCGAGCTGCGCAAGATGGTCGACACCAAGTCCGGCATGTGGCTGTTGATCGCGGTCGCGGCGATCACGGCGGTGGCCAGCACGATCTTCGGCTTCGTCGGTCACGACCAGGACAGGACCTTCGGTCACTTCCTCGCATTCGCCGGCACGCCGCAGGGCTTCCTGCTCCCGGTCCTCGGGATCCTGCTGGTGACCCAGGAATGGGGTCAGCGCACCGGCATGGTGACGTTCACCCTCGTGCCGCACCGCGGTCGGATACTCGCCGCGAAGGTGTACGCCGCATTCCTCCTGGCAGCGACGGCGATCGTCCTCGCGTTCGCGGTGGCCCTGATCACCACGGTTCTCTTCGGCGGCTCCAACCGCTGGTCGAATTTCACGCCGATCGACATCCTGAAGATCTCGGTGGGGCAGATGGCAGGGATGGCGCAGGGCTTCAGTTACGGGCTTCTGCTGCTGATCAGCGCCGCAGCGATCGTGACCTACTTCGTGCTCCCGCAGGTGCTGAGCATCCTGGCCAACGTGATCCCGTTCCTCTCCGACAAGGCCGCGTGGATCGATTTCGGCACAGCTCAGCAGCGGTTGTTCAACTTCGGCGACGGGAACCTGTCCGGCAAGGAGTGGTCCCAGCTGCTGGTGACCGGCGCCTTCTGGGTCGCGCTACCGTTCGTGATCGGTCTGTGGCGCATGCTGCGCGCCGAGGTCAAGTAGACCGTCGAGTCGACGCCCGCCCCTTCCCTCCCGAGGGCGCCGATGGGCGGGGGAGCCTCACGGCGGGGTGGTGCGGACTCTCGGGTCCGCGCCACCCCGCCAGCGTTTCCCGCCGCGACCCCGTCCTAGGCTCACCCCCATGACCCGTGCAGATGGCCGCGCCGACGACGAACTCCGACCGATCACGTTCACCCGCAGCTGGCAGGACCATCCCGCCGGGTCTGTCCTGGTGGAGTTCGGGCGCACCAAGGTGCTGTGCGCCGCGTCGGCGAGTGTCGGCGTTCCGCGCTGGCGCAAGGGCTCGGGACTGGGCTGGGTCACCGCCGAGTACGCAATGCTCCCGTCGGCGACCAACACGCGATCGGACCGCGAATCGGTCAAGGGCAGGATCGGTGGCCGCACCCATGAGATCTCCCGGCTGATCGGCCGCTCGCTGCGCGCCGCGATCGACTACAAGGCCCTGGGGGAGAACACGATCGTCCTGGACTGTGACGTCCTGCAGGCCGACGGTGGCACCCGGACCGCAGCCATCACCGGCGCCTACGTCGCGCTCGCTGACGCGGTCGCGCACCTCAAGGCGCAGGGCGCGCTCGCGGGCGAGCCTCTCGTGGGCTCGGTGGCGGCGGTCTCGGTCGGCATCATCGACGGTGTCCCGCGCCTCGACCTGCCCTACGAGGAGGACGTCCGCGCCGAGACCGACATGAACGTCGTGATGAACGGCGCCGGTTCCTTCATCGAGATTCAGGGCACCGCCGAGGGTGCACCGTTCGACCGAGCCGAGCTCGACGCCCTGCTGGCACTCGCCGAGAAGGGCTGCGCGGACCTGACCCGGCTGCAGCAGGCGGCGCTGCTCGGATGAGCGTCGACATCTTCCTCGCGTCCCGCAACGCCAAGAAGATCGCCGAGATGCAGCGGATCCTGCGCGAGACGCTGCCGGGTCTACGGGTCCTGGGTCTCGACGACGCCGCACCGTACGACGAGCCCGTCGAGGACGAGGCTGATTTCGCGGGCAACGCCCTGCTCAAGGCTCGAGCCGGGTTTGCCGCGTCCGGGCTCCCGTCCCTGGCCGACGACAGCGGACTGTGCGTCGACGCCCTCAACGGGATGCCGGGGGTGCTCTCGGCTCGCTGGTCGGGTCCGCCCAAGGACGACACCCGCAACAACACCTTGTTGCTCGATCAGCTGGCCGACGTACCCGACGCTCGCAGAGGTGCGGAGTTCCGCTGCTGCGTCGCCCTCGTGTACGCCGATGCAGCGGGAGTCGTGCACGAGGAAGTCGCCGACGGGATCATGCGTGGGCGGGTGATCCGCGAGCTCCGCGGGACCGGCGGCTTCGGCTACGACGTGCTGTTCGTGCCTGACGACCAGGACGGCGACAGGACCTCGGCCGAGATGACCTCGGCCGAGAAGGACGCGATCTCGCACCGCGGGATGTCGCTGCGGGCTATCGCCCCGGTCGTCACCGCCGTGATGAACGGCGGTTGAGGAGGGCCGTCCGGGCCCGTCTGGAAACCTTCAGTGCGCCCGGAGAGATTCGAACTCTCACTGCCATCGACCTAAACGATGTGCCTCTGCCGTTGGGCTACGGGCGCCGAGCAGATTCTAGGCGTCGATCCCGAGGTCGCGGCGCAGCTTGCTGACGTGCCCGGTGGCCCGGACGTTGTAATGCGCCAGCGTGACCTTGCCGTCCTCGTCGACCACGATCGTCGAACGGATCACGCCGGTGACGACCTTGCCGTAGAGCTTCTTCTCGCCGTACGCACCGTACGCCGTCATCGCGGCACGGTCGGCGTCCGAGGCCAACGTGATCCTCAGGTGGTCGCGCTCACGGAACCTGGCCAGCTTCTCCGGCTTGTCCGGCGAGATCCCGACCACGGTGTAGCCGGCGGCCTCGAGGGTGTTGAGCGACTCGCTGAAGTCGCAGGCCTGGGTGGTGCACCCGGGCGTCATCGCCGCCGGGTAGAAGTACACGATCACCTTCCTGCCGCGCAGGTCGGCGAGGTGAACCGAGGAGCCGTCGTCGGTCGGCAGGTCGAAGTCGGGGGCGGCATCGCCGGGGGAGAGTCGGTCAGTCATGAGCGACACGGTAACGTTCCACCGCAGGCACCGAGCAACGAGGAGTGGTCGTGGGAGACAGGAACCTGAGCTCGATCGAGAGCGACATCGAGTTGACGCGCGAGCGTCTGGCCTCGACCATCGATCAGCTCGCCTACCGGACCAGCCCGAAGACCATCGCCAAGCGCGAGGTCAACCAGGTCAAGGGCTACTTCGTCGACGCCAACGGCGCCCCGCGACCCGACAACATCATCAAGGTCGTCGGCGGCATCGCCGGTGTCGTGGTTGTGTTCGCCCTGATCCGCAAGATCGTCAAGTAGTCCGCCTCAGGTGGCCAAGCGACCTTCTGCTCCGGCTCAAGGCGGCGAGAAGACCCCGATCAAGATGCTCCACGATCGCGTCCTGGTGGCGCTGGATCGTGAAGCCGGCGAGCGTAAGTCGAGCGGAGGCATCCTGATCCCGGCCACAGCAGCCATGGGTGGCAAGCGGCTGTCCTGGAGCCGCGTCGTCTCGGTCGGCTCCCTGGTCCGTGCTGTCCAGATCGACGACCGGGTCCTGTTCGACCCGGACGACAAAGCCGAGGTCGAGGTGCACGGCGAGGTTTACATCGTCGTACGCGAGCGCGACATCCACGCAGTCGCGGCCGACCGGCTCGGGGACAACCCCACCGGCCTGTACCTCTGACGCCCAACACAGGCCGCGCAGGTCCTGGT
>NZ_JAOPXI010000133.1 GCF_025965215.1 Marmoricola sp.
GTGGCCGAACGCGGTGACCAGCATCGGTGAGGCCAGCGTGCTGGTGTCCGCCAGGCGACTGCGGTTCCATCGGTCCGGTTGCCACTCGGCGAGGCCGGGCCCGGCAGTGGTGTTGGTCAGCGGCAGCAGCGTGGCGATGATCGCGCCGGGGGAGACCAGGTAGGTCTGGTCGCCGTCGTCGAAGGCGACCTCGGCGAGCACCGTTCGCCCCATGATCGAGCGCTGGGCAAGTCGCGTCGACTCGAGCGCGCACCGGTCCGCCAGCTCCCGATCACCGGCGACGACGGCGGCCTGGGCGTCGGGGTGCTCGACCAGGTCGACCAGCGCCCAGCCCAGCGCCGAGGCCAGGTTCGACATCGAGGCGATGTGGATCAGCGCGACGTCCCACGCGACCCCTGCCCGTCGTACCGGGTCCGGCTCGGGGTCCCACGCGGCCACGATCCGGGCGAACAGGTCGGTGGCCGGCCTGCGGTCGACGGCGGCACCGATGACCTCGGTGATCTCGGCGAGCGCCGCGTGCTCGGCAGCCTTGCCGGACGCGGCGACAGCGGCCATCGCGTCGGGGTGGACGAACGCGTCGGCGCCGTCGAGGGCGTCGAACGCGACGACGAGCCGCTCGAAGGACTCTCCGTCGGCACACCCCGGTCCGGCCCAGGAGGCGAGGCCCATCCGGTGTGCGATCCGTCGGGTCAGAGCGAAGACGTCGACCCTGCCGGACGGACCGAGCTCGGCGCGGGTGGCGGCCAGGGCGTGCTCGAGGTTGACCAGGTAGGAGGCGACGTCACCCTTGCGGAACAGCGATCCGGGCAAGGTGCGCCGGCCGTCGAAGATCTCCTCGGGGAGCTTGCGTCGCAGCATCAGGTAGTCCGCGACTCCCTTGCTCGCCTTGTCCTCGGCGAGGGCGTAGAAGGACTCGACGCCGGTCGCCGAGAACGTGAACAGGTACCGGTCCCGGCCGCTCTCGACCACGAAGGTGTCGCCGTGGACTGCCCGGGCCCGGGCAATCTCGGCGACCGCGTCGTCGACCGGGACGTCCCACGGGAGGCCGATCCCCTCGGCCAGCGGGGGCATCGGGCTGATGGCGTTGCGTGGCACGAGCGGCATCGTGTCACGCCCCTTGGAACCACACGGTAGGAATGTCGTCATGACGATGCAGGCAACGTGGCACGGGGCGGTGCTCGCCAGCAGCGCGGACACGGTGGTCGTCGAGGGCAACCACTACTTCCCGGCAGAGTCGCTCAACCGGGATCACTTCAGCGGGACGGAGACCCACACCCTGTGCCCGCGGAAGGGGACGGCCTCGTACTACTCGGTGACGGTCGACGGTGAGACCAACGCGGACGCTGCCTGGTACTACCCGGACCCGCTGCCCGAGGCGATGATGGTCGCCGGCCGGGTGGCATTCTGGAGGGGCGTCGAGGTCCGCGAGGTGTGAGCCACGTCCTTTGCGGCATTCGTAACAAATGGGCCCCGTTCTCGTTGAAGAGGACATGAACGCACTTCCCGCAACGGCACTGATCGGCGCGCTGGTCGAAGACCTCGACGACCGCCTGCTGCGTACCGGGACCGATCGCGCCTGGGTCGCTCAGCTCTGTTCCGAGGCGATCGCCTTCAGCTGGACGTTGAGCCGGAACCTGCCTGACGGGCACGTCGGCCAGCGCGCCCGCAGCTCGGCTGCGCTGCTGCTGTCGCTCGGTGCCCCCGAGATGTCGCCGGTCCTCCAGGTCCAGCTCAGCGTGGCCTGCGAGATCATCGCCATCGGCGCCCACGACACGGCCTGACCGACCCGAGTACGCCCTACGCTCACCCCTGTGAGCACTGAGATCCCAGCCAAGGGCCCCGGCCGCATCCGCCAGGAGAGCATCTACCGCGAGGGCGTCTTCGGACGACTGCCCGCCGTGCCGACCGACTTCGCGACCCTCGAGGCCCGAGCCCAGCACGCCAGTACCCCGACAGCGTGGGCGTACGTCGCCGGGGGAGCCGGCGAGGGCCGGACCATGCGCAACAACCGGGCCGCCTTCGACCGCTGGGCGATCGTGCCGCGGATGGCGCACGGCAACACCACGCGCGACCTGTCCCTCGACCTGCTCGGCACCCACCTGCCCGCACCGGTGCTGCTTGCCCCCGTCGGTGCCGGCGCGCTGATGGCTGAGGACAGTGACGTGAAGATTGCGCGGGGTGCGGCCGCCAACGGGGTGCCGTACGTCTTCTCCAACCAGGGCTGCAACCCGATGGAGGAGTGCGCCGCCGCGATGGGCGACTCGCCTCGTTGGGTCCAGCTGTACTGGAGCACCGACGAGGCCCTCGTCGACAGCATGATCTCGAGGGCCGAGGCGATCGGGGCCGGTGCGCTCGTCGTCACCCTGGACACCACCCTGCTCGGCTGGCGGCCACAGGACCTCAACCTCGGCTCGCTGCCGTTCAGCCGCGGCCTCGGGATCGCCCAGTACACCGCGGATCCCCGGTTCGCCGAGATCGTCCGCGACCGCATCGCCGCGGCCGGTGCGGCCGGTGCGGCCGGTGCGGCCGGCACGAGAGCGGCCACGGAAGTCACCCTGGGTGCGATCAGGACGCTGCTGTCGATGACCCGGAACCATCCGGGCTCTTTCCTGGACAACCTGCGCTCACCCGAGCCGCGCGCCGCGGTCGAGACGTTCCTCGACATCTACTCCAACCCCGGCCTGAGCTGGGACCACCTGGCGACCCTGCGCGAACGCACGAAGCTGCCCGTGGTGCTCAAGGGGATCCTGCATCCCGATGACGCGAAGCGTGCCTTCGGCTCGGGCGTGGACGCGATCGTGGTCTCCAACCACGGGGGTCGCCAGGTCGACAACGCGGTCGCCTCGCTCGACGCCCTGGTGATGGTCCGCGAGTCCGTGGGCAGCGAGCCGACGGTGCTGCTCGACAGCGGCATCCGCACGGGTGCGG
The DNA here is from genome assembly GCF_025965215.1 of Marmoricola sp. GTDB lineage: Bacteria > Actinomycetota > Actinomycetes > Propionibacteriales > Nocardioidaceae > Marmoricola. The sequence continues at coordinate 2,929 of NZ_JAOPXI010000133.1, forward strand.
ACGTCTTCACCGCGCTGGCGCTCGGCGCGGACGCCGTCCTGCTCGGCCGGCCGTACATGTACGGACTGGCCGTGGCCGGAGAGCGCGGGGTCACCGAGGTGGTGGCCAACGTGATCGCCGAGCTCGACCTCACCATGGCGCTCGCGGGAACGGCCGACCTGGCCGCGATCACGCGCGACGCCCTCGTTCCCAACGCCTCTGCCTAGGAGTTCTCATGGACGCCCTTCGTACCCCCGACGCGCGGTTCGACGGGCTGCCGGACTACCCGTTCGCCCCGCACTACCTCGAGCTCGCCGACGACCTGCGGATGCACTACGTGGATGAGGGTCCGGCCGACGGCGCTCCGGTGCTGATGCTGCACGGCGAGCCGACGTGGAGCTACCTGTACCGGGCGATGATCCCGGTCTTCGCTGGCGCCGGCCTGCGTGCGCTGGCTCCTGACCTGATCGGTTTCGGCAAGTCCGACAAGCCTGCCCGGCTGGACGACTACTCCTACCAGAGGCACCTGGACTGGCTGGGTGCGTGGGTCGACGCCCTCGACCTGCGCGGGATCACGCTGGTCTGCCAGGACTGGGGTTCGTTGCTGGGCTTGCGACTGGCAGCCGAGAACCCGGACAGGTTCGCCAGGATCGTCGTGGCCAACGGCTTCCTGCCCACCGGTGACACCGATCCGGGGATCGCGTTCAAGGTGTGGAAGAACTTCGCGGTGTACTCACCGGTGCTCCCGATCGGGCGGATCGTCGCGACCGGTACCCGGCGGACGCTGTCAGCCGGTGAGCGGGCGGCGTACGACGCACCCTTCCCGAGCTCGAAGTACAAGGCCGGAGCCCGGGCGTTCCCTCGCCTGGTGCCGATCAGCCCTGACGACCCGGCGACGGCGGCAAACCGGGAGGCATGGGAGGCGCTGGGGCACTGGGACAAGCCGTTCCTCACGCTCTTCGGCCGCCATGACCCGATCCTCGGCCGAGCCGACAAGGCGTTGCTGGACCACATCCCCGGCACCGCCGGCCAGCCGCACGACCGGCTTGACGGCAGCCACTTCGTGCAGGAGGACGTCGGCGTCGAGATCGCCGAGCGCACAGTGGCTTGGATGGGTGCCGGCGCGTAGGTTCAGTACATGGACCGTTCGTTGCCGCGGCGCCTGTACTTCTGGTTGATGGGCACGTGTGTCGTCCTGATTCTGCTTGCCTGGAACGTGGTGCGCTTCTGGTCCATCCCCGCCGCGGTGGGGATGAGCATCCTTGCTGCGCTGATCCCGCCGGTCGCGGTGATCATCGGCAACTGGGGTGCGATGCGCGACTCCGAACCGCCTACGTTCCACCCTCCGCAGGACCCTGACCGTTGATCGCTACGGCCTCCGCGTGATCGTGCCGTGGTTGTCGTTCTCGAGCCCGCGGCTGATGACCATCCGCTGGATCTGGTTGGT